>CAYTCW010000004.1:6486-41172 GCA_964436235.1 uncultured bacterium
CGAACCGGCGCAATGTCATATAAATGCCGGCGTTATTAATTAAGCACCGGTTTCTTTGGCTTTTTCGAATTCGGTTATAAGCTGCTGCGCGACGTTAGCGGGAGCTTCTTCATAGTGGTCGAAGGTCATTTTGAATGAACCGCGGCCCTGAGTGAGCGATCTTAAATTGGTAACGTAGCTGAGAAGTTCGGCGAGAGGCACATGCGCTTTAATGACCTGGTTTTTGCCTTTGCCTTCCATGCCCATTATTCTGCCGCGGCGTGAGTTTAAATCGCCCATGATATCGCCCATGTAGCTTTCAGGAACGATAACTTCGATCGCGTAAATAGGTTCGAGCAGATAAGGATCGGCTTCGGCGAAGGCGTTTTTAAAGCCGAGCGAGCCGGCGACTTCGAAGGCCTGTGCCGAGGAATCGACTTCGTGATATGAGCCGTCATAGATAGTTACCGCAACGTCTATAACCGGATAGCCCGCGATAACGCCTTCGGCCATTTTTCCGGTAACGCCTTTTTCAACGGGGCCTATATATTGTTTCGGTACGACGCCGCCGACTATTTTATCTATAAATTCAAAACCTTTACCCACATTGGGTTTTAATTCGAGATGACAGTCGCCGAACTGGCCGCGGCCGCCCGATTGGCGTTTGAATTTACCCTGTGCTTTAGCCGTTCTTCTGATAGTTTCACGATATGGAATGCGCAGTGTCTGCATTTCGCAGCCGACGTTGTATTTGCGTTTGATTTTTTCGAGCATCATTTCAACGTGAATTTCGCCCATGCCCGATATAATGGTCTGGCTGAATTCGGCCGAAGTGTGAACTTTGAAAGTCGGGTCTTCTTCGGCGAGTTTTGAAAGCGCCGTTGAAAGTTTTTGCTGATCGTCCTTGGTTTTCGGCAAAATCGCGAGGCTGTAAAGCGGTTCGGGAAATTCGATACGCGGGAATTCAAGTTTGCAGGCCGGGTCAGAGAGCGTATCGCAGGTTTTCGTAGCTTTTAATTTAACTATAACGCCGATGTCGCCGGCGTGTAATTCGGCGACGTCTTCACGGGTTTTGCCGCGCAGTGAATAAAGCGTTCCTATTCTTTCTGACTGGTTCGAACGGGAGTTAGTTAAATCGATGCCGGGGGTTAAAACGCCGGACATGACTTTAAAAAAGTTGAGATCGCCGAGGCCGGCTTCGCCGAAAGATTTGAAAATATATATGGCGAGAGATTCGCTGTCTTTAAATGAGCGTTTTTCCTGAGCGTCGGTTTTAAGGTTAACGCATTCGACTGCGGGGCGCTGCGAAGGATTGGGCATGAATTCTATCATAAAATCTAAAAGAGGCTGAATGCCCATATTTGTAAGAGCGCAGCCGGTTAATATCGGAAATATTATGCCTTCGCGGATACCGGTCAGAAGAGCTTTTTGAACTTCGGTGTCGGCGATTTCAGCGCCTTCTAAATATTTCATGGCAAGGTCTTCATCGGCTTCCGCGGCGGCTTCGACTAATTTTTCGCGGTATTTTTTGGCTAAGTCGTTATATTCGGCGGGTATCGCATCTTCTTTAAAAGTTTTTCCGTCGGCGGAAAAAGAATACGATTTCATTTTGATGACGTCGATAACGCCTTTAAAACCGGCAGCTTTGCCCATAGGCACGGTGACGGCGAGGACCTTATTGGATAGTTTCGAGGATATATCGTCGAAAACTCTGTCAAAATCAGAACTTTCTTTATCTATCTTATTGACGAAGAAAATTATGGGGAGTTTCGCATTTTCAGCGTATTCAAAAGCTTTTTCGGTACCCACTTCGACGCCCGCATCGGCCGAAAGCGTCAGCAGGGCGAAATCGGCGGCTTTAAGGGCTTTAAGAGTTTCGCCTATATACTCGTCGTAACCCGGAGTGTCTAGCACGTTAAATTTGTGGTCTTTATATTCGAACGGAGCAATAGCGGTTGAAATAGAAGTTTTTCTTTTTATTTCTTCCGGATCGAAATCGCAGGTCAGAGTGCCGGCGTCTGATTTGCCAAGCCTGTCGATGCTGCCTGTGTTATAAAGCATAGCGTCGGTAAGGCAGGTTTTGCCCGTGCCGGAATGGCCCAGAGTACACATGTTTCTGATTTTTTCGGTTTTAAATACCTTCATTGGTTTCCCCCTTAATTTTTTCGTAAATTTCGTAATTTATTGTATGACTATTACTATCTATATATACAATCCGGAAATTGATTTCAGATTATACCATAAGTTTTCCAATATTTCAATATAAAAAACTTAAAGTTTTATAATCTTTCGCCGATATTTAATTTACAGCACAAAAAATAAATAAAGAGGTGAACATTAATGGTATTACCAGCAGCAAATTCAAAGCATATTTTCAATGTTACGGGGACAAATGAACTGCGCGACAGACTCAAAATGTGGATCAGACAGAATTATTCCGATATTTTAGGACCGGAAGTCAATATGTTGGATCTTCCCAACGGATTCGAATTGATCGAAACCAAGCTCCACAGACTTATGCGCGAAAAGGGCATGAAAGCCCCTGAATTAAAGACGGCAGGCGAAAGCATGGCCGCTTAGGCATTGAAAATAATCATCTATTGATATAGCATTATAACTAAAAAATTAAGAAGCCTCCGTAAAAGGGGGCTTTTTAATTTTTGATAAATGTATTGACTTATCGGCCGCTTTATAATAAAATATCATATCTTAAATATGCTTAATTTAGCTTTAATCGAACCACAAACTTTCGAGCTTTCCAACGGCTTCGCCGTTTCGCTTGCCGGCGATTTCAGTCCGGCTAAGCCCTATAGCGCCATAGTTTTTCTGGCTAAATGCGGTCTGTACACGGAAAATTCCGAAAACAACGGGATAACGCATGCTCTCGAACATATTCTTTTTAAAGGCAGCCGTAAATATTCAAATTACGAGATCACCTCGATTATAAATAAACTCGGCGGTTCGCTC
Organism: uncultured bacterium; assembly: GCA_964436235.1. Taxonomy (GTDB): domain Bacteria; phylum Muiribacteriota; class UBA9980; order UBA9980; family UBA9980; genus UBA9980. Next base: position 9,433 of record CAYTCW010000004.1, read on the forward strand.
GACGCTTTTACCACTTCCGATTCTCTCGGCATCGAAATACAGATCCCGCACGCCCATATATCAAGAGCGCTCGAGGTGCTTTCTCAACTGGCGCTTAACCCTTTGTTTCCCGAAGGTGAAATAGAGCTTGAAAAAAAAGTTATTATAGAAGAAATGCGTTTTTACAGAGACGATCCCGAAGATCTGGTAATGCTTAAACTTGAAAAGGCCTGTTACAAAGGTTCGTGTTACTCCCGCGAAATACTCGGAACGCCCGCGAGCGTAGGAAGGCTGACTGCCACGGCGCTTTCTTCTTATCACCGCGATTATTTTACGCCGTCGAATTGCTCGCTTACCATAGCGGGCGCTTTTGGCTCTACGGAAATATTATCGTCGGTAGAAGAGCAATTCGGCGCCGGAGTCTGGGAAAACAGGTTTTCTCCAGCGAAAAATGACGATTATCTCGGCGTTAAAAATACTAAGGGGCGTTATATAATAAAAAAACGCGATAAGTTCATTCAAAATTATTACGCGATAGGCTTCGTTACGCCTTCTTCTTTAAGCGGCGGGCACATCTGCGCGATGTTTCTGCCCTACGTTTTTTCTTCGCTTAAATCATCGCCGCTCTTATATATGCTAAAAGATGAATATAACGCGGTAAACAGTCTTACCACCGATCTTGTTTTTAAATATGGAATGTGGATGCTTACGGTTCTTGCCTCCGCCGAACCTTCGAAAATATCCATAGTCAAAGCCGGTATCAATAATTTTATTTCGGGCGTGTCGCGGTTCGTGAGCGAAAGCTATTTCGAATCGATCAAAAAATGCTTTTTGCTCGATTATATGCAGGAAATTGAAAATCCCCGCACTTATTGCAGCGAGTTATCCACTTTCAATCATATTCTCGGTCAGGGTTCATATAATCATGCGGCTAAAGCCATAATGGAACTTAAATATAGCGATTTTATAAATTACCTGCGCTCGAGCGTCGAAACCTGCGATTATAACAGCGTTGAACTTACTTCGGTTTGCGCGTCGAAGCGTTCGGCCTATTTTAAAACTATGACGCCGATTTTGAAAAAAATCGAAAAATTCGACGAGGGGCGGCGCGCGCAAATCTTGACGCCGGAGCCGTCCCCGTCAGCCGCGGGCAAAAGGCTTTCCGCGGCCGGAACCGGCGCGTTTCGCGGGGCACAAACGGCCCGTATCGGTCAAAATTCAATGCTTTGCTCCATTGTAGATCCCTGCGCTGATTATTCGACGCTTACTTTATTTATAAAAGGCGGCGTGGCGGCTTCGTTTAAAGCGGGAGACGCCAATATCACGGCGGAGCTTTTCGGCCGGAAAACCGTTAAATCTACCATGTATGAAAATTACATGCTTTCGGATTCGCGAGGCATTTATTTCGACTGTAATTCGTATCTTGATTATTTTAAATTCGAAGCCGCGACGGCCGGCGGCTGGACAGCCGAAAAGCTGTCTTATTTAAAATCGCTTTTCACGGATTTTCATTTTAATAAAACCATGCTGATAAAGTCCCGCGCGGCCGTTAAAAATTTGATTAAATCCATACAGGATGACGTTTTCGAACTGTCTTTCTGGGGATTTCTTACAAATTTATTTGAAAATACCCCGTATAAAAAGGCGGTATTTTCGAATGGCAATAAATTAAACGATATAGCAGCCGGCGATATTATAAAATATTACGATTCGTTAGTTAAAAGTCCTTTTATAAGCATGGCGGTATCTTCCGGTTTAAATTGCGAAGATATCATACGCGATAATTTCAGCGAATTACTTTCGCGCCCCGCCCGTTCGGAGCCAAAAATATTTAGCGGCGTTCCCGAAAGTTTTAAAGCCTTCAACCGCGAAATAAAGTCGCGCCAGGCCCAATGCACCATAGTGATAGGCTCCGCCGCCCCCGCTTTCGGCGAAACCGGCAGCGCGGCATTTTCGGCGGCCAATCACATACTTTCCGATTATGCGGGACGCCGCTTGTGGAATATCCGCGAAAATTTCGGGCTGTGCTATAATATATTTTCCGAATATATCCCGTTAGGGCTTGCTGGGGCGTTTTTTTGCTATGCGAACGCTTCGGCCGAAAAGATAGAGCTTACCGCTGAAAAGATAGCCGAAGAGATCGAGAGGTTCGCTGATGAAGGCCCGTCGCCATCCGAACTCGAAGACGCTAAAACCCAGCTTATCAAACGCTTTGAAAATTCGGCTTCTTTTGCGGCTTCAGCGGCCCGGCTTATCGGCCAGCAGGTATTTTATGAAAGGTCTGCCGCCGCCTGTTTCGATTACGTCGAAACCATCCAAAACCTTACGCGGGAAAGCGTAAGAGCGGTTTTCGGCTCCTTCTGCCGGCCGCAAAACCTTTCGCGCCTTAAAATTATGGCCGGTTGACGCTTATGAAAGATATTTACATACTCGCGCCTTTATTTATAGTTATAATGTCTGCGGGGCTCGGTTTTTTCGTTTATGAACGCGACGATAAAAATCCGCGCAATTACTTGTTTCTTGCTTTAATCTGCGTTTTCATTCTTATCAATTTATTCGAAATTAAAGCCGTAATGGCCTCTGACGCGGCGGGCGCCAAATCATATCTTACGGCTATGGCGCTTCCTTTTTTATTTTTGCCGCCCGTTTTATTCTGTTTTTCGAGCGCGTATAATAATTTCATTAAAATCGAGCCGCAGTGGCTTTACTGGTTGATTAATTTCCCTTTTTTCATAGTGTTTTTATTTCTGGCGCGGCTTATCGAAACCGGCGCGCTTAAAATAAGCGTAAGCGCTTTTGACGGAGGTTTTTACATTCATGCCGGTTTTACGGCCGTTTATATAATCCCGCTTTATTGCTTTATTTTATTTTTTTCGTTTATGCCTTTCGTTAAAAGTTACCGGCTCAGAGCGCTTGATAATGAATTTTATACGCAGATAAAGTCAATATTTTATTCGATCTTTATTCCCGCGGTTTTCGCTTCGGCTTCCATGGTTTATTTTAATTTCTTTCATCAGTCGGCTTCCGGCCGCGACATCCTCTATGTTTGCGGAATTTTTCCGGCCGCCGTTTTTTTATCGGTAACGCTGCTGGCTTTTTCAATTATCAGGCACCGTTCGTTCAATATTTCCATAATGTTTAATAACGCTCTTATTTATTCACTTCTTGCGATTTTAATTTCAGGGGTTTACGTGGTCATCCAGAATTTTCTGGAGAACTTCTTTCAAAGCATCTTCAAGTCGAGCGCCGATATTTACGGCGCGATATCCGCTTTGATAGTGGCGTTTCTTTTTGAGCCGCTCAACCGCAAGTTAAGCGTTTTTATAAACGGCATCATCGATTTTTTTAAATCGATAAACAATCCGATCGCGGGAGAAAACGAAACGGGTTCAGCCGCGCAAGGATTTCACGCTCCGGATTTAAAGGCGCTCGAAGTGGCGTATATAGTTTTTATTTTTTGTTTTATAACTATTTTCGTTGCGGCAAAACTCCTGCCTGGCGTCGCGCCGAAACTATCGTATTTGATTTCGGCCATGTCGCTGTCGCTAACGGCGCTCTACATACTTTACAGGGTTCTTCATCTGCCTTTTAACCTGACCGCCTACACGGCGCTTTCCTCGTTTTTTATTTTCGTTCACATATTGTTTATAACACTTACTTCCGGCGCCGGTTTTTACATGGAAGTAATCGGGGCCCTGGTTTCTTTATTATGTCTGATATCGGCCGCCGGACTTATCGGCCGCATTATAGCGGTTCGCATAGACGAGGCCGCGTTTTTGATACCATTATGTCTGGTGGCTGCTTTTGCCGATATATGGTCGGTTTTTTACGGAGTCACCTCCGAGCTGGTCAGCACAAAATCCGGGGCATTAAATTATTTGCTGATGCGTTATCCGACTCTCAGCGCCGGCGATTTAAGACAGTACATAGGCATTTCCGATTTTTTATTCGCTACGATCCTTATGGGCGCGGCGATGAATTTTAAATTAAACGCAAAAAAAACATACGTCGGATTCGCGTTTTCGTTTTTTCTCACTTTTTTAACGGTAGTGCTCACGCACCGTGGCATTCCGGCGATACCGGCGCTGAGCGCGGCTTTTATCGTTGTAAACGCCGCTAATCTCAAGATTAAATACGAAGATATCAAGACCATGTTTATAGTCATTACCGGCGCCGGGTTTGTGTTTTACCTTATTTCAATACTGCGGAGGATGGTTAACAGCTGATGACGGATATAAAATCAAAAACGGATAATAACGCCGGCGCCGCCGAATTAAAATTATGCGGTACGATCGAGCGCATCACTTATTTTAACGAAGAGCATAATTACTGCGTGGCGCGGGCTAAGTGTGAAGGCGAAAGGGAGCTTGTAACTATAGTCGGCACCTTCGCGGCTATAAATGTGGGCGAATTCGTCGAAATGACCGGCGAGTGGCAGAGCCATAAAGAATACGGCCGGCAGTTCAAGGTGTCGGATTATGTAGTAAAACTTCCCAATACCATTACCGGCATTAAAAAGTATTTAGGCTCGGGTCTTATCCGCGGCATCGGCCCGAAAATGGCCGAGCGTATAACCAATCATTTCAAAGCGGCCACCATCGAAGTTATCGAAAAAACGCCGCGCGCGCTTTTAGAGATCGACGGCATCGGCGACTGGCGGTTGGAGCGTATCGCCGAGTCCTGGAAAACCCAGAGCGAGATTCGTTCAATAATGATATTTCTTCAAAAATATAGTATTTCAACGTCAATCGCCACTAAAATTTATAAACGCTACGGCGAAAATTCCATAGCGCTTCTGACCGAAAATCCTTACAGGCTCGCCGACGATATATACGGTATCGGTTTTAAGAGCGCCGACCGGATAGCTCTTTCGATGAACATTCCGGAGGATTCCGACGTTCGCGCCCGCGCCTGCGTAATTTACTGCTTAGGCCAGCAGGTGGGCGAAGGCCATGTGTTTGCCTGTAAAGAAAAACTTTTTGAAGAGCTGAAGCAGTTTATCGATATAACGCCTCCGCGCTTCGAAGGAATAATCGAAAAAATGTACGCGGATAAAGAAATAGCCGTTGAAAACGGCGATCAGGTTTATCTTGAAGCCCTGCATTATTCAGAGGCCCGCGCCGCGAAAAATATCGTTAAAATATTTCAGACGCCTTTTAAAAAGATTGTCTGCGAGGTGGATTCGGTAATATCTAAAATCGAATCGAGCTCGAAGATAAAATATTCGCCGCTTCAGCTCGAAGCCATCAATACCGCTCTTATTTCAAAGGCGATGGTGTTGACCGGCGGGCCCGGAACCGGAAAAACCACCACCATACGCGGTATTATAAGGGCTTTTAAAATGCTCGGCTTGAGCGTGCTGCAATGCGCGCCTACGGGGCGCGCCGCTAAAAAAATGGAGGAATCCACCGGCGAAGTTTCTAAAACCATCCACCGGCTTCTCGAATTTTCGCCCGGCGGCAAGGGATTTTTGAAGGGGCCCGACGATCCTCTCGACTGCGACGTTTTGATTTGCGACGAAGTTTCGATGATAGATATAGTGCTGATGCATCATCTGCTTAAAGCCGTCGCGCCTCACGCTAAAATCGTGCTTATCGGCGATATCAACCAGTTGCCGTCGGTCGGGCCGGGAAGCGTTTTAAAAGATATAATCGCATCGAGGATAATACCGGTCATATCGCTCGACCGGATTTTCCGCCAGGACGAAAAAAGCCTGATTATCACCAACGCCCACCGCATCAATAACGGTGAAATGCCTTTTTTTCCGGATAAAACCGACGGCGGAGCGCTTTCCGATTTTTATTTTATCGAAAAAGAGGACCAGGCCGCGACTGCCGCAACTATAATTAAGATGGTCACCGAGCGCATACCCGATAAATTCGCGCTCAGGCCGATCGACGACGTTCAGGTGCTCTGCCCGATGTATAGAGGCGAGTGCGGCGTAACTTCGCTTAACGGCGTTCTTCAGGGCGCGCTTAATAAGTCCACGCTGGAGCTGTTTCACAAAACCCGTAAATTCAAGCTCGGCGATAAGGTCATCCAGAACGAAAACGACTACAAAAAAAACGTTTTCAACGGCGATATCGGAAAGATAAGCGACGTGCGGACTCAGGACCGCTCATTAGTAATAGATTTTCCGCAGGGCCAGATCGAATATGAATATAACGATTTAGACAGCCTCGAGCTCGCTTACGCCATTACCATCCATAAATCCCAGGGCTCGGAGTATCCCGCGGTCGTTATACCCGTTTTGACATCTCATTTTATAATGCTGCAGCGTAATCTTTTATATACCGCGGTCACGCGCGCTAAAATGCTGGTGGTGCTCGTCGGGACTAAAAAGGCTATCTACATAGCGCTCGGCAATAATAAAGTCGTTGACCGCAATTCCAATTTAATCGATAAAATCCGCGCGGAGGTTATTTAAGTGCTTTTAAGTTTTAATAAAGTGAGTTTTTCATACGGCGCGCAGGACATTCTCAAATCGGCGTCATTTATGATCAGGGACAACTCGAAAGTAGCCCTGATAGGCCGTAATGGCTCAGGAAAGACCACCATCATCAATTTAATAAAAGGTATTCTGACGCCATCTGAAGGCGATATAGTCAAAAAACGCGATATTCGTCTCGGCTACGTCGATCAGCATATCGGCGCACAGGCCGAAACCGTCCCGCTTATCGATTATATTAAAACCGATTTTGGTTATTTGTTTGAAATCGAAAATAAAATCAAGGAATTAGAGCATGAAATATCTAAAGTAAAGCACGGATACGAAAAAAGCGCTTCATATAACGCTATGATGGAGCAATATTCATCTTTAACCGAAAGATACGAGCATGAGGGCGGTTATACGCTTAATTCGCGTATTAATTCGGTGCTAAACGGACTCGGATTCTGTCCCGACGAATATTTAAAACCTTTAGCCGCCTTTTCAGGCGGAATGAAAACGCGGGCGCAGCTTTGCAAATTACTGCTCAAAGAATTCGACCTTATTATTTTAGACGAGCCGACAAATTATTTAGATACTTCTTCGCTCGAATTTCTCGAGAATAATCTTAAAAATTCTTCTACGGCGGCTCTTATAATATCGCACGACCGTTATTTTTTAGACAGCGTAGCCGACGCCGTGCTCTATCTTTATAATATGAAACTCGAGGAATTTCCAGGCAATTACTCCGATTTTTCCGAAATTTTCGAACTTCGCCAGAGCGAGAGGATAGACGAATTCGAACGCCAGCAGGAGTTTATTAAAAAAACGGAAGAGTTTTATCTTAAATATAAAGCGGGTATAAAATCCAAAATGGCCCGAGGCCGCAAAAAATTCATAGACCGTCTCGAACGGCTTTCAGATCCGGCGATATACAGCCGTAACGTTAAACTCGATTTTTCAAGAAATATGGAAATCGAATCGGGCCGGGTGGTCGTAAGCGCCAAAGAACTCAGCAAAGCCTTCGGCAGCAAACTTTTATTTAAAGACGCTTCGTTCGAAATTGAAAGGGGCTCGATAACCGGGATTATCGGAGGCAACGGCGCCGGAAAAACCACTTTATTAAAAATGATCATGGGCCTCGACGAAGATTTCGGCGGCGCGCTGATAAAAGGCCATAACGTGGTTTACGGTTACCAGGACCAGCTGTTAGGCGGTTTAGATGCTTCCAATCGCGTGATAGACGAAATCTGGAATATAAAACGGCTTATGAGCGAAGGCGAGCTGCGCAAATATCTGGCTAAATATCTTTTTTTCGGCGAGGATGTCTTTAAAAGCGTCGCCTCTCTTTCCGGCGGCGAAAAAAGCCGGCTGATTATGGCGAAAATAATAATGGGCGGGGCAAACACGCTTATACTCGACGAGCCCACCAATCACCTTGATATCGAGGCGAAAGAAGCTCTCGAGCAGGCGCTTTTAAATTTCGACGGCACTATTATTTTCGTTTCTCACGACCGTTATTTTATAGACAAGGTCGCCAGTTCGCTTATCGTTTTAGAAAGCAGGCGCGTTAAGTGCTATAACGGCAATTACTCTTATTACAAAGAGAAAAGCTCGGGCGGCGAAAAAAAATCGAATGAAACCGTTCGTGAAAGTCCCGATGGCGGAAGAAAACGAAATGCCGGCCAGCCGGAAAAAAATAAAGGCGGCCAGGACGGCAAAAAAACGCCGTTTTCTTCAAAAGACGCCGCAACGGAATCGGGCAAAGAAGCGCCTAAGAAAAATCAACTTTCAAAAAACGCCGAACGGATGCTTAAAAATGACCTGGAAAAGATCGAGGCGCGCATCGCTGAAAACGAAAGCGAACTCAAAAGGATAGAAGCGATATTCGCTTCGAACGAATTCGAGGGCCGTCCGCTTTCTTACGCTGACACCGAAAAATTTAATAAAAGCTATTCCGATTTAAAAAGCGAAACGGAATCGTTGTATCTATCGTGGAATGAAATCTGTTCCCGTCTCGAAGAATGAAGCGTTCGCGCCGCCTAAATAAACTCATTAAATTTATTGACTTTATAGTCCATATTTGATAAAATGGGCTCACTAATTTTTATTATTGAAAGAGTTATGGCGTACTTAAAATCAAAATTTAACCATTCGTTCAAACTTAATATTCTTGGCGGCTTTTTATTTATAATTCCGATTATTTTATCGTTTTCCATTTTTGCTTCCTGCGCATTCGCGCTCAATCTAGATTTCGCGTCGTGGCGCGTTTTAAAATCGCCGCACTTTAATGTGTATTATCATAACACGAACGACGGCTTTGCCCGCTCGGCTGCGGCTATAGCCGAAAGCGCCGCGGCGGATATATCCCGCACTTTCAATATGAAAAAAATTCCGTCCGGCATTCCCCTTATTTTATACGATGCGGGCGACGCGCCTTTCGGTTTCACAAATATACTTCAAAATAAAATATGGGTGAGCATAGCGCTTCCCGATTCGACCGAGCTTTCCGATAAAATATGGATTGAATCTATTATAAGGCACGAGTTGACTCATTACCTGATGGGCGTTAAACTCGACCGGGTGGTTAAATTGGGCACGGGGCGTCTTGTAGGATGGGGCGTAACTCCGATGTGGTTTATCGAGGGCGTCGCGCAGCACGAAGAGTCGGGCTGGAACGCGGTTAAGGATTCGGCCGTAAGAACGGCGGTGCTGTCAAATAAATTTTTAAATCTTTCGGACCTTCAGATTTTTTATTTCTTTAATTATCAGGGACGCCGTTTAGGATATCATATCGGCAATTCCATGGTCGATTATATGGTTGAAAGATTCGGCCAGCGAGTGATTTCAGATATTATGGAGAACCTTTCATACTTCAAGCTCAATTCGTTTAATTATTCATTCAAGAAAGTCACTAAAATTTCGCTTAACCAGTTTTTTAAAGAGTGGCAGAGCCATAGTCTCGCTAAATATAAAAAGCAGGTCGAGGGTAAGAAATCGATCAAAGATTATTCAAAATCCATAGGCTTTTACAGCGGCCTTAATATCTCGCCTTCATTTAACTGCGACGGCAGTAATTTATTTTTATTATCGAACAAGGGCCGTGACGCGAGGCGGCTGTCGCTTTTTAGCATAGACATTCCAACGGGCGGCAATAAGAAACTTATCGATAATTTAGAAGATAACTATTTTCTTGATAAAAACTCTGAATTCATTCTTTTTTGCCGTAAATCAAGAGATAAATACGACAATTTAGTTTCCGACATTTTTCGTTACGACGTTAAAACCCGCGCCATAAAACGCATAACGCGCTGGCTCAAGGCGGCGAATCCCGTTTATGACTATGACGATAAAACCATATTGTGTATCCGGCAGGAAGCGGGCGCCACAAATTTATGCCGTATCGATTTCAACGGTAATATTCGCGAAAAGATCGCCTCTCCCGGTTATAACTGCGCCATATACGATATACAGGTGCCTCACGGATATAAAAAATCGGCCGCTGCGGATAAATCCGAAAAAATAATGTTTTTGAATTATTTTAAAGACGGCCGTTTCAGCATAGCTTATCTTAACTACGACAAAAAATCGCCGGACTATGCAAAAATATCGCCGCTCACTTTTTTTGACGGCATAGTGATCAAGCCCCGCGTTTATAAAGAAAAAGACGGTTCCTATAAAGTGTTTTTCATAAAAGACCGCGAAGGTATATTCAATATTTGTTATATGCGTCTTGAAAAAGGCCGGAAAGGGTTTATCGTTTCAGATATGAAACAGCTCACCGATTTCAGCGAATCGGTCCTCGATTACGATTATTGCCCCGCGTTTAATCGTTTCGCGGTCGTAACGCAGACTTATTACGGTTCGGATATAACTTTGATCGAATCCGGCAAAAAATACATAGAAGCTGAAAACGAGAAGATCGAATCCGCCGCCGGCGCAGAAAAAATAGCTTCGGCTTCACGGCCTGCGTTTTCGGTAAAATCGAAATCAGCTTTATCACCTTCTTCTTCGATAGCGCCGCTATCGAGACCGTCTTCAGTGACGCCGGCGTCCGGTCCTGAATCGGCCGTGATCAAGCCTTACAAAAACGATTTGAAGCTCGATTATTTAATTCCGATGGCCGGTTCGCAGACCTCGAAATCGTTATATGGTTTTCAGGGAAGGGTTTCAGACGCCATTAACCGCCATGTTATCGATTATCAGCTGCTTGCGGGTTCATCTAAATACCGCAACTTGAACGCTTCTTATATATACCGCGGCTTTAAGCCTTCGTTAGGCGTTTCGGTTTACGACATAGTCCGCGATTTGAGGCCCGGCGTGCTCGAAAATATAAGGGGAGCAGATTTATTCGTCAATTATAAACTGTTCGATTCAGTCGCGACCATAGATATATTCGACCGCAGAATTTCGGCTAACTCTATTTCTCCGCGCTTAGCGCTTACGCGCCCTCAGCTTTTTAACGGCGAATATAAAGACCGCGGCTATTTTTTAAAACTTTTAAATTACAGCGCGGAAAATACCGTCGATGCCGATATTCACCCGATCAACGCTCACGCCGTTTCGATCTATCATCAAAACAGCACTCCGAGATTCAATTCTTTTTATAATTACAAAGTTAGTAAAATAGACGCTTCCAAATGGATGATGATCGACGGCAGGCTCAAAAATACCGTTAAATTAAGAACGATCATCGGCGCATCGTCAGGCGATTACGACTTTCAGATAGGCGGCCACAACGATCTTCGCGGATATTCGACAAGGCCTGTAATCGGAAAAAAAGTCAATCTTTATTCTTTCGAATATTCTCACCGCAATATAGACAGGCCTCTGCAGTTAAAGATATTATCTATCAATAAAGTTTATCCCGCGCTTTTTTACGATATAGCCGCCGTCGGCGATAATTTAAAAGGCGCAAAGTGGCATAGATCGGCCGGCCTCGAATTAAAAACCCGTCTTTTAATTTTCAGAAAAACGCCTTTAGTGGGTAAAACAGGCGTGGCGTTCAGGCTCGGAGAAGGCAGCGAAAAAGAGTTCTACACGGCATTCGATTTAAAATTTTAATATGGAAAAGAAGGTAACTCGATGAAAATTAAATTAGAAGAAAAAATCCGGATTAAAGGTAAATTGTTCAATGCCGGCCGCATTAAAACACTTTGTGTTTATGCCGGCGTAATTTTATTTATTTGCGCATATATTTTTTCGGCGTCTCCCGTTTATTGCGAACCGGCCGCCGCAAAGGATCCCGTTGAAACCGGCCAGGCCCATAAATGCACGAAATGCGACGCTAAAGGCCTTGTAGTATGCGGCAATTGCAAAGGCTCAGGAATGGCAAAAAGCAACACTTCGCTCTATCGCGACGATGAAAAGCACTGCATTAAATGTAATGGAAAAGGCAGACGCCTCTGCAATAACTGCGCGGGCGAAACTAAGTTTTACTCATATCCTGCCGCCGATGCCAAAACTTGCGGATATCTTCACACTATTTTTAAAATCGAATCCAGAAAAAACAAGCCTGCGCCGTCAAGCGTTACTTTAGTAGTGGACGGCGTAGAAATAGCTAAAAAGTCTGCGGAAGGCCGCGTGCGGGTTTTTGATTTCGGCAAAATAGCATTGAGCCCCGGCGCGAAGCACAGGATGGAGCTCGCCGTTTATATCAAAAAAGGCATCGCCGGATATCATTACGGCCGCATATACATTCACAATATTAAAATCGTTTCCGGCAAAGTGACGCTTTGCGAGGGAGGCCGCAAAAGCCTTAAATTAAGCGATGATACGCGCGTCGAAGACTGGGAAGACGAATTTCGCGGCCTTTACGTGAATACCGAAGAAACCGGCAGCTTTAAAATAATAGATAACGCAACTAAATAAGTCAGGATATCGTCTGTTCGGACCGTGAATCGAGTTTTAATTTAAAGTAATTTAAAATGAAATAAATTAAAACTTGATATCGTTTTTTATTGCTTCGAGTTTAGCTAAGTGGCCTTTTTCTTCGTTGATAATCTGCTGGATTATTTCGGCGCTGGCGCCGTCGAATTGTTTTTTTACTTCGGAATAAAAGTCTATCGACATATTTTCAAGTTCAACGGCTATTTTTATGGCGTCTTCAACGCTTCCCGCGGCGAGTGCAAGTGCGCTTTTTTCGACCGCGCCGCTCATGCGGCTGGCTATTCCCTCAAGATATTGTTCATATTCGCCCGGGTATTTATAGCGCGGCGCGTAATCGGCGCTGGTTTCGAGAAGTTTTCTGAAGACGCCTATGTGTTTTTCTTCCTCGGCGGCAAGAAAGTTGAAAACATCCCGCGCGGCATGCACGCTCGAGCCTTCATAGAGTTTGAGATATAAATCGACGCCGCTGCGTTCGATTCTGACGGCCGCCTCTATGGCGTCGTTTATGTTATAAAAATTTTCTTTCATTAAAAATCTCTCCTTTACCTCGATAAAACGATAACGGACCTTTTCGCCGGCCCGCGCCGCTACTTTTGTCTGAAAGATTATACCATATCCTTGCGGCTTAGTCAATTAAGGCGCCTCTATTTATCGAGCGCTGAAAACTATCGAAGAATCGAACGGCTTTTATTGACTTAATCCATAAAATCTGGTAGAATAGCCTTTGAAAATATAAGATTAAAAGCCGGACGGAATTGTCAATGTTTATAAAAAAATATAAAAATACTAAAAATATAGAGGGCATACCCTGTATAAAAAAGCGGGCAGCATCCGTTAATTTCGTTTTCACTGATATTTCGGCTTCGAGTTACGTGCTGGTAATGGGGGCGATATCGGTTATTTTTATTTTAGGTTTCTCTTTTTTATTTTCATTTCTGTCCGAATATTCGCAGACCTATCATCAGGGTAAATCGCAGGCGGCTTATTATCTGGCCGAAGCCGGCGTCGAGAGGGCTATTTACGAGCTTAAAAACATCTTCCGCACTCCTTTGGTAAATGAAAAAAAAGAGGTCAACGAAAACCTTCTTAAAATTTTAGATTATCACAGCGCGCAGGATTTTCAGCTCAGTTTCGCCGATCCGGAATTCTCGGGCGATTCGAAATATTACGTAAAAATAGAATTTTTCGATTTGAAAGAAACGCCATTCGGATCGCTTCTGCGCGAAAAAGAAGTGCCGCCGAAGCTCGAGCAGTACAAAAAAGACACCGTTTCATTCGCCAATCCTAAAAAATTAGGCGGCTGGCAGGGAAAACTAAAAATAACGGCCGCCGGAACCGTCAGAATGCTTTCCACTAACGGCGAATTAAAAGACATTTCAAGGACGCTCGTAGTCATACGCGATATCAAGGTTATGGACCTTACGCCCATAGCCACCGAATACACTCTGTTCATATCGGGTGAAAAGACCGAATATATCAAAGAAGGCGATTTTATCCTCGAACACGGGCTTTCGAATCTGATCGTCATAGCCCAGGGGTTTGTCGATGATTTTCAGAGGCTTCTGCCCTATCTTAAAGGCTCGATGAAAGAAATGATAGATATAGTCAGGGATTTTGTCACAAAAACTAAATTCACCAAGCCTCAGGAAAAGAAAATGGAAGATATATTCAAGGCCTATAAAGTCGCAGGCAGAGTTCGCACGAACGGAGTCGTCCATATTTATCTGCCTTTTTTCGACGTTGACGATATAATAAATTACTTTGTTTCCAATAATTACTACGAAAGGCCGGAGGTCGGTTATCCGTTCTGCAATAACCGCCTCCACGACAGGTTTATGTCGTGGGCGACCAAATTCGAAGGCGATATAAAAAAGCACTATTACGAATTGGTGCCCTATGTAATACAAAACCAGAAGCCCACTCCGAAGGTCGAGCAATATACCCGCTGGAGCACCTTTCCTAATTACCTGAAGCAGTATCCGAACGAAACCGACCCTGAAAATCTTAAACAGCTTCTGCAGAACGCCGAATTATACGCGACTGAAATCATTCCTCACGGCCATTTTATCTTCGGCGAAAAAAACAATCCATATAAGCTCGACGGAATAACTCTCATAAAAGGCGATCTCAAAATAGCCGGCTTTCTCGAAGGCCGCGGAATACTTATCGTCACCGACAATATTTACGTTCAGGGCGACGTGAAACTTATCGATGATAAAACCCTGCTGACCATCGTTTCACAAAATGGAAAAATAATCATACCGCAGAGGGCTAAAATTAATATTCAGGCTTCAGTATATGCCAAAGATTCTATATTCGGCGGCGAAGAGGTCAACGTAATCGGAAATTATACCGTAACCAATCTTAACCGCCAGGAAGGCGAAGACGGCAAATTGCTAATGCCGCGCAAATTTAAAATTAAATACGATAATCGCATAAGAAATATAATGGGTGATAATTTCTGGGTGTCCATATCGAAGCGCGATATAAAGCGTTATGAAATAGGCGGATTAAGTAAAAACGAAGACGACGAATAATGCGTCGGCCGTTTTGTTTGTTTTTGATTTATTATTCTGATTCAATTAAAGGAGATGCCAGAGATGAAAACTTTAAGATATCTTTTTTTGTTCATGGTTTCGGGCGTGTTTATATTTTTCACGCCGGCAGCCAGGGCCGAAGTAATGGAAGCCGAGCTTCCGGCCCATTTTAAAAATATAGAAAACCTCAAATTTTCTATAAAAAAATTAAAAAATATGTTCGTGACTTATGCGGCCGCTTATAACCAGAACGATAAGCAATTAAAAAACTTCGTTTCCGATATCGTTTCCTGTCTGGCGGATTGCGAGATAAGCGCGATGGAATCGGCGGGGCTTTCAGAGTCGCTCGCTGAAACCGTCGTCAGGCTCAAGTTGGTGCACGAAGGGCAGAAGCGCGTTTACGACCAGTTTGTCAGAGTGCTCGACGAGGCCTATATCAAGCGCGCCGTTTCAACTAAAATTGTCGCGGATGCCGAAAAGGTCGCCGCCATGATTTCTAAAGACGAAAACGCCAAAGCCTCGCCGGATAAACTTATTTATAAATATTACGGGGTTAATGCAAAAGGCCATGCCGCGCATAAAATTGAAAAAGAAAATACCGTGATAAGAGGCAAAAGCAGTTTTTTCGGAACTGAAAAAGACGACACCAAGCAGATAATTAATAAATATAACGCCGGGCAGCCTGAAAAACAGAAAAAAATAACCGGAATGGAATTTATGGACCCCGCCGCGGCCCGCGAAAGCGCTCAGGAAGCCTCGAATGCCGAAGCCTCGGGCGCGAAGAAAGACGCTGAAGCAATAATCAAAGAAAAAACGGATAAAAAAACGGAGTGATAGCCTGAATGCATCAAAATATGGACCTTTTTGAAACAACCGGCCTGCCGGTCAATCAACGCTTGACTTTCGATGAAAGCATATTCGACGCCTACGCTAAAAAAGAGCGCATTAAAAATACCGACAACGTGATGCATTATTTTGAATCGCGTTTAAGGGCCGCGGGTTATCGAAGTATCGCGGGCGTCGATGAAGCAGGGCGCGGGCCTATAGCGGGCCCGGTCGTAGCCTCTATGGTCATATTGCCGCCCGATTATCACGTCAGCGGCCTTTACGATTCAAAATCGGTTTCTGAAAAAGTCCGCGAGTCGGTTTTTGCTTCGCTGACCACCGATCCCGCCGTAAAATGGGCCGTCGGAATAGTCGATAATGAAGAAATAGACCGCGTTAATATTCTTCAGGCGACTTATCAAGCAGTCTATAAGGCTTATTCGAGTCTTTGTGAACGGCCCGATTTTATTTTAAACGACGCAATGATCATTCCGTCGATAAAAACCTCGCAGAAAAAGGTTATCAAAGGCGACGCTAAATCGGCTTCGATAGCGGCCGCGTCAATAATAGCGAAGGTCACCCGTGACCGGATAATGGGCGAATATGACCAGAAATATCCGCAGTATGGTTTTTTGAGCCATAAAGGCTACGGTACGGCGCGTCATATCGAAAGCATACGCCGCTACGGCTATTGCCCGATACACCGTCTTACCTTTAAAATCGATATATCATGATCAGTTTCAGTCCGTTTTTATTTTGTTTTTAATTAGTGATTACTGATTAATTTTATAACTATTTTCAGTCAAATATTTAAATCGCCGGGGAAAAAATGTCGGAAGTTAAAATAAGCAGCGTCAGCAGTATAAAACCAGTAGAGCCTTCTGGCGCTTCGCCGCAGGAGTTTACTCCCCGCGAGGGCCAGGTTTATACCGCTAAAGTCAAGGGCTTTATGGAAGGGACCGCTTTAGTTGCCATAAACGACCGTTTTTTGCTGTCGCTTTCCGATTTAACGCTTAAATCGGGAGAAAGTATATTATTGAAACTGATTAAGCGCGAGGCTGACGGCAAACTTATTTTTAAACTTGTGACAGGCGATAACGCCGGGGGCCGAAGCCTTGAAGCCCTGCCGAAAGGCGCCGCCGATATTTTAAAAAATATAGGTGTAGATGCAAAAATTCCTTATTCGCAGACCGTTTTAGAATCCAGGTTAAATTTCGGCCTCCGCCTCGATGCGCGCTCTATCGAACGGGAAGCTTCATCGCTTAATAAATTTTTAGAATCCTTTACGGCAGGCCGTTCAGGCGAACAATCAACTCCGGCCGGTTTGCAGGAAGGTGCTTTGCCGCAGATTAAGAATCAGGCCGCCGGCGGGGCGGCCGCTTCATTATTAAAATCCGGCGCCGACATTCAGATGTTATCCGACGCGGTCGTTTTATTGAATAAGTCGGGTATCGCTTTCGGGCCGGCCGCGATTAAACTCGCCGCGTCGCTTCTTGAAAAACTCCGCGGCGGTATAGATTTTAACGATCTTTTTTCTTCGCGCAATTCGCTTTTAGCGGATGAGATTGCCGCCGTTATTCCCCAATTGGAGAGTTTGAATAAAAAAGCCGCTCTCGCCGCGGGCCGGCTTCTCGGTTATATGAAAAATTCAGTTCCGTCAGGCGCCGCCGATGCCGGCCTGAAAATAGCGTCGGCATTTTCGAGGCTCGCTTTCGAATCGGCCGTTTCCGCGGAAAATAAGAGTTTAGCGGCGCTGAAAGATCTATTCACGCTTATCGGCGAGCTCGACAAAATGCGCGGCGGAGCAGATAACGCCGATAGTTCCTCCAAACAGGCCGCATTTAATCAGCTGCGCGAAAATATATTCGCTCTGCTTGAAAATCGCGCTTTAATAGAGCTTTATTCAGCCATGTCGGGAAGCGAGTTATTTAAAATTCCGATCGATTACGAAGGTGAAAACGGCGAGGCGCTCTGTGAAATAGAAAGGGAGGACGGCCGCGTTTCGGCCGTAGATATTTATCTTACTCTTTCAAAATTAGATACGGTAAGAATTAACGTGAAAAAAAAGGAAAATGCGGCGGGCATATATATATTCGTTAAAACTAAAGCGATCAAAGATTATATTAACGCTAAATATTCCGAGAATAAAGAATTACTTGATTCGGCGATGAAATCCCGATATTATTTTACCGTAGTCGTCGGCAAAAAAATCGATTTTATGCCGCCGATCATTAAATATCACAAAAGCGCCGCGGCGTGCGCGACTTTAGATATCAGCGCTTGAACCGCGTTTTTAAGGTGATCGATTTATATGGATAAAAACAACGGAACCGGAAACGGCCGGAGGCTGAAACCGAAAACAAAAGCCGTCGCGGTTTTATACGATCAGAATACCGAGTCTGCTCCCCGCATCGGCGCGGGCGGCTCCGGTTTTATCGCCGAGCAGATCATTAAGATCGCCCGCGAAAATAACGTTCCATTTTATAAAGACGACGATTTGTGCGAGGTGTTGCTTCAATTCGAGCCTGACGTAATAATTCCGGAGGAATTATACGAAGCGGTGGCTAAAATTTTAGTTTTTATTTACAGGGCAAATAAAGAAAAAAAATTTTAATAAGAGGTGTCCATGAATAGCAGGATAGTTATGACCAAACAGGTAAAAGATGCGCTGGCAAATAATAAGCCGGTCGTCGCTTTTGAATCTACGATAATAACTTACGGGCTTCCGTATCCGCAAAATCTTTCCACGGCGCTTGAAGTCGAGGAAATAGCCCTTAAAAACGGCGTAACGCCGGCCACCATAAGCGTTATCGATGGAAAAATAATGGTCGGCGCCGATAAAAAACTTCTTAAATATATAGCCGATCCGAAAAATAAATCCGGTATCGATAAAGTGTCGCGCCATAATTTTTCGTGCGTGCTCGGCGAATCTAAAAGCGGCGTAACCACGGTTGCCGCTACCATGATGGTCTGCGACGCCTGCGGAATCAAAGTGTTTGTGACCGGCGGCATCGGCGGCGTGCACCGTGGCGGGGCGAAGTCATTCGACATTTCGGCCGATTTGAGAGAATTTGAAAAGTCGAAGGTTGCCGTCGTATCTTCAGGCGTTAAATCGATACTCGATATCAAGCTGACGCTTGAATACCTCGAAACGGCCGGCGTGGCCGTGATCGGCTATAAATGCGATGAACTTCCGGCATTTTACAGCCGTAAATCCGGGCATAAGATAATATCCCGGGTTGATTCGATAGATAAATTAGCTAAAATAGTAGATTTTAATTTTAATTTTTCGAAATCAGGCCTTTTAATAGCCAATCCCATACCCGCTAAAGATGAAATTAATTCCAATAAAATCAGTATGCTCGTAGATGAAATAATAAGCGCCGCCGATCCCGGCGATATAGAAGGCCCTAAATATACCCCTTACATTCTTGGAAAGCTCCATGAAATAAGTGCGGGAAAAACCTTAAAGGCCAACGTCGCGCTCATAAAAAACAATGCGGAATTAGGCTCTAAATTAGCTTTCAGTCTGGCTAAATTAAATAAAAAATAAAAAAATAATTTAAGGGGTTGGTATTATGCTGAGTTATAACTTTCTAAAAAATAGATATGCCCGCGCGGCCGGGCTTATTTGTATTCTTCTTGTTGCGGTATTTTTATTTTCTCAGCCGCAATTTCTTCATGCCGCCGATAATTTCAAGAAGATAACCATATTATATACCAACGACACCCATTCGCGTCTTCTTCCTTTCACTCAGGCGGTTACGGCTAAAAGCGTCGGCGGCATAGAGCGCCGCGCGGCTTATTTTTCGGCGGTAAAAAAAGAAAATCCTTTTACTCTTATTCTCGATGCGGGCGATCTTTCCCAGGGCACGCCGTTTTATAACTTCTTTAAAGGCGAGGCCGAGTTTAAAGCCTTCGCCCTTGCAGGTTACGATTATTTGACCGTTGGAAATCACGAATTTGACTATGGTCTGCTTAATTTAAATATGCAGGCGGACTCTGCCGGACTGGAATTCGTTTGCGCCAATTTATTCGACTCTAAGACTTTAAAGCCTTTATTCACTCCATTTAAAATAAAAAATATCGGCGGGGTTAAGATCGCCGTTATCGGCGTTATGGGAAAAGAGGCGTGGGATGTCGTTTCGAATAAATATAAAGAAGGCGTACTATACGCGGATGAATTCGTTCTTCTTAAAAAAATATGCGCGCTGCTCTCCGATAAGGTAGATTTAATTGTGTTGCTTTCTCATTCGGGTTACCAGCAGGATATAAAATTAGCCGCGGCGCTTCCTGAAATCGGGGTTATAATAGGCTCGCACACCCATACTAAAATGGAGAAACCGCTCGAAGTTTATACCGGCCGCCCGCCTTTAAATCAAACCATAGTCACGCAGGCTTTTGAAAACGGAGTTTATGCGGGGCGTCTTGATTTTTATTTCGACGAAGGAAACCGTCTGAAAAAATACGATTCGTTTTATAAATTAATCGATTCCTCGATACGCGTTAATAAAAAAACGCCTCTGCGCAGGCATATTCAGTATTATGAAGATAAGATGAAAGACGCGGTTTCGGTTAAAATAGGCGAATCGGAAGTTGAAATGGATAACATGGCCGATATGTTCAATTCACTCGATACTCCTATGGGCCGTTATATGTGCGACGCGCTGAAAGAAATTTCGGGCTCGGACGTTTTTTTTACCAATACCACGACTTTTCGCGACCGTATGCCGGCGGGCGCCATTACGGTAGAAACTCTTTTAAAAATAGTGCCATTCGATAATAGCGTGGTCGTTTTCGAAATGAGCGGCGCCGCCCTTTTGAAGATGATGGATTTCATAGCGCTTAATTTCGGTAAAAACGAATCTTTTCAATACGGCGGCATTTCTTTTACCATCGATATTAAAACGCGCACGGCCCGCGAAGTTCTTGTAGGCGGCTCTGCCGTAGATAATAATAAAATTTATAAAGTGGCTACTTCTTCCTATATAGCGCAGGGAAATTTAATGGGCGGCGAAATGTTTAAAGAGGCCCGCACTAATTACGACACCGGTATATGCTTAAGGGATATGCTTATGGAATATATTAAAAAGAATCCGAAAATCAATGCGCCTGCCGGCGGCCGTCTTAAGTTAATTAAAGCTGAATAATCTTGTGTGGTGGCAGTAAATGGATAAAATAAAAATATTAATAGTAGAAGACGAGCCGGCTATGCTCGATTTTTTGAGTCATACGATAAAAAAAATCGGATACTGCGTAGCCGCGTCCGCCGAAAACGGGCGGGCTGCGATAGCCGCCGCCGCCATCGATAAAAAGCCTGATCTAATTTTAATGGATATTTTATTGGAAGGCGATATCGACGGCATCGAAACGGCCGTCAAAATAAAAGAATCCGAAAATATTCCCATCGTTTTTCTTACGGCGCACGCCGGAGCTGAATATTTTGAGCGCGCCCGTAAAGTCGAGCCTTACGGCTATATAATAAAACCCATCGACGAAAATATTTTATATACTACGCTTGAAACTATGATCGGCCGGATTCGGCTTGAAAAAAAATTAGAATTTTCAGAAAAATTATATAGAGATCTATATGACAACTCGCCCGATCTTCTTTTTATGGCCGATTTCGTGAGCGGCGAGATAATAAGATGCAACAGGACTTTTTTAAAGAAATTCGGTTACGGCGAAGAAGAGATTAAGCATAAAAAAATATTCGATATTTTTTGCGGCGCCGATAAGGAAAGGTTGAACGCCGCTTTAAGCATTTTAGGCCGGACTTCGTCTTTGAATGATTTTGAAATCGAGGCGGTAAAAAAAGACGGAACGGTAATAAAAGCTCTTCTGAACGCTTCGTCCGTTATTGAACGAGGCGGCCGCGCTTCATACAGCATGGCCAGCCTTCGCGATATAAGCGAATTAAAGGAAGCGCAGAGCATCCTTAAGAAAATGAACGAACGGCTTGAAATAAGAGTCGAAGAGCGCACGCGCGAGCTCGTTGCGGCTAATAATGAATTGCATCAGCAGATTTTAACCAGAATGAGCGCGGAGCAGGAGCTTAAGACTCATAAAGACCGGCTCGAAGAAATAATATTTGAACGCACCCGCGATCTGGTGGCTTCTAATAATCGTCTCCATGAAGAAATAAAAGAAAGAAAGCGCACCGAACGTGATCTTTTAAAGGCGCTCGCGGCGGCGGACCAGGCCAATAAGGCTAAAAGCGAATTTTTAGCGGTTATGAGCCACGAGATAAGAACGCCGATGAACGGCATAATAGGCATGAGCGAGCTTGCGCTTATGGACGATTTAAACTCGAAATCCGCGGAGTATATTAACGACATAAAAACTTCGGCCGAAGCGCTTTTAGCCGTGATAAACGATATTCTCGATTATTCGAAGATCGAATCCGGTAATTTGAGCACGGAAATTATTGAAATGAATTTGCACGAAACGCTCGAAAGCGCGGTTGGTTTAATTGCAGCGAAGGCGTTTCAAAAAGGCGTCGAAGTAATATGTGAAATTCAGGACGGCGTCGAAGAGAATATTTTAGGCGATCCGTACAGAATAAGGCAGATCGTCCTCAATTTAGTGAGTAACGCCATTAAATTTACCCATGAAGGCGAGATAATAGTAACCCTTTCAAAGCTGGAATCTTTACCCGGAACGAATCTTGAAGAAGAATTTTTTCAAATTAGCGTCTGCGACACTGGAATTGGTATTAAAGAAGATAAACTCGATGAAATTTTCGAAAGTTTCAAGCAGGCGGATAGTTCTACTACCCGTCAATACGGCGGAACCGGCCTCGGCTTAGCGATATCGAAGCATTTAGCCGCGGCCATGGGAGGCGATTTAAGAGTTAAAAGCGTTTTCGGCAAAGGCAGCGAATTTATTCTGAGCCTGCCTGCCCGTTTTATAAAAACTTCCGCTAAAGATCAATCCGGCGTTAATGAATGCGGCGGATGCGCGGCTAAAATATTGATAGTCGATAACAATCTTCGAAATATAAGTGTTTTAAAGAAAATGACGGCCTCGTTTTGCGGCGCGGAATTGTTGAGCGCCTCTAACGCCATAGAAGCGCTCGAAATACTTTCAGCCTGCTCAAAAACCGAATCGCCCGTAGATATTCTTATAACCGATTATAAAATGCCCTATCTCGACGGCTTATTAATGGTTGAAAAAATCCGGCAGATCGAAAAATTAAATCGGATCAAAATAATAGTGATGAGCGCCGCCTGCGATATGATGCCGGTAATAGCCCAATTTCAGCGCCAGTGCGCGGCCGCTTTCATAAATAAGCCCGTTAGAAAAAGCGAGTTGAAAAAGATATTATGCGGTATAAATAAAACAGGCGGAGGCGTTGACTCCCCGGAAAAAAAGGCGCCGGATTCTTCAACCGTTCTTTTCGCGCAGCCGGCGGGCGGCGGATTAACCGTCATGATAGCCGAAGATAATGAAATAAACACGAAAATAATTAAAGAAATGCTTTATAAATATGGAGTGAAAGAGATTATAACGGCCCGCGACGGCGCCGAAGCGTTCGAATTATTTGAAAAAAGGCATATAGATATGATCTTTATGGACGTGCAGATGCCCGTTCTTGACGGCTTTTCGGCAACTAAAAAAATCAGGAATTCCTCTAATAAAAACAACGCCGTTCCGATCGTAGCTATCACGGCCAATGCGCTTAAGGGCGACCGCGAAAAATGCATTAAGGCGGGAATGACCGATTATATGGCTAAACCCTTCAAGCCTTCGGTAGTCGAGGAAATGCTCGCTAAACACGCGGTCTCAAAATCATGCGGCGTCCGCTGCGGACCGCAGGCGCGAACGGAAGTTTCCACCATAAAAATCGATACCCGTTCCGCATTTGATTATATGGGTTTTTTAGCCGCTTTAGAAGGCGATAAAGCCGTTTTTAAAGAAGTAACCGGGGCTTTTGCGGCCGATATTAATTTGAATGCCGAAAAAATTGGCAGGCTTATCGCCGAAAAAAAATATGACGAGCTGAAATTTGCGGTGCATAACTTGAAAGGGGCTGCAGGAAATATTTTCGCTTTTACGCTTGAAAAAATCGCCCGTGATTTCGAAGAAAAACTTGCATCCGGCGATTATGAAAGTCTTGCAAAGACCGGGAGTGAATTAAAGGCCGCGTGCGCGGAGTTCGAAGTTTTAGCCGGACTGGCTTTAAATAAATTATTTATTTAAATCTGTCCGCCGGTTATTTCGATTTATCGATATAAAAATCGCGTTCGTTTCTGCCGGCTTTCACGATAACCCTGTCATAAACCTTATCTTTATAGCCTTCGCATTTGACTGTTATTTTATAACTGCCGGCCGGCACGTTGTGGATTTCGACGGGTTGGGATTTTTGCGTTTCGATGGATTGCGTCGCGATTATAACGCGCGCGTTATTTTCTATTTCAGCTCCGCTGGATTCGAAAACCGAGCATATTAAAAGGCCGAATCCTTTACTGGTAGATATTTTAGGGGCTTTTGAAACCTCGCCGCCTGTTTTTTTCGAATATGCGCGGCCGCTCTTCGTATCTTCTTCTATCATCTGCTTGCGCCCGTATTTTGACGAATAAGAAGCCTTTTTACGCGCGGGCGGGTCGCCGTTAATGTCGATTTCGTTAACGCTTGCCTTCATGATTTTAGCGAGCAGCCTGTCGTATTCGTTATTGGCTTTTTTTATCTCGCTGATTTTTTGGCCCGGGAGCGACAGATAGATTTTAACCGCGCATAGAGGCGATTTAATTTTTATAACGTCTATATGCCTTTCGTAAGGCTTTACGGAAGCGGTTATTATATATTCGCCGCAAAGAATCGAGCTTAATTCGAAATAGCCGTTTTCGTTGGTGACGGTTTTTTCGTTTCCTATCCTTACCACGCAGTCTTTAATTCCGTTCGCGTTTTTTTTATCGTAAACTATTCCGACCACACGGCTGAATTTAACCGCGCGTATCAATTCGCCTTTTTCGGCCGCTTCGTTAATGCCGTTTTCGATAGTTGAAAGCGGAATTGAATTTTCAAAAGACTCAAGCGAAGCGGCAAAGCAGGACGGCTTTATGAACGCTGAAGGTATAACCATAAGGATAAATAAAATTATAACAAGCGCCGATAAAGCCGTCCGTGCGGTATATGAAATTAAATTGAGCGTTTTTTTAAATAGTTGTTTTAACATGCGTGCTCGCAGCGCGGCAGCCGGTCGTGCCGGGGGTTTTTAATGTTTTTTTTCTAATTTCCGGTAGGCTTTTACCGCCTCGGAAAGTATATTCATGGCATCCGCCAGATGAGCGCGGTTTATAACATATGCTAACCTTATTTCATCTTTTCCGTGGTTCGGGCTTGCGTAAAATCCGGAAGCAGGTGCTACCATTACGGTTTTATTGTCGTGGCGGAAATCGGTTAAGAGCCATGCGGCGAATTTATCGGCATCTTTAATCGGGAGTTTGGCGATTACATAAAAAGCGCCTTTCGGTTTTTCGCAGATTATATCGGGATTTTTTTCAAGGGCTTCATAGACTATATCGCGGCGCATTTTATATTCGTGGATCATTTCATTCATGTGCCCCGGGCTTATATTAACGGATTCGGCGGAGGCCATCTGCTCGGCGTAAGGCGATGAAAGCCGGGCCTGGGCGAAGCGGACGATCAGATTCATCAGCTCGGCGTTTTTGGATATAACGCAGCCCATGCGCACGCCGCAGGCGCTGTATCTTTTCGAAACCGAGTCCATCATTATAACGCGCTCCGACATATTTTCAAGCGAGAGCGCGGATATGTGTTCTTCGCCGTCATAAACGAATTCGCGGTAAACTTCGTCGCTTAAAAGAAAAAGGTTGTGCTTGCGGCATATTTCGGCGAGCATATCAAGCTCTTTGCGGTTATAGACCGTGCCGGTCGGATTGTTCGGGTTACAAATAAGTATGGCGCGGGTTTTTGAAGTGATTTTATCGGTGATTTTTTTTGCGGCCGGAAGGTGAAAACCGTCGTCGGCGCGGGTTAAAATCGGTACCAGATTAACGTTTGCCATAACGGCGAATCCGTTGTAATTGGTGTAGAAAGGTTCGAAAACTATTATTTCATCGCCAGGGTCGCAAACGGCCATCATAGAGAAAAGTATGGCTTCCGAGCCGCCCATCGTAACTACCATGTCGGAAGGTTTAAGGCCTTTTATGCCGACGCCGTCGTAATATTTGACTAAAGAGTCGAGGTACTTCGGTTCACCCTGTGACGGGGAGTAAGCGATGGTTTTAACGTCGAGTTTTTTAAAGGCGTCGAGTATTTCATGCGGGGTTTCGATGTCCGGCTGGCCGATATTGAGGTGATAAACCGTAACGCCCTGGGCTTTCGCGGCGTTAGCGAGAGGCACTAATTTTCTGATAGGCGAAGCCTGCATGTATTTATCTCGTATTGAAATATTGGGTTTGGAATTCATTGATATTACCTCGCTTTTATAATAGTTTATTAGCTATTCTACATACTGTCCGCCGTTTTGCCTGTTGCGCGCCATTACCGGCCGCGGCTCCCGGCGGTTATTTTAAACCGAGAAGTTTATATACCTGTACTGGCTGCTCGCGGCCTTTTACGGTGACCGCCTGCATTTTTTCAACTTTGATTTTATCGCTGATTTCGTTATAAACCGATTCGGTTATAAGCACAGTGCCGCCCGGCGCTATCGATTCGAGCCTGAAAGCCACGTTAACGTTATCGCCGATAGCCGTATATTCCATGCGTGAAGCCGAGCCTATATTGCCGACGACGACTTCGCCGGTGTTTATGCCGATTCCGATATTAAAGCTCCAGTTATCGCCGCGGACTTCGCGCCATTTTTCCTCGAAGATTTTGATGGCATCCTGCATTTCGAGCGCCGTTCTCACCGAATTGAAAACGTCGTTTTCGGTGGCTAACGGAGCGCCGAATAAAACCATTATGGCGTCGCCAATGAACTTATCGACGGTGCCGTGGTTCATATTTACGATCTCGGTCATTACCGAAAAATAATCGTTTAGCATGGCTACCATTTCCTGCGGGGTAAGCACTTCTGAAAGTTTGGTGAAGCCTCTTATGTCGGAAGCCATGATAGTGAGCTTGCGGTTGATTCCGCCTAATTCGAGCGATTCGGGCGAGTTTAAAATTTCATCCATTATTTGCGAAGAAACGTATTTACCGAATATTTCCTTTACCTTTTCCGTCTCTAAAGCTCTTTTTTCGCTTTCTTCGAGCTGGTTTTCATAAAGCAGCGAGTTATTGAGCGCGACTTCGAGAATGGATGTGACCATGTTAAAAAGATTCTTATCGTCGTTGGTATAATTGACCGATTCCATATCACAAATATTTAATATACCCATAATTTCGCCGGTTTTAGAATAATGGATCGGAGCGGCCATAAAGGTTTTTATCTGTCCGCGTCCGATGAGCGCGCTGAAAGTCTGTTCTTTTTCGATGCTGTTGATATCAATTAGCATATTCGAGCGTATCGCCAGTCCTATTAAACTTTGCTCATGGCTGGTTATGGCTATTTTGCCCTCTTCGTCGGAGTTCATTCCCTTCGATGAGAGCACGCGGAATATCTTCGATTTCGATTCGGCTAATAAAATACAGGATTTAGTAGCGCCAAGTTCCTTTTCGAGCAGGTCAAAAAGAGTCGAACAGATATCCTGAGGCTCGAGAGATGAAACTATTTTTTTAATTTTTAAAAACAAAGTTGATTGCTTGACGGTTTTCTGGGTGGTTTTAGCCGTCATTTCGGTAGTTTTTTCACGCACTTCATTTTTGACCTTATAAATTTCAGAGGCGTATTTTTGATTCAACTGAAAGAGTGAATCATGTTTTTTACTAAGCTCATACATCTTTTTGACTAAAAATAATATAAGTCCTATAAGCAGAAGTATTATTATGTCTGGTATACTCATATCTTTAAAGCGCTCCCGCATCTCTGGCAGTTATTGTATTCGTTTAGATTAAGATGAAAGCATTTATGGCATACGCTGAAATTAGACCTTACCGCTAAAGCGTAATCGACCTGCGGCGTGCTTTTTTTATCGATTATCAACGATCTGAGCGACTGGTTAATAAAATTAGTGATTATCGAACCTGGATTTTCACGCGACAGCCTGTCGTATTCGGTGATCAGCATCTGCGGTTTATTGAGGTTGACTATGGAGTCTATGAATATGGAGTGTATTAAAATGTTATCGCATACGTAAGTGAAAAGCACTCCGCATTCGCTTATAACTTTTTTATAATCTTTTCTTCTGTAGTAAGTTTCGAGAAGTATAATGCGCGATTCAACGTCGCGCGGGCAGGTTTCCATATATTTTTCGATGAAGCGGAGCGCTTCGTCGTCGAAGCGTTTGATTTTACTGAAATACTTTACTACATAGCGGCCGGCGGCTTCGTTGGCCGTATCGACGCTCAATATATCGCTTGCTATCTGCACGCCCGCTTCGTCGATTACATTTTGCGAGATATTATGGTTCAATACGGCCTTGAGCATTTCTAAGTCGGCCATTTTTTTAGAGATTAAAAAGTTGAAAACTTCGATGGCTTTAAAGGAGCGGTCTTTAGTTTTAATGTATATGCGCGCTAAATATTTATAGGCGTCGATATTTTCATAATCGTATTGAAGGACTTTTTTCAGCGCCATTAAAGAACCGGCGTATGAATTTATGTAATAGTAGGCTATGCCGAGATTTAAAAAAAGCGCGACGGTTTCGGTTGTCGAAAGTTTCATATCGACGAGTTTTTCGAGTTCGTTGATCGCCGGTTGATATTTTTTATCCCGGACTGAATCGATGCCTTTTTTCAGCGTTTTAGAAACGCTTATCAGGCTGTATTGTTCTTTATTGAAAAAGCTCATCGGATTGAAGTAATAAAACAAAATGCCGAGAACTATCAGAATAATTGAATATGCGGCAAATTTAATATAATCTTCTTTCGAACGCCAGTATGCGGAAAATATCTTTTTATCGATTTCTTTTTTAAGGTCGTCGCCGGCCATGGTCTTGGCTTTTTCGTATTCGGCGATCGCGTCGTCGTATTTGCCGCGTTCAAAAAGTTCGTCCGCGCGCATCAGCGTTATGTCTATTTCGCCGCCGGCCTGATTCGCGGGCCCGCGCGCGCCGCCTTTTCTTATGGCGCCGTCATTTTTAAGTTTAGCCGGCACGTTCGAAAGAACGACCATCGAAGTATCGGTTTCACTTTGCCAGGGGTTATCTTTAGCGGAAGCGACTTCGTATGTGCCTGCCGCAGATGTTTCTGCCTGATCGGGCGCGGCCGGTGACGAAACGAAAGCGCCTTTGAGCGAAGGGTCTTTTTTCAAAAGCGCGTTGATGAGTTCGCCGGCTTTAGCGTCGGGTTTTTCGGTGATACGGTTGTAAATAAAGGCCGCTATATAGGCTTCTTTTAATTTGTTTTTTCCTGCCAGCGCGGCGGCGTGATCTAAAAGCAGGGCGGAATCGAGATGGGCCGGAAATATAAGCGCCGCATAGGATTTAATCGCTCTGAAATCGTTGTCTTTGGCGGCGGCTTCTACAAGTGAGTCGAAAGATCTGGCGCTGTCGCGGAAGGTGGCGTAAACAACCGATAATTTGCCGTATATTTTTGAAAGTGCCCGCTCGTCGAGCGCGAGAAGTCCCTGTTTTTTTAAAATTTCTAAACAGAGTTCATGGGTTTTGCGATAATTCGCTGAAAGCATATATATATTTAAAAGTTTGTTCAGCCAGCTGAAGTCGAAATTTTCTCTGAGAGCCATTATTTTAAGGTTGTATGAGGCGGCGTTCCTGTAATCGGATTTAGCGAGTTCGTTTTCGAGCTGGCCGGCTAAGGCTTCGGTAAGCATTTCATTTAATTCGGGCGATAAGCCTTTATTGATATACATTATGGTCTCGATGCGGTTGATGGCGCTTATATAGTCTTTCTGCCTGTAAAAATTGCGCGCCTCGTCAATAAGAGTAGCCGGATCGCAAACCGAAACGGGATAAACCGAAGAGGCCGAAGGCTCTGAAGTTTGCTGGGCCGAGGCGGGCAATGAGGAAAAAAAAGAAATAAAAAGTGAAACAATTATAATGATAAAGGAGTAAATTGCGAGTGAACCGTTAAGTTGTCTTTTTCTATTAATCATAGTTTATCGATACCAAAACTCAAAAAAATAAGTCCGAAAATTAAACAGGCGTATGAATAAAAAATAAACATACTGTTTAATAATGACACCGGCGGGCTTTCGAAAAAATTAGACCCTTCCATTTCGAGCCGGTCATATTTTTACCATTTTAACATATATGCATTAAAAAGTCAAAAAAAATCTTAATTAATCTTATTTAAAAAAATCTCTTTTAATAACAATAAAAACAATCGGTTTGGATTTGATATCTGACTAAATTGATTTAAATTGTTTTGTATTATTTTGAGATGTTTTTATCAAAATGAGTCTCAAAAAGATATTGAGGTTATTTTTTCAAATCGAAAATCTTGATAAATTCTTTTAAAACGAACCGGGCATGAAAATTGCTCCTATAAACTCAAAATAATTTGGGGGCGATATGATTTTGAAAGATAACGGCAGGCATTTCGATATTCGATATAATGTAAGAGCGGTTGAAGAGGTTTCGACGGTTTCTGATTACAACGGCAATATAATATTAAAGGGCTCATTATCCGTCGATAAAAAAAGCGGCGAAAGAAATTTTGTGAAAACTTTATACGAGCTCAAGCCGGCTTATTGCGTTTCACGCGCCGATCGCGCTTAATTTTTATCGGGCGGCAAAAAAACGAACCGTTTAAATGAATCGGTCAATCATTGTGGATGCAATCTTTTGAGTACCACGATAATAGCTTTCCGCAGCCGCATTTATATATACTTTTTTCTTCGAGCAGCCATTGCCCGATTCCAATTTTTCTTATTAAATTTTTCGTTAGTTAAATTAACGATTTATCTTTGAGTGGTTATTTTTTTACCAATAAATCATCATTATCGACGTACATCATGAAATATGGTTTGCCTTCGTCATTTACTTCCTGCTTGAAAGTTCTTAAATATATAACGAATGGGCCATTGACAATAAAATCTTGCGGTTCGATAGGATCGCCGATGCCTTTTTTAGCATCTATTTCAGCCATAGATTCCAATTTGACGCCTTTTTCATTTAAAGAAAAATTGATTGTTTGAATTGCTTTGATTATAGAGTAAGGACAGAAGTCTGACGATAACCTCTTGTTCAAAAAATCTTTATTCAATAACTCATCAAAGGAATGTGATGTTTTAAAATCGATTTTAGGTATCTGAAGCGTATCGCCGGTTTCGAAGTCTCTGGCATAAATATTTTTACACAAAGAATTAATTTGTTGAAATGTTTTATCAAGTGTTTCAAGCGGCGGCAGCGTTGAAATTGTTATTAT
Source organism: uncultured bacterium (assembly GCA_964436235.1). Classification (GTDB taxonomy): domain Bacteria; phylum Muiribacteriota; class UBA9980; order UBA9980; family UBA9980; genus UBA9980. The sequence continues at coordinate 40,486 of CAYTCW010000004.1, forward strand.
GTCACTGTAGCCGGAATGTAATTTAATAATAAAGCCCTGTTTTTTATCGAAATAACACGCGGATGCTTGTTTGTTTTTATTTTTTCTTTGTTTAATTTCTTTTGAATCATTAGATGATAATTTAATTAAACCAAATGAATCTAAATTTGATGATTTATTATTTGATGAAGTAAATTTTAAAGGTTCCGCTATATTATCAAATGCTAATTTAAATTCAAACGTTTTAGCCAGGTAGGCGTATGCTAAAATTCCTTCAGGCGGAAGATCAGATTTTAATTGAAGAGCGTTTTTACCAAATTTTGCAATTAGTTCATCATTAATCTTATCGACGATTCCATCTCTAATAAATCCTGCTTGTGCGACATATTCGTTATTGTTTAAATATATTTGTTCGCTAATATTGTTATTTAATAATTTCACATAAGCCGGCGGGTCCTGTAATTCGATAGTTTCGTGTACGATATCGCTGCAAATTTTATTCCATGCCATCTGGAACGTTACACAGTAGATTAAATTATTATTTTTTACTATTTCGGTTTCTAAAACGGATGTTATTTTTGTTTTTGATGTTTGACTATATTTTATTTCCTGGTTAACATGCTTATAAGGCTTATAATAATAAAACTTTAAATACAGAAAGAGTAATAAAAACCCTATTAAGATTATGTATTTTTTTGCTTTAGCTTT
>CAYTCW010000004.1:41272-68879 GCA_964436235.1 uncultured bacterium
GCCGCGCTTTTCTTCGCCTTCATATTCGGCGAAAACCAGCGTTCCGTCTTCGTCGGAGCGCATGAAAACATAATCGCATTCTAAATTGCCGCAGGAAACGCCTTCGTGCACGCATCTTTTATGGTGCATTGTAAAACATTTCGGACATTGAACGCTTACTTCGCTTTCAGTGATGCTTAATTTGCATTTCGGACAGTTTTCCGATATAAAATTAAAATCCGGCGGTGGAAATGTCATATTGTAGGCTCCTTAATAATTATTTTATTGTATAATTAAGCGTTAGTTTTAAATGCTTCGAAAATCAGAAGCGCCCAGAGCGCCATATTAAATAAAAACATAGCGAGCGCAAACTTGAGCATTTTATATTTGGAGATGAGGATCGTCGATAATTCATAGTTTTGAACGCAGATTTCCTGCAGTATCATGGGACCGTCAAGCTCGTTTACCCTTGTCATATAACGCTCGGCCGTGCCGCACGAAAAAATATGCTCGAAAAAAGTCAGACGGGCCGGATGCAGCTTGGTTTTATTGTCGGAAGGCCGCGGATATAAAACTAATAATGCGCCCACTATCGATATTATAGAAATAAGCGCGAAAGCCGCTGCCATTAAAATAAATAAACTATTATGCGAATCGGCCGCCATTATTTTTTTTAACTTATCATGAAAAAAGGGAGCGTTAATAAGGGTAGCCACCAGAGCGATGTTTGCGCCTATTATTGCCCCGGCCTTCGCGTCGGCTAAAGGAATAAGACTCTGCGAAGAAGAATAAACCTGATACTGATAGCCTATTTGATACTTGATTTCTTTTTCTTTTTCTCTGTCTTTGTCTTTTAAAGATTCGATTCCCATAATATAGCTCCGTGTTTGTCAAGATTTATCGTGATATTAAAGCAATTTGATATTGAATCATATTATTATATTACTGTTTTATTGCTCTTTTGCTTTATTGCTCTTTTGACGTTTTATTTATTTACTAATTGCAAGTATTTCTTAATGGCGGCCGTTAATAATCGTAGTTAAAAAGCCTTTTTTTGACCGATTCTTCGTCGAGTTTCAGGTCGGCCGGAATCTTTATCGTTATTGCCGCTCCGCCCTCCGGTTTGTTTTTAACTTCGATTTCGGATTTATGCAGCTTTACCACACCGCTCACTACGGCTAAACCTAAGCCGGTGCTCAACGACTGCTGCTTGGTTGAATAAAACGGATCGAACGCCTTCGATATTTCGTCTTCTTTAAAGCCCGGGCCGCTGTCGCTTACGGTTATTATTATCGTACGGCCGCTCAAAGCCGTCGTAAGCACTATTTCGCCGTTGTGCTCGACGGCCTCGGCGGCGTTGGTCATTAAATGCATAAAAGCCTGCTGAAGCGCCTGAGGATCGCAGTCGATTTCGCCTATCGATTCGTCGTATTTTTCGACTATACTAATCGAGTGCATCATTTTTAGTTTAACTGAAAAAAGCGTCGCGACCTTTTTTAAGATTTCGTTGACGCTCGCCCGCTCGATAATGTTTATTTTTTCGGCCGAATAAGTTTCAAGCGCTTCGACTATTTTGGTGCAGCGCTTCACTGCGTTGCGAGTCGAATTGATAACCTGCGTTAAAAATTCTTCGTCAACGCTGTTTTTTTTCATTCTTAAATTCAGCCGTTCGAGGTTGCCACCGATTATAGTGAGCGGATTATAAATTTCGTGAGTTAATCCCTGCGCCATTGCGCCTATTGAAATAAATTTTTCGTTATTGATCAGAGTGTCCTGCGCCGATTTTAATTTATTGAAAGCCGCCTCTATCTTGGCGTTTTTATCGAGAAGCTCGTCGTATAGAGCCTGAGTTCTGATAAGCGATTTAGTTCGGGTAATAAGAGTATCACGGTCGATGGGAATGTTGATGAAATCGTCGGCGCCCGCTTCCATGGCCTGCATTTTATCGTGAAGCTCGCTCAACCGCGATGAAATCAAAATAGGCGTGAATTTATATTTTAGATTGTTTCTTAAACGCCTGCAAAATTCGTGGCCGGCTATACCTTCCGGCATAAGCTCGGCTATTATTAAAGAAATTTTTTCGCCGCCCTCTTCTAAAAACGCGAGGGCTTCACAGCTTTTGCGAAACTGAATGACTTTGTAGCCGCAAGCCTCCAAGTGATACGATATCAATTCGAGGTTCGCAGGCGTGGAGTCGATAACTACGATATTTATTTTGCGGTTATCGACCCGGTTGGTTATATTGATTTTGTCAGCGGCGTTATTATTAATTTTCATAGCTATAGCTATTATATATTAAAGTTTTCTTTATTTCAAGGAAATTAACGCTAAATTTAACTTTATTTTTAAGGCCGTTTCTGATAGAATGATTAAAACATCACAAACGGCTCCGTGCCGTTAATTTTTAAAAAGTGTGAGCGGTTATGCAGAAAAAAAATATATTCACTTATTTAGTAACCGGCGGGGCCGGCTTTATAGGATCGAATTTTATTAAATACTTGTTCGATAAATATGGCGATGGCGTCAAAGTAGTTAATTATGATTTATTGACCTACGCCGGTAATCTCGATAATCTCAGGCAGTATGAAAATAAAACCGGTTATAAATTCGTCAAAGGCGATATTTCAGACGCAGCCGTCACCTCGAGGCTTTTTGAATCAAATAAATTCGATTTCGTAGTTAATTTTGCCGCTGAATCGCACGTTGACCGTTCGATAATCGATTCGTCGCCTTTTATCCGTACTAATATCACCGGAACGCAGGTCCTGCTCGATATTTCGCGCCGCCATAAAATAAAAAAATTCATTCAGGTATCTACCGATGAAGTTTACGGTAGCCTCGATAACGGCGGTTTTTTTACCGAAGAAACGCCGATTGCGCCAAACTCGCCTTATTCGGCGAGCAAAGCGGCCGCCGACCTTCTTGCGCGCGCCGCGTTTAAAACTTATGGAATGCCGGTCGTTATAACCCGCTGTTCTAATAATTACGGGCCCTATCAATTTCCCGAAAAACTTATACCGCTTATGATAGCTAATATCATAAACAAAAAGGAACTCCCCGTTTACGGCCGCGGCGAAAATATACGCGACTGGCTTTTCGTCGCCGATCACTGCGCCGCTATAGATACCGCGCTTCATAACGGCGCCGCCGGCGAAGTATATAATATCGGCGGAAATAACGAGTATAAAAATATCGATATAGTAAATCTTATAATAGACTTAATGGAGGCGCGCGGCTATAAAGGCGGCCGCGATCTTATTAAATACGTTCAGGACCGCCCCGGGCACGACCTGAGATACGCCATCGACGCTTCTAAAATTAAAAACAACCTCGGTTTCGCCCCGCAGATAGATTTTGAAAAGGGAATGAATTTAACCATAGACTGGTATCTAAATAATCAGCCGTGGCTGATGAATATTATATCAGGCGAATATAGCAGATATTACGACGAACTTTATCTGCCTAAATATAAAAATACCAACGCGGAAAATAAATAATCAGGAGGCTTACTAATGGCTCAGTTTGAAATAATTAAAAAACAGGAACTTAAAATGGTCAAAGCGACGCTGAACCACGAACAGATAAGAGCGGAGTCCGGTGCGCTCCACTATATGCAGGGCAGGATCGAAATGGAATCTAAAATGCCGTCGGCCGCGGGTTTTCTCAAATCGTTCGTTACGGGCGAAAACGTATTCAAACCCGTTTATAACGGTACCGGCGAGATATTTTTCGGCCCGCCGACATTCGGCGAATATTTGATATTGACTCTTAATAACGAGGAATGGATACTCGATAAAAGCGCCTATGTGTGCTCCGATATTTCCGTCGAAGTCGGCGCCTACACAAACAAAGCCATTTCCGGCCTGTTTTCCGGCGAAGGATTTTTCCAGACCAGCGTTAAAGGCAGCGGACAGGTCGTAATACACGCGCCCGGCGAAGTCGAAAGAATTAAATTAGTCAATGACCGCCTTTGCGTCGATGGCAGTTTTGCCGTCGCCCGCACCGGTTCGCTCAATTTTTCAGTTCAGAAAGCCGCTAAATCGATAATGGGAAGCGTCACTTCAGGCGAAGGCCTGCTTAACGTATTCGAAGGCAGCGGAACGGTGCTTATAGCTCCTGTGAATAATATCTATTATAACCTTGCTTCGATGATATCGAGCATGCGCATCAGCGCCAAATAAGAAAACCGTTTTTACGGCGCCCTTAAAAATTTATATTTTTTGCCGATATGTTTTATACGCCCGCTGAATTAATTTAATGACGGCGGGCGCATAAAACACGAAATAAATATAAATGGGGGAACCGATGAATAACGTGATTAATTTCGTCAAAGTATATCCCGTAAACGACTATATGCACTTAGAAGCCAGCGCGAAAGAAAACGCCCTGAAGGTAAAACCTAATCCCGTTCAGGGCGTCAAAGCCAATGTTGAAAACGGCTCGCTTAAAATAGATATATTGGTATAATCCGGCGTCATAATGTTTTTTTATCATTACGGCGGCGCCTTCGCCGCTTTCTATTTATTTAGGCCCGTGGCCACTGTGGTGCTGTATTATAAATTGCGAATATATCTGAGGATCGGCCGGCTTTACGCTTATTATTTTTTCGGCGCCGTCCGCTCTAACATTGAATTCTACTGAAGTCAGCAGCTTCCCTTTTCCGTAACCCGCTATTATCGATGCGGCGAGCGCAGTGTCGCTTTCGTCGAATACGCCTTCCATAAGCCCTACCGGCCCTATCTCGACGACGGCTTTTATCAACGCCATACCATCGCCCACATATTTTTCAAGCAGACCGTTTTCCGCCTCGTTTCTCCCTATTATTATTTTATGAGTTTCCTTAATTCTGAAATGCCTTCCTAACCTTAATCTTATTACATCTTCCATCGACACCGACTTGACCTGGCGGTGCTTCATCAAATCGAAAAAACGGACGGCATAAGATTGGTCGATTAAAAAACAACAGTCATTTCCGGGCCGCGGATAATTTTTGATTCCGAATTCGTTTACGAGCTTTAACTGCGGGTTTCTTCCGCGCCCGCTGATGGCAAAAAGTTCTTCACGCTTTACATACCCTTCGGTTTCGGCGGCAGTCGGTTCGAGAATTTTAGCCGAAAGGGGCCTCAAAACAATGCCTGCCACTCCCGCTTCTTTTTCGATGTGACGCATCGTGTTTCTGTGCTGCGACATAGGCCGCTGGCCGACTACTTCGCCGGTAACTAAAAATTTAGCGCCTATTTTTATCATATATTTGTGCGCTTCGCGCAGCATCAGAATTTTGCAGTCTATGCATGGATTCACGTTAGCGCCGTATCCGTGCTTTGGATTTGTTACCATTTCGAGAAATTCCGCCGACACGTCGAGCGTTTCAACGGGGATTTCAAGCTCCGTCGAGGTTTTTTGAACCGAACTTTCGAGTTTTTTATTGCTCGCGGCCGATTTTTCGCCGTCAACGCGCATGCGCTGATCTACCGAACCGAAGCCCGTATAAAAATTTACGCCGTGCACTTCTATGCCGAGCCTTTTAACGGCTTCGGCGGCGAGCATCGAATCGAGTCCGCCCGATATTAAAGCCACGGCTTTGATTTTTTCCATTATTTCACCTCTTATTTTATTTTTTATCTTTTTTAAAACCTAATCTTGTCATTTCGCCCCAGTGCTTATTTCCGAGAATATAATCGAGGCTCCCCCTGAAGCGGTAATAAGTGTTCAGCTGCTTATAGCCGAAATTTTCAATGATCGCGTAAAGAAAAAGGATGGCCGCGTGCGATACTTTTGAATATTTTTTGAAAGTGAGTTCTTCGAGTAAAATGGAGCTTACCGAAAGTATTATTCCGAGAGTTATAGAGGCCATGGTAAACAATAAAACGAATTTATAATTGACGATACCCAGAAAAAGCGAAACCGCGAAGACTATATAGCCGCTGAATTCAATTACCGGCCCGAGCATTTCAAATATAAAAAAAAACGGCATCGCCACAAGCCCGACGGCGCCATAGCGCGGATTGAAAAGCATATTGGCATTAAGCAGAAGGCTGTCGATTAATCCGCGCTGCCAGCGGTTTCGCTGCTTAGAAAGCACCGAAAGCGATTCCGGGACCTCCGTGTAGCACACCGGGTCAGGTATGAATTTTATCTTCATTTTTTTATCGGGCAGGTATTTATTATAAAGCCTCACGACTAACTCCATATCTTCGCCGACCGTATCGCTTCTATAACCGCCCGCCTCGACCACTTCTTTCTTTTTGAATATGCCGAAGGCGCCCGAAATAATAAGCATAGCATTTATAGCGCTCCAGCCCGTGCGGCCGAATAAAAACCCTCTCAAATACTCGACTATTTGAAATTTAGCCAGAGCGCTCTTCGGAAGGTCTATCGAAACTACTTCGCCCGCTTCTATCCGGCAGCCGTTTATTACGCGGATAATGCCTCCGGCGGCTAATATGTCGGGTGCCTCTATGAAGGCGCGCGATATTTTTAAAATGCTCTGGTTATCTAATACCGAATCGGCGTCTAAAGCGCAGAATAAAGGATAGCGAGAGTAATTGACTCCCGCGTTAAGCGCGTCGGCCTTGCCGCCGTTGACTTTATCTATTAATAAAAGGTTGCGGTGCGTGCGCGATATGTATATGCCCTTTACGTTTTTACTTGGAAGCGAATTGGACGGTGCGAATGACACCTCGCTCATTTTATAGGCGTCTTTTAAAAGGTCGGCCGTATTGTCTTTAGAGCCGTCGTTAATAACGATTATCTCAAATTCGGGATATTGGAGCTGCAGCATCGATTTAACGCTGTCGACGATATTCTGACTTTCATTATAGGCGGGCATCAGAACTGAAACAGGTATATAAAAGTTCGACCTGAAAACTATCGAGTTATTTATAGCCTTATTTTCGCGCGCGTATTTTCTTATTTCAAAAAATGAAAGAAAGTTGAGCATTATATAAATAATATTAATGCCAATAAAGTAAAACACTACAAGATAGTTATAAAAATGTAGAATATAAAATAAAATATTCGTTAAATCCATAATTATTTTAATCGAGTTTCCTACGCGCTTACTTCTTCTTCCGCGGAATGTTTTTCAGTTAATATATGAACTATCGTTCGGTAGGCATGAGTCATTTCCAGACCGGCGAGTTCGGGGCTAAACATATAACTTTGAAAATCAAAATTCATTTCATATAAAGCTAAGCCTGAATTGTAACGGACGTTCCAGTCGGAATCGTTTAACAATTCTTTCAATTTATCGATTTTATCGGTCGAACGGAACTCGAGAACCGCTTTTACCGCCTCGAGGCGGACTTCTGAATCGGGCGAGTCGAGATATTTTTCGATATCAGCCGCCGCGTCGGTATGGACCATTTTGCCGAGCGAATACAGGCAGCTTTTAATGATCAAGTTTTTCGGAGTTTCTTTTAAAATTTGATGGATACCCGCGGCCGCGTCGAAATACTTAAAATATCCTAAAAGTTCTATAACCACCGAAGTTAATAGATCGTCCGAATCTATTTTAATTACTTTACCGTCCCGTTTTTCAAGAGTCTTATAAATATAAGGGCAGACATCCTCGCCGAAAAGCCACAGCAGTTCAGAAAGTTTATATTTAGTTATCAGTTTTTCTTTAGAAAGCGTTTCAAGAACCCGGTCGAGCGCGTCCAGACAGCCCGTTTGAGCTATAGTTTTTACCGCGGCCATTCTTACGAAAAAATTAGGGTCTTCGAGCGCGGTGAATAAATTATCTATGCAGGCCGGCCTTTTCATCAAGCCGAGGCAGTAGATGGAATATAACTTTATATCGATATCTTTTGAAAGAGTTAATTCGCATAAATTTTTAAAGAGCGGACTTTTATACAGGGCGTTAATGATCCTATCGAAGTCGTCGCCTTTAATGTTGGTTAAATAAATCGAGATAAATTCGACGAAATCTTCAAGCGCTTCAGGTTTTAGACCGCCCAGTATTTTATTTACTTCCGAATCGTCATTTAAAACAATCAACGGCAGGAAAGCGTCTTCAAGTTTTTGAAATAATATTTTTTTTTGCGCGGCCCTGTAGCCGGATAAAACTTTTCCGATTATGATATAACAGAATAAAACCGTTATCAGAATCAGAAAACCGATATTGACCGTAATTAAAAAAATAATTAAATCAAAACTATCCATTCAAATTATCTCAATATTTTTTTAACGCGGCTGGAAAGTTCGGCCGGTGAAAAGGGTTTGGTAATATAATCGTCCGCCCCGTTATCGAGGCATTTGACTATGTCGGACTCTTTGCTCAGCGCGGTAAGCATTATAATTTTAATATTTTTAGTTTTATCGTCCGATTTTAAATTTTTTAATACGCTCATTCCGTCGAGGCCCGGAATCATAATGTCGAGAAGTAAAAGGTCGGGCACTTCATTTTTAATATGTTCGCTAAGTTTTTCCCCGTTATCGAATATAGTTATGTCTTTTATTCCGTCCGCGCCCAGCCTGAGTTTTATAAGTTTGGCTATAGCGGGCTCGTCTTCGCATACAAATACTTTTTTTAACATTTATCACCTTTGATTATTGAAAATAATTCTTATAATACAATCGATATATCGGCATATATTTCAAACGGCTTAATTTATGGTGCCGGTCATTAATTTAAGAATTGAATCCGTTTTTTATTTTGATTATTTCGTCGCGTTTCGTTTTTAATATTTCGAGCGATTCGCCAAGGCCGTCAAGATCTCCTGCGCGTGCTTTATGTTCGATAGCTTTGGCTGTTTCGGCGATTTCGATAAAGCCGAGCTGCGAAGAAGACCCTTTTATTTTATGTGAGTGTTCGACGGTTTTTTTTGCGTCGGATGATTCTTTGGCGGTATAAAGCCCGGCGATATCTTCGTCGGTCGATTGTATCCAGGCGTCAACTAATTCGATGAATATCTCGATGTCGATATCTAATTCGGCCGCAAATTTATTAAAGTTCATATACACCTCTATATTATAATTTAATATTAGCGCTATTTTTTTTCGTTAAGGACCCATTTTTTAATCATTTCGATCACGGTTTCTTTTTTAATCGGTTTGGCTATGTAGTCGTTCATTCCGGAATTAAGGCAGATATCACGGTCGCCTTTGATCACGTTAGCCGTCATCGCTATGATCGGAGTAAACTTATTGTTTATATTCTCGAATATCATTTCCCTTTCTTTTTTGCTGATTATATTCTCCGAATCGATTTGCATTATTATTTTATCGTGTTGTTTTTTTATCTGCCCGAGTTCGTACTCCCTTATTTGTTTGGTCGCAGTAATCCCGTCCATTACCGGCATCTGGATGTCCATAAAAATTATATTATACTTTTCATCGGACGGCGCCTTTTTAAAAAGTTCGACGGCGCTCTCGCCGTTTTCGGCTATATCGACATTGTATCCCGCGCTGGTAAGGATTATTTTAACTAATTTCTGATTGACCGGATGGTCTTCGACGAGCATTACCTTCAGCGGGTAGTGTATTTCCGAAACCAGATCAGCGCTTGCGGGCGTTTCGGTTACGCCGGCCGAAGTGCGGATACGGCAGCTATCGGTTTGCGTCTCGGCTTTTATATTTTCTTTTAGGATTTTTGTTATGGTTTCAATGGTTTTCTGCCTTCTTATAGGTTTGGGTAAAAATCCGCTGAAGCCGGACTCTATGAACTTTTTGATATTCTTATCAAAAAGCGTTGAAAACGCTAACAGGGGAACGGTCCTTATCTTTTCGTCATGGTGTTTTCTGATTTTCAAGGCGGTTTCATAACCGTCCATTTCGGGCATCTGGATGTCGAGTACGACAGCGTCGTAATAATCGCCGCCGGCTTTTTTTTCTTCGATCAGTCCGATAGCCTCGCCGCCGCTCAATGCTCCGTCCGCCTTCAATCCGGATAATTTCAATATCCGCCCTAATATATCTATGTTAGCCTGATTGTCGTCTATGACCAGAATATTTTTATTTACTATCGATTCATCGTGCGCTTCAGCCTTTGCGGTTGCCGCGCCTGATTTTTTAAGCCATATCGTAAAATGGAAGATGCTGCCGGAGCCGGAAATGCTTTCCACCCAGATTTCGCCTTTCATAAAATTAACTAATTTTTTGCATATCGACAGCCCGAGCCCGCTGCCTCCATATTTTCTGGTCACCGAACCGTCCGCCTGCTTGAAAGTTTCAAATATCATGTCAAGTTTGTCTTCGTTGATTCCGATGCCGGTGTCTTTTATGCAAAAGTGAAGTTTTACTTTATTCTGAGTTTCTTCGGCTTTATCTACCGAAAGTGAAATTTCGCCGCTTTCGGTAAATTTAGAAGAATTTCCGAGCAGGTTGATTAAAATCTGCTTGACTTTAGTTATATCGCCGCAGTAATAAGAAGCTATTTCACTGTCGATATTGCATAAAATTTCAATGGGCTTGTTTATGACTATGAAGCCTATCATTTCACAGACTTCATAACAGGCGAGCTCCAGGTCGAAATCGATTTCTTCGAGCTCGAGTTTTCCCGATTCGATTTTTGAAAAATCAAGTATATCGTTGATTAATTTTAATAAAATCATACTGCTGTTTTTAATGGTCTTTACGTAATCGAGCTGCTCTTCTTTGAGAGTTGTGTTGAGCAATACATCGGTAAAGCCTATTATTCCGTTAAGAGGCGTTCTTATTTCATGGCTTATATTGGCTAAAAATTCGCTTTTGGCGATATTGGCGTAATCGGCCTGTATTTTTGCGTATTGAAGCTCGAACTCGGCTTTTTTGCGCTCCGTTATATCTTCTTTTACCGCGAGAAAATGAGTGACCATTCCGTTTTTATTTTTTATGGGCGATATTGAGGCGAATTCCCAGTAAAGTTCGCCGTTCTTCTTTTTATTATGAAGCTCGCCGTGCCATTCGCGGCCGGATATAACGGTGTTCCAGAGCTGTTTATAGGTTTCTGCCGGAACCTGGCCGGATTTGAGCACCCGAGGGTTTTTGCCTATCACTTCTTCGGGCGTATAGCCGGTCATATTACAAAATTTAGGATTTACGTATTCGATATCGCCCTGTATATTGGTTATAACCACGGAGACGGGGCTCTGCTCGATGGCGTAAGACAATTTGCGCAGCTGTTCCTCGTTTTGCTTGCGGTCGGTAATGTCTTCGAAGCTTTCTATAAAGCCGATATAATTGCCTTCATTGTCTTTTAAAATGCCCTTGTTTTTCAATATGGTTTTTAACATTCCGTCTTTGGTTATGATAATGCTTTCCGTCGTTCTGGTTTTATTTTCCTGCTCTTCTTTCAAATCCGTTAATGGCATGCATTTATCGCGGCATAGAATGAAACATTTTTTGCCGACGGCCTCCGCGGGAGTGTATCCGGTCAATTCGGCCGCCCGGTCGTTCCAGCTTGTTATGGTGCAGTTTTTATCCACGGTAAAAATGGCGCTCGGCGTTACCTGGTAAATTAATTCGGCGTATTCTTTCGCCTCTTTCAGGCCGGTTTCGGCTTTTTTTCTTTCGGCTATTTCTTTTTGAAGCTCTTCGTTTATCTTTGCGAGTTCCGCGGTTCTTTCCCTGACGCGTTTTTCGAGTTTTTCATGCGCGCTGAGGACCTCTATTTCCATGCGGCATTGCTCGGTAATATTTTGAACTACGGCTAAGCCGAGTTTTTTGCCTAAAGGCTCTGCGGTTAAAACGCAATTTATAAGCACGTCGATAACCGTGCCGTCTTTTTTAATGTACTGGCATACGTAATCTTTTATATGCCCGGCCTTTAAAAAATGCGGAGAAACTTCGGAAGATGAAAGTTTTTTGTGGTGGGGCGGTATTAAAAAATCGAAGCGCTTGCCCATTACTTCGCCGCGGCTATAGCCCGTTTCTTCGAGCCATTTTGAATTAACGTCGCAGAAATTTCCTTCGGAATCGAATGAAAACATCATAACCGGCGATGAATTATATAGATGCTTAAAGCGTTCTTCGCTCAATTCGAGTTCTTTCTGAAGTTTTTTTTCTATTTCGTTAGATAGATAATGGCGTTCCGCCGCATAGCATATCGAACGGACTAAAAACTTATTATTGACCTGGCCTTTAACTAAATAATTCTGCGCTCCCGCTTTTACGGCGTTTATTCCGGTAAGCTCGTCGTCGACGCCCGTAAGAACTATTATAGGCGTGTCTTTGCAATGTTTTAAAAGGCGGGTGAGCGTATTGAGCCCCGATTCATCAGGCAGCGAAAGGTCTAATAAAATAACGTCGAAAGTTTTTTTGGCGATTAATTCGATAGCGTCTTCAAGGCAGGATGCTTCGCTGATTTCAAAAGTAAAAATCGATTTTGAGTGGGAAAGCATAAGATTAAAAGTGCGGGTGTCTAAAGGATTATCTTCTACCAGCAATATTTTTATCGATTTTTCACTCATCGGGGTCTCCCTTATAATTGATTTTTTTCCGGCCGTAAATAAATGCAGCGGCAATCGCCCGGCCTTTGGTTCCGCGCCGCGCGCCGCTTAAATTTATTGGATTTCTCCGAATCCCCGGAGTTTAGTTTCGGCTTTATAGCGGCTGAATTTATCTTCTAACGCTTCGTAAATTTTCATGGAGTTTTTAATTTCGCCGTTTTTTCCCATTTGCTCTAAAGCGTAAAGCGAAGCGGCAATTTCCGATGCGCTCGCGTTTAGAGCTGAGCCTTTCAGCCGGTGCGAACAATGTCTTAATCTGTCGGCGTTTTCTTCTTTAATCGCGCTTTCGATGTCTTTTAAATATAGCGGCCAGGCTTCCAGAAACATTTTAATTATTTCCGACATTAAATGCGCGTCGCCGTCCATATTATCTTTTAAGGTTTCATAGTCGAAGACCTTTTCTGCTTCCGTAGAGTTATTTTTAGAATAAGAGCCGGTAAGCGCTAACGGTTTATTAGCGTCATTATTGCAATTAACGCAGCTGTCTTTCGCCGCTTCTTTTTCGCGGGCGGCTTCGATAGTCCGCCAGATAAGCGGCAGAAGCTCTCTTAATTTAACGGGCTTCGAAGTGTAAGCGTTCATTCCGGCTTTTATGCACGCGTCTTCGTCGTTTTTCATGGCGGCGGCCGTCATAGCTATTATCGGGATATTAATTCCGGCTTTTCTTATCCGGCGTGCGGCTTCGAGACCGTCCATCACCGGCATCTGAACGTCCATGAGCACCGCGTCGAAGCCGGAATTTTTAATTATATCCAGAGCCGCCGCTCCGTTTTCCGCAACCGTAATGCCGTGCCCCTTTTTTTCGCAAAAACTTTTTATCAGCTTAACGTTGAGAGGATTATCTTCTACGACAAGCAGGTCGAATTTCCGGTCGCCGAATTTAGAGGCTGCCGCGGTGTCGTCTTCGCGGTTATAATCATCGCATGGCGCTCCTTTTTTAAAGTCGATTTCGAATCCGAAAGCGCTGCCTTTGCCTTCCGAGCTTTTTACTTTTATTTTTTCGCCGCCCAATAAAGAAACCAGCTTATTAGATATCGCAAGGCCTAAGCCGCTTCCGCCGTATTTGCGGGTAATCGTTCCGTCCGCCTGGACGAATGGAGAAAAAATCAGTTCGAGCTTATCGGGCGCTATTCCGATTCCGTGATCGATAACTTCGAAGTTGATTTTGATTTTATCTTCGGTTTGCGAAACGAGTTTTATTATCATTCTGATTTCGCCGGTTTCGGTAAATTTGATCGAATTGCTCACGAGGTTAAGTAAAATCTGGCGCAGCCTGTAAGGATCGCTGATTACATTGCAGACGATTTCGCCGTCATACTCCCTGATCAAACCGAGGCCCTTTTCAATGGCCGCCGCGCGCGAAATATTAATTACCTCATCGGCTATTTCAAATAAATTAAATTCGATGGCTTCGATATCTAAGCGGCCCGCCTCTATTTTTGAAAAGTCGAGTATATCGCTTATAAGCGTGGCGAGGATGCTGCTGCCCGTTTTAATATTTTTAATATAATCGAGTTGCTGCGAATCTAAGCCGGTTTCCTGAAGCATATCGGAAAAGCCGATGATAGCGTTCATCGGCGTTCTTATTTCATGGCTCATCATCGCAAGAAATTCGCTCTTAGCCCGGTTGGCGCCGTCGGCGGCGTCTTTTGCGGCCTGAAGTTCCATTTCGGCGATTTTTCGCCGGGTGATATCCTGAAAATATATGGAAATGCCGTCCGTGGCGGGATAAACATTCATTTCGAACCATTTGTTAAAGGGCGGATAGAATTCGGTGAATACGGTTTTAACGGATTCGTACATCGCTTTTTCAAATTCTTTATAGAATTTCAGCGTTAAAGTCTGCGGGAATATATCGGATAATTTTTTGCCTATCAGCTCTTCGCGTTTCGCGTTTAAAATTTTTTCGGCGGCGGGGTTTACGTAAGTGAATTTAAGATCGCGGTCTATGGATAAAAAGCCGTCGGTTATGCTTTCGAGTATATTCGAAATATTCGAGCTTGAAATCCTGAGCTCGCCTTCTACTCTGTGGCGTTCCTTGATTTCAGCCGCGAGTTCGTTGTTGGTGGCGCAAAGTTCTAAAGTTCTCACGTCAACTTCGCTTTCGACCTTCATGGCGAATATCTGGAGTATTCTCACGATAATCGATATCAAAATAGTGACTAAAAGGCCGCTTAATGAAAGCGCCCAGATCATGCCGGTGCGAGCGCCGCCCGCGTATTTATGGCCGCCCGTCCAGACGAAGCGCCAGTCAAGACCGAAGATACTGAGGTTTTTAGAATAGGACAGCGCCGCCGGGTAGGTGTTGAAATTATCGTTGTAAATAGTTTTATTATCGCTGTTATCTACGACCGTAAGTTTAATTCCGGGCGCAAGATAGGCGGCCATGGAATTTTTAATCATTTCTTCCGCGCTGTTGATAAAAATTATATATCCTTTTATTCCGGCGTTTCCGGCGGCCGGTTCTCCTTCGATAATAGGCACCACGCAATATATTACGGGCGGTTTAATTCCGGCTAAAGGCCGCGTTGAAAGAAATGCGTAGTATTTATTGAGCGGATGGCTTCTTAGAAATTTTTCGTTGGAGATTAAAATATTTTTAAGCTCCTTTACCGAAATGCCTTTGATCGATTCCGAAGGCGAAAAATATTTAAGCAGAAAAGCGTTATTTTCTTTTTTAAAGGTTTTAGACATAATTTCAGGCGCGAGTATATCGAAAAAGCCGCGCGTTTCAATGCGGCCGTCGGCGCCAAAGATCACCTTGCCGGGGTTCAAATTAATCAACCAGAGCATGGATGAGAAAAAATTTGAATTTTGAAGTATATTCGAAGATATTTTTTTATATACGCTGCCGCTGATATAGTCGGCCGCCGGCGTTTGAAAAAGAGAACTCAGATTTTTGAAGATGGCTTCGTTAAGTTCTATTTTACGCTCGAATTGAAGAGCGGAACGCTTCATGTCGTTTTTAAAGACGGTTTCCAGATCGGCGATGCGGTCATTATATTCGACCGCGAAAAAAAGCGCGCTGAAAAAAATCCCGGATAAAGCGATAGCTAAGGGCGCGAGTCTGCTTTTTATTATGCCGTCGATAAAACTTTTTTTCATAAAACGCCTTTTGTTGCAAAAATTATGATTAAATAACGCTTTTTAATTTTTTTTAATTATTTTTTGAAGCAGTTCGTCTAATTCTTTTATTTTATAAGGTTTTGAAATCATAGCGCAAAATCCGTATTTTTCGTATTTAGACATTACCATTTCATTCGAAAATCCGCTTGCGGCTATCGCGCGGGGAGACTCGCCGCCGTCTTTCAATTTTTTAACCACTTCGGCCCCGCCCAGATCTCCCGGCACTATCAAATCGAGTATCATGGCGTCGAAAGGCCTGCCGGCGCCGGCGGCTTCCATATAAGAGCTCAAGGCTTCGCTGCCGTTTTTTACGGTGTGCACCTGATAACCCAAATGTTTTAATAAATTAGCGGTAACCTCGCGAACTATGCTTTCATCGTCCATGACTAATATTTTGTGGCCGTGATGGCTTCTGGTAAGCTTTTGAGCTTCGGCCGCGCCGCGCGCGTTTTCAGTTTTAAGCGATACCGGCAGCAGTACGTTAAAAGTTGAACCCCGGTGCTGGATTGATTCCGCCGTTATAATTCCGCCGTGTTTTCTGGCGATCGAATAAGACGCGGTAAGGCCGAGTCCGCTTCCGGACTGTCTTGTCGAAAAATACGGGTCGAATATTCTGGATATATTTTCCGGCGCTATACCGTCGCCTTCGTCTTTAAACGATATTTTGAGATATTTGCCGGCGGGTATATTCAGGGAACTCGCCGAATCTATTAATTCGTTGCTCGCCCCGATCGTTAAGTTGCCGCCGCCGGGCATGGCCTGCATGGCGTTAATTACAAGATTGGTAATTAATTGCTTTATCTGGCCTTCGTCGATTTCGGCCGGCCAGAGTTCGTCGTTTATTTCGTAGGAAACCTTTACTTTAGAGCCGCGTACAACGAAATCTACGGCCGGTTTTATGGTGTCGGAAACGTAAACGGTTTTTTTCACGGGCGCGCCGCCGCCGGAGAAAGTTCGGAACTGCGAAGTAAGGTCTTTTGCTTTGAAGACTATTTCTTCGGCGGTATTGAGAGCTTCCTGCGCCGGGCTGTCTTCGGCTATTATGAATTTCGCGTAAGATATATTGCCGGTTATGCCCGTAAGCAGGTTGTTGAAATTGTGGGCTATTCCGCCGGCAAGAACGCCTAAAGATTCGAGTTTGCTTACTTTAAGCAGTTCTTCCTCCATTTTTTTGCGGTCAGATATATCACGAAAAACTAATATAGCCCCGTTTAATTTGCCGGAATCGTCGAAAATAGGCGCGCTCGTGGCGGAAAGATATTTTTCTTCGCCGGCGGGAGTTATAATAACGCTGTTATGTTCGAGGCCGACGGCCTGTCCGGTTTGGAAAGTTTTTTCGACGGGATTAGCGGCCGCTTCGCGGCTGGCGGCGTTTATCAGATTGAATTTTTCGCAAAGCGGCTTGCCGGCGGCGTCTCCGCCGCTGAAACCGCAAATTAAGGCGGCCATTTTATTGAAGAATATAACGCGCATGTCCGCATCGACCGCGATTACGCCTTCGCCTATGCTTTCAAGCATTTTTTCAAGCTCATTTTTGCGCGACGCGATAATTTTATATTCAGCTTTAAGTAAGGTTAACTCGTCTAAAAGCCGTTTCTTTTCGCCGATAAGCTCATCGATGGAAACTGCGCTTTCGCCGTTGATAATATCTTTCATAGCCGTTACACCTGATTTATTATTGCTCACTTAATTACTTGTGGTTATATTTTTATTTACCGTTTATTTTTATTAACCGGGTATTTTGTCAATGATTATAGCGCCGGCAGGGCATTTATCCATGCACATTTTTTCTGCGGCGCATTCGCAAATATTATCGTCGTTGATAAATATTTTATTGTTTTGATAACCGAATATTTTAAAGGCGCAGCAGTTGACGCAAATGCCGCAGCCCGTGCATTTTTGCCTGTCGATGGAAATTCTTACGCCGTTTTGCCCGCATTCTTTAACGAGTTTTACGGCGGGTTCCGAGGCTGATAATTGTACGGCGGCGGCCGGGTTTATGCTTATTTTATGTACCTTCATAAGGTTAGTGGAGCCTGAGCGGCCGATCGGAGAGCCGCCGGTTATGACTATGTAATCGCCCGGCGCCGCTAATTTAGAATCCAACGCGGCTTTTTGGGCAAGATGTATCATTTCGTCTGTCGATGCGGTTTTTTCGATGACTGTCGGAATAACTCCCCAGTAAAGGTTTACGCGCCGCCCGATCGCTTCGGACATGGTGATGGCGACTATCGGGGTTTTAGGGCGGTATTTGGAAACTAAAAGCGCGGTAGAACCGCTTTCGGTATAGGTAACGATAAGCCGCGCCTTTATTTCGGATGCCGCCTCGCTGCTTGCGTAGCAGAGGCTGTCCGCCGCGCCGTAAAGGGGATTTATGATGCGTGTTTTAGATTCGTTGCAGCGTTTTATTATTATGGGTTCGACTTCTTTAGCTATCGCCGACATCATTTTAACGGCTTCTACGGGGTATTTTCCGGCGGCGGTCTCGCCGGAAAGCATTATCGCGTCGGCGCCGTCGAGAATGGCGTTAGCCACGTCGGAAGATTCAGCCCTTGTCGGCCGGGGGTTAGCGGTCATCGATTCAAGCATCTGGGTAGCCACTATTACGGGTTTGCCTTCGAGATTGCATTTATGTATTATATTTTTTTGGATCTGAGGAACTTTTTCCGGCGCCATTTCGACGCCGAGATCGCCGCGGGCGACCATTATCGCGTCGGCCGCTTTTAAAATGCTGTCGAAGTTAACGACCGCCTCCGGCCGTTCGATTTTAGCCACTACGGGCGTATTTAAAGATTTTTTATGTATGAAGCGTTTAACTTTTTCTATATCGCTTGCGTGTCTTACGAATGAAAGGGCGGCATAGTCGACTCCGTTATCGAGAGCGAATTCGAGGTCTTCGAAGTCTTTTTCGGTTACGGCGGGCGCCGAAACGCTCGCGTCGGGAAGGTTTATACCTTTTTTTTCTTTCAGGATGCCGCCTTTTACCACGCGGCATAAAACGTCGGTATCGGATAAAACTTTAACGACGCTAAGTTCCATCAAACCGTCGTCGAGAAGGATAGTCGAAGCGGGCCGGACGTCCTGAGGAAGATTTTTATAAATAGTGGGAATAATGTTTGCGCCGAAACAATTTTCGCGGGTGGTAACCGTGACTTCGGTTCCGTTTATAAGTTCTATGGGTTTTGAGCCGGGAAGTTTGCTGACTCTTATTTTAGGCCCCTGCAGGTCGGCTAAAATGGCTATATGGCAGTTCAGCTCCTGTGAAGCCCGTCTCACTAAATTTATATTAGCGAGGTGATCGGCGTGGCTGCCGTGTGAAAAATTAAGCCTTGCCACGTCCATTCCAGCCTGTATTAAAAGTTTAATGGTTTCGATATTGTTAGACGCCGGGCCGAGCGTACAAATTATCTTAGTTAAGTTGAACATGAGCTCTCCTTAAATAAATATTAAATTAAGACATATTATATCAGAGATAATCAATTATTTCAATTCAAAGTTTGATTAATGTTAAATTTTAGCAAAACTTATGGTCTATTTAAATTTTTTCGCGTTAAACTTTGAGTTATTATTCCGATAGGTAATATGATGAGAAAGATTATTTTATCGTTTTTAACCACTACTTTAATATTTATAATGACTTTAAAGATTTCATGGCCATATCAGGAACCGTTCGCCAATTTAAGCTCCGAGGATAACGAAGTTCTGACCATGTATTACGGCGGCATGCACGAAAATGCCGTCGCCCGCCTCGATTCTTTAATCAGCGCAAAACCCGATCGTCTCGATTTGCTGCTGATGAAAGGCCATGTTTTAAGACAGCTCGGCGATTCACCCGCGGCGCTCAGAGCTTATAATCAGGCTTTAAAAAAACAACCGGATAATTTTACCGCCAACTATTATTACGCGCTTTCCTGTTATATGAACGGAAATTACAAAGAAGCCCTTAAATCGCTTAATTTAAAAACCTCCGACGAGGAGAGTAATAGAAAATTATTTTTATTAAAAGGCATGAGCGAAATTGAAATTAAAAATTATGAAGGTGCGGCGAACACTTTCAAGAAATTAAATGAGATTTATCCGGATTTTTCTCCATATCTTTATCTTTTAGCGGGCGCCTACGAAAAGGCCGGCGATATTAAATCTGCCTGCGACGCGTATATAAAAGCGTATAAAAGCGACACTTCCAATTTTGAAATATTATTAGACGCCGCTCCGCTGCTTTTGAAAAGCGGTGATATTGAAAATGCCTATAAATACTATAAAAGAATATACGAAAAATTAAAAGACGATGACGAAATAAAAAAAATATATCGGCAGCTTTCACAGCTTTATAAAAAAATCACATCGGAACGCGCGCCCGCAAAGCCGCAGGCGCCTTTAGAACCGCGAAAAGTTAAAAATCTTATGCCGGAAAAACAAAAAAAAGCCGATTTGCAGGAAGTATTAGTCGGGCTCAATACCAATTCGAAGGGAGAACCCGTAGAAATATCGTCCATTAAATTAAAGTCGTCGGCTAAATTTGAAATATATAATGAAAAAAAACGCAAAAAATTATTTACCGGCAATGATAAGAATATTAACGAAAATGAATATGAGTTGTGCGTAAAAAATAATAAATTTTATATAAAAAACTTAAATACCGGCCGTTCGTTCGAATTAGGCAATGAAGATCTTTATTTAAAGCCGGTTTCGAGCGAAGACACGGTTTTGTTCAAAGGCATTAAAGTCGGCGCGGGAAGTCCCTGGGAATCGAGTGAATCCCGCTACTACAGAGGCGGATTCAAATTCGTTAAACATAAAAACAGCTTTATCGCGGTTAATAAAGTGGAACTTGAAAGCTATCTCGCTTCGGTGCTTCCTTCGGAAATGCCGGCCGGTTTCCCCGCTGAAGCGCTTATGGCTCAGGCTATATGCGCCCGTTCGGAAGCGCTTTACAAAAAAAATGTTTTGAAAAAGCACGCTAAGCACGGTTACGATCTTTGCGATGACCAGCACTGCCAGATGTATAGAGGCGTTTCGTGGGAACGGCCCGCTTCGAGCGATGCGGTTTTAAAAACGGCTGGTACCGTTATAACCTATAAGGGCAAGATATGCGATGCCATATATTCGGATAATTGCGGCGGCCATACTCAATCGAGTTCTGAAATAAGCGGCTGGGGAAACATGAAATATTTGAGCGGAGCGAGCAATATAAAGGCCGCGGATGAAAATGAAAATATATTCAATCCTTTATTTTTAGAGCGTTTCGTAGGTTCCGCGGGCGATTCGTACTGCGAAGCGGGCGGGGCCATCAAAAACTATCAGTCGCGCTGGATAAGAAAAATCGACGCGGGCGTTATAAACAATTCATTTAAAGAACTCGGTATCGGCGATATACTAAGAATAATTCCCCGTAAAAGGTCTTTTTCCGGCCATGTCGATTCGATTGAAATAATCGGCACCCGGGGCAAAAAAACAATCAAGAACGAACTTAAAATAAGAAGGCTATTTGCATATTCTCCTTTGCGCTCTTCGAAATTCATAGTCGAAACCGCTTACGATAAAAAAGGGCTTCCGCGATTTTTCATGTTTATCGGCGCAGGCTTCGGTCACGGGGTCGGAATGTGTCAGAGCGGAGCATACGGAATGGCTAAAGAAGGAAAGAAACACGACGCGATTATAAGCCATTACTTTAAAGACACCAGCCTTACCAACTTATATTAAACTTTAATCATATACGCTATCTATACGCCATTTTGCCTGCTTGCCTATCCATCTGCCTGCTTACATATTTATCTACTTATCTATCCGTTAATTCAGCCAGTTCAGGTTTCTATCCAATGATAAAAACTCTTCCCGTTAATCGATAAAGCCTCGTTATAATTTCATGCTATAATTTCATTGACAGTTATGCGTTTTTTGTGATATTATTTGCGGTTGAATTATTTTTGCTTCGGCCTTACTTAAAGGGCGGGGCGGCGGCCGGGCGGCCGGAAGGGGAGAGGTTGATTGGTTAAGAAATCCATGAATTTACGCGGTAATTTTTTCAAAAAACAATCGGCGGGTTTTAATAAATTTATAAGGACTTTAATATTTTTTGCGATAGTATTATCTTTTTATGCTTCATGGGGAGCGGCTCCGCCATTATCGGCCGCCGCCGGAACGGCAAGCGTCACCATACTTCACACTAACGATATTCATTCTCATTTAACGCCTTTCGATATGCCAGGAACGGGCAAAAATTTAGGCGGTTCCGCAAGGCACTACGAATTTATAAAAGAAGTCAGAAGCCGAGTGCCGGAAGCCCTTCTTTTAGACGCCGGCGACATATTCCAGGGCACGCCGTTTTACACTTTTTTTAAAGGCGAGGCCGATATCAAGGTTTTTTCGCTTTTAGGCTATGATGCCACCACGCTCGGCAATCACGATCTCGACGACGGCCTCGCTAATTTATTAAAGCAGTTAAAGCACGCTTCATTTCCCATGCTTTGCGCGAACGTTTTTTATAAAGATAACGATAAGCCGGTTTTTGAATCGCATAAAATAGTTCAGCGCGGCGGGGTAAGGATCGCTCTTATGGGCGCAATCGGGAAAACCGCGTGGGACGTTATTCCGGCTAAACTTCTCGAAAAAATATATATCACCGATGAAAAAAAGACCATGAATGTTTTAGCTGAGCGGTTAAAAAAAGAAGCCGATCTGGTTGTAATGCTGTCTCATTTAGGCTATGAGCCCGATCTTGATTTCACTAAAAGCGCTAAAAACATAGATATAATAGTCGGCGGCCATACCAACACCATATTAATGAAACCTCATCTTATCGAAAACGGCGCTGAAAACGGAATAGGCGGCACGCTTATTCTTCAGGGGTTTAAATGGGGAGTATATATCGGCCGGCTCGATATCGATATGGATATCAAGACAAAGAAAATAATAAGCTATAATGGCGCGTTGAATCTCATAGATTCTAATATCGCCGCCGATGAAAGTTCCCCTGTTTCGCTTTTAATCAAAGACTACGAAAAGAAGATGGGCGAGCAGGTCAATATAAAACTCGGCGTTTGCGAAACTGAAATGTCTTACGGCGATGACGAAAAGCATAAACGCGACATGCCGCTCGGAATTTTGGTGTGCGATATATTGAAAAAAGCGGGCGGAAGCGATATGGCTATTATCAATTCGGGCGGCATACGCGACATGATGCCCGCCGGCGATATCACGATAGCCACCATGCTCAAGATCCTGCCCTTCGATAACAGTATAACCACTATGGAGTTAAAAGGCTCAGATATCGTTAATATTTTTGATTTCATAGCCTCAAAATACGGTGAAATATCAGGCTATCAATTTGATTCCGGCGTATCGTTCACGCTCGACACGGTTTCGAAAAAGGCGCGCGACATTAAAATAAACGGCGCCGCCGTGCAGCCCGATAAAATTTACCGGTTATCGACGATATCGTATATGGCCGAAGGAAATCAGAACGGCGATGTATTTTTTAAAAATGCCGTAAATATTAAAGACGACGGATTCTATTTAAGAGACGCCATGATAGAATATATAAAAAATGCCGGAACCGTTAAAGCTCCGCTGATGCGAGTAATGAATATTATTGAATAAAATTATTTAAAATCCAGAATTTTAGATTTTGAATAATAATGAAGCAATATCTGCTGAAAATCTTTGCCGGTAATTGCCATTCCCTTGGCGCCGTCCTGGCACATTCCCACGCCGTGGCCCCATCCGGCCCCTCTGAATATATACCGCGCTTCGGCGCCTTTCGGGCCGCTATGGACGGTTTCTATTATAAAAAGCGATGAACGCAGCATACCGAAAAGTTTTCGTATGGGTAGTTCCTTATAAACCGTTACGGTTTTGCGGGCGCCGTTCAATTCTAAAGCTATGGCGCGTCCCGAGGCGCCGCGTTCGGTTATCTTTATATTTTTAACCGCTCCGATATCGTATTGTTTTTTGATCATATCATCGAGTTCGGACGCGCTGAATTCGCGTTTCCATCGGTATTTGTCGGGGTTATTGCATGCGCCTTTCACCGAGCAGTACGAAGGCGGCGGGTTTAAAATAAAATTTTTCAGTCCGGTTTCATCGGTTGAAAAATCGAAGGCGGTTTCGAGCGTCGAATCGTTTATTTTAACTAAAGCGCCGTCGAACGGCGCGCTCCATATTTTGTTAGAATCTTCCGTAAGGCCGCCGCAGTTGGCGTGATATACCGTATCGACGATATGGCCGTTAGAAAACATTATCATGCCGCTTGTTTCATCGACGGCCTTATCCGTGGAGGCCCTTTTATTGTTTATACCGCCGTAGGCCTGGCAGTGGGTGGATGCGCAAAAGTCGTAATCGGCGTCGGTGTGGCGGGTTTTAAATTTCGCGAGCACTTCCGAGCGGGCGGCTACCGCCTGCGCGCAGACGGCCTGATAGGCCGAATCGGCCTCGATTTCGGAGGGAACGACCACTTTTAAAAGCTCGTCGAAACTTATCGTGTTAATTATCTGCAGCAGGCCGTGATTATCGCCCGAAATTTTAACCGCTCCGATATAGCGCGCGTCTTTAAAATTATGCCATCTGTCGCCGCGGCCGAATTCCATGTTTTTAATGAGTATTTCGGCGGCCGCGCTCAGGCGCAGTTCATTTATATCGTTAAGTTTAATTGATTTCAAAGGCGCGCCGCCGGAGGTTGTTTTACCGTCTTCGTTTTTTAAATCGACATATTCCGCCGAGGCGTTAAAAATACATTCCGGCTTTTTTTCTCGGACGCAGTGAACGAACGCCGGTATTTTGCGTTCGGAGCGCATGCGGCCGCAGAATTCGAGGCATTCTTTTTCGTTTTTAAAAGGTCCCGATGCGCAAAAAAAGGTGCGCACGTCTATATCGGCGCCGCCGTGGGCCGGTCTTAAAATACAGCCGTAAGTAAAAAACGAAAGCGGCCCGAAATCTTTATTCAGCGCGCTGATAATTTCATTTGCGGCATTTTTCTTATCGTCGCGGTGAATATGCGAGTACGGAAAAGTTTTTAATATGGCGTAATGCTTTATCACGGCAGGTTTTGATTTCAAGATCCCCGTTATCTTCAAAGCGAGGGAGCGCCCGGACGCTTTGAATTTGTCGCCGTTCGGGCCGCCCGCAGCCGTCATTTCGAAATCGCCGTTGACTATTATTTCAGCGGTTTTATAGTTGTCGATAAGGCGTATATCGATATTTTGAAGAGGCAGATTAACTATATCGTCATTTGGCGGAAATTTGAAACCGTTGCTGATTTCATGCTTATTATCGGCGCACCATGTTGCCGGAGGCAAAATAAATATAATAACTCCCACCGCGGCAAATAAGCAGCAGAAAAATAAAATTAAAGATGAATACGAAGATAAATAGGTACTTGTTTTATACATAATCGGTATTCTCCCGGCTATTAAAATTCGTCGTATATAAAGCCTTTAAGTAAAGACTTAAGATAGTTTGCATTTTTTAACCCGGGCGATATTTTAAGCGCCTCGTCTATCTGCGCCGCGCATTCTTTATAGTCAAGCGTTTCATAATAAAGTTCGGCGAGTGACATCCGTGCGCTTATATGATTCGGGTTAAGTTTAAGGGCGGTTTCAAAGCATTTTCTGGCCTCAGTATAGGCGGCGCGGTTGACGGTTTTTTCTTTGAGCCAGCGCAGGCCGAGAAGATAAAATGGTTCGTCGAATCGCGGATAAGAGCGCGTCAAAAAATAAAGGTAACGGAATTCGGTGTTTAGATCCATGTGGCGTATGGCGATCTGGGCGAGTTCATAAACGACGGGCATGGAAAGATTTATATTTGTGGCTTTGACTAACAGTCCGGCGGCCTGGCTATAGCGGCCGCGTTTTTTATGTATGTCGGCGCCGAAAAAATAAGGTTCGGTTTTTAATTCAAAGAGCCGTGATGACATTTCGTAAAATTGAAGAGCTTTATCTTCGTTTCCGCTCACTTCATAAATTTTTCCCTGCATCAAATACCAGTCGGAGTTAATATATTTAATTCCGAATATAGCGCCGAGCAGGGCGAATAAAATTATTAAAAGACAGGCGGCGGTGCGGTAAAACCAACCGCTTATATTAAATGAAAATGAATGGTTTTTATCCGTGCCGCCCGCGTTTAAAGCCATGGCGCATAATGCGATAAATAAAATTATCATGTGCGGCAGCGTAAAAGTTACGTTGAAGCAGGCATCCGTCAAAATATAGATTAAAAGGCAGGCGATAACGGCCGGCTGCTCTCCTCCCTTTTCGCTCTTAGTGAAGGCCGCTTTCGCGGCGGAGTATATGGCCGCCGTGACCGCGAGAATGAATAAAATAAACGATATGACGCCGCTTTCGGCGAAAATATTAACGAATTCATTATGAAGGTGCGACGGGTTGAAAAAATAGGGGACCTTTTGCCAGAGGGCTAAAGATTGATCGACCGATTGGGCGTATTGCGGAAATATTAAAAGCATCGTGTTGAGTCCGCCGCCGAAATAGAAATTGGCCTTTATGATCTGCCAGCCGGCCGCGAGCATATAAAGCCTTTTAGAAGTGGTCTCTTCGCTGAAAAATAGCTCTAATCCTCTTGAAATAATAGTTTCGCCGGAAGCCGAAAGCATGTCTTTGAGCTGTATAAAAAATATAACCGACACGAAAGAAACGATTATATTAATAAAAGCCGGTATTTTTTTAGGCGCGATTTTTTTGAGTATTATGAAGTAAGATATTAAAAAAACTGCGAAAGCTATCTGCGATGAGCGGCAAAGCGGTATAAACAACGAAGCTGCGAAAAGAAACTGTGTTATCCATAAAAGAATTTTTTTAGGCGCGGTTTCGGCGAATAATAAAAACCTTATATTCAAAGCGCATAAAACGCCGAAAAAAGGCGCCGCGAAGTCGGGATTGCCGAAAGTGGATATATAGGTCTGTCGGGTGGTCAGCCCCGTCGAATCGACATTCTGCCATATTTTAAGAGCGCTTATGCCGAAGGCCTCGCCTATGATGACAATGGCCGGAAAAATGCCCGAAGCTAACATCACGGTTAAAAATTTAGAGGTGTTGTCGGGATTTTCGTTGCATGAATACAAAAAAAGGCAAAACCAGAGGGTTATTACGAAATAATAATGAAGTTTAAACGTAGTGAGCGCCGCTGACTGCGTGCTAAAAAGCGAAAGCGATAGAGACGCCGCGTAGGCGGCGAGCAATAATACTCCGAGCGGCGCCCTGAAAGTTACATCAGGTTTTCTCGATATAATTGCTAAGGCTATCAGCAGGCCGCCTAAACCCGCGCCGACGTAAATGGCGAATTCTTTAGGCGCGATGCAGTGGGAGTAGCACATGCGCGAAAAGAAAGACGGAAGCGCGAATAAAAAAGCGCCCAGAAAAAATAAAAGAATTTTATTTACGATATCTAATGTTTTTTGCAAAAAAAATCTCCTCGCAAATCCGCGCGTAAAATTAATCGCGGTATAAAATAGACGCCGAAACCGGCGCGAGCTCTATTTCGGAAGTGACGCCGCCCGCGGGCGCCTTCGGATTGAACTCGTCGTTATGGTAGTAAAGTTTCCATTTATCTTCCGGTAAAATAAATTTGATCGTATCGCGCCTCGGATTTACCAGAACTACCGCAGCCTGCCAGTTATCGCCGGTTGCGCCTCGCTCGATAAGGTAGGCGAGGCATTTAGGCGCGACCGGAATTTGAAGGTCGTGGGATAAAAATTTAATATTGTCAAATATTTCTTTAGCGGATTTCATTCGAAACATCGGATGGACCTTTCTCATCGCTATAAGTTCCCTTACGAAATCTACCACTTCGGCGTTTTCTATTTTTAAGTCCCAGTATATTTTATTTATTGAATCGGGTTTATTGTAACTGTTTTCTTCGCCGTCTTTAGAGCGCATCATTTCCTGGCCGGCGTGAAGAAAGGGAACGCCCTGCGAGCTTAGCGTTAAAAAGCAGGCAAGTTTATGCATTCTTAATATTTTTTGAGCGGTTATAGATTTGTCGTAAGCGGTAGTTTGTATGAGCGTGTCGTAGAGCGTCCGGTTGTCGTGCGCCTCGCAATAGTTTATCGATTCGAGCGGCGATGA
>CAYTCW010000005.1:0-11793 GCA_964436235.1 uncultured bacterium
AAATTATTATAACACAGTCCGTTTTTAGTGTCAAGCTTTTTTTATTTTATTTTTTTCAAAAAATTTATAAGCCTTTTTATTGAATTCGCGACTATAAAAAAATGCCGCCTGCGAGGAGTTTTGACGACATTTGTTTTTTAACTATTCGTTTTTTTATTATAGAGATCAGGATTTTCTTCGGTTAAGAGTCCGGTATGTAAATTGGAATACAGCCTTTTCATTTTTTTTATTTAGTCCTTAAACTCTCCGCTCTCCGTTCTCAACTTTCCGCTCTTACCGCCTCTATCCGCTTATTAAAAATCTGTCGAACCAGCTGATAACATTGTCCCACAACATATACCAATCCTGCTCGGGAACGGCGTGACCCGCGCCGTCGAATTCGATATACATTTCGCGTTCGGGAATAACGCCATAATATTTTTTTAATTCGGCGTGAAACGCGCGCGCGCCGTCCGGCGGCACTATATCGTCCGCGCCGCCGTTCTGGGATAGTATGGCACAGGGGAAAAACTCCGAAGCTCGATCGAACGGCGATTTTTCTGTGAACGCCTTCCAGCAGGGAGTTCCGAGAACCGGAGCCGCCGCTTTTATTCTTTTATCGCGCAGCGCAGCCGCGTAAGCTATATGTCCGCCCATCGAAATGCCGCATACGCCTATTTTATTAGCGTGAATGCCGTGATTAGCTATAAGTTCATCGATAATAAGGCTTATTTCATCGGCCGATTTATCGATGGCCGTATATAACTCTTCATCGAAATTTTTCGCGCCGTAAACAAAACGCTTATCGAAATCTTTATAGCGCCTTTCGCCGTGGCCATAATTATCGACGCCTACCGCGAGCATTCCGGCGTTAGCCATACTGACAAGCTCTTTTTGATTTTCTTCCTTGCAGACGCCGTGGCCGTGATAAAAAATAACGACGCCGTTTTTAGAAGCGGAGCGCTTATCGTCTTTATATGCCATTAATACTGGCGCGCCGCCTAATTTTACAGTTTCAAATATAACCGATTCAAAATTATAACTGTAAGTGATATTAACCATTCCTCTCTGTTTTCAATTTATTAAATGAAATTTATTTTGCGTTAGCCCCGGCGCCATTTAGTTAAGCGGCGCTTATTTTATTTAGATACGCTTTCGTACCATTCGGCCTGAAGTTTTTCGTAAGACGAATAAAAATTTTCTTCAAATATCTGCTGCATGGACTTGCCGTGTGAAAATTCGGGAAGTATTTCGACAAGCTGAGACTGTCCTATTTTTTCTATTAAAAATCCGGTGAAACTTAAAGACTGATCGTAAGCCAACACCACCGAAGATTCCGGCGCAATCCCCATAAAAGAGCCTTCAAGGCTTTTCATGTCGAATATCTGCTTTTTAGATATCTGTTTTTTTATATTAGCGGCTTGCTTTTCGCTTATTCCTTCACCCTCGAGAGTCTGGGCGAAGCCCTCATTAAGCCACACCGGACAATATCCGCGGCTGAGATTGAATATCACGGCGTGCGTATATTCGTGCAGTATGAGTTTTTTTAACTCATCGGCATTAGTTAGAATGTCGTTAAGCGGAAGGCGTATTTTGCCGTCATAGAGGCCGGCAACCCATACCGGAGAGTCTGAAGCCTGTTTGAACTGGCTTTTAGAGTAAATAATGACCTGTGTCGGAGCTTCGGGATAATGGTTGAAATAAGAGCCGACCTCGTTATATGCCTCTTCTAAAAACTGCGCAACTTTATCGACTTTAACGTCATTGCGTTTTTCGCCGTCAAACTGAATTTTAAAATGGTAAAGGCTCTGTGACTGAAAATTACCTTCGACCTTCGCTTCTTTTTTTACTTTTTTCAGCAGTTCCGCCGCCGCCTTCGAATATTCACCGTTTTTTCCGTATTTAACCGATGCCTCGAGATTCTCTACGGCTTCGTCGAATTTACCCTGAGTATAACATATGCGGCCTTTTAAGTAATAAGCTTCCGCGCTTTTAAATTTTTCGGCGGCCGGGTCAAGAACCACTATAGCTTCATCGAAAAAGCCGCGTTTAAAATAAACCATGCCGAGATTAACGCGGATATTAATTTCATCGTTTTTTTCAAAATTTTCCATACCCAGCGCCTTATCGAGCATGACGCCGGCTTCTTCGTAACGGGCGTTATTTGAAAGAAAAACGCCATAATTCATATAGATATTATATGGCGCGTCTTCGGCCGACGCCGTCTTTTCATACAATTCGGCGGCAAGACGGGGGTCTGATTTAGATACCGAAACCGCGTAACTGTTAATGACTAAGTAAAGATTATTTTTAATGGTTTTATTATCAGGGTCCATGGCGGAGGCTTCTTCGAGTTTTTCGACGGCTGCCTCGTAATTACGGGAAGCAGCCAACTTTAGAGCGGCTTCATTCAGCGCGGCCGCTTCACTTTTTACCGAGGTCCCCTGCGCTGAAGAACCGTATTCCGGTTCGGCGCATAAAATCGCAGGCCAAACGAAAAAACCGGGCAAAAATAACGCGAAAACTAAAATTTTAATCAAACAAATGTTTTTCAGCTTCATATTACATCACCGCTTTATGAATTTATAAAATATAATTTTAATAAAGTTTTTACGAAATTTCACTGATAAGATTATTTTAAACATTAACCGGAAAAAATTACGGCTGTTACAATTTTATATGATACCTTAAAAGATAAAAAGAATTTAAGATTTGATATCGATTAAATTGCCGCGGTTAGGATCTTTTACATCTACATGGTCTTTTTTATCGTTTTTTTCCTTAGACTCGCCTTTTTGATTTTCGCCGCCCTGATTACCCTTTTCGCGTTTGCGCTCGTCGATGGTATTAAAAGAGGCGTTTTCGAATTCCTGGATTTTTTCTTTCTTTTCATCCTGCTCTTTTTGTATCGTAGCGCCGAACCGGGATTGGCCGTCCTGCTGGATCTTATCTTTTTCGGCGTTTTTAGCCTGGTCGCCCTCTTTCATGACATTAACCTGCATGTCGATTGGCCTGATGGTCATATAGCCACCTCCATAGCTCAGTTCTTTGCTTTTAAATAGGCAATATTCTTATATCTCCATCCGATATGCCTATAGCCGAACATTTTACGCTGTCTTTGATATCGTATTTAAAATGCTTTCTTATGGTAATAAAAACGCCCGGAAAAAAAGAATTAAGCGCTACCACTTTACCTTTCTGGCTCCCGACGATTTCATTGCACAGAGTCGTCTTCTGCTCTTCAAGCTCGGCCTGCCTTGCGGTCAGGGTTTCTTTAGTGGCGATACTTTTCTGCAAAATCTGCTCCTGCGCCTCGGAAAACTTCTGAGGATTTTTAAATTTCAAATTGTTAAGCGTATCGATTGAAATAGCTATCTTTTTTATATAATCCGCCGTCTGAATTATTTCAGCGTCGATACGCTGTATTTCCTGTTCTTTCAATATATCGACGCCGACGTCTATCTGGGTTCTCGTGCCCGCCGGAGCGCCTATAGTCTGCGCCTCGACGTATTCGGATGCAAATATTTTTCCGCCGACTATAGCGGCCTTTTTACCTTTAACAACTACCTGCTTGCCCGATGTTACATTGGAATGCACTATATTATTTTCGACTATTACCTCGTCTTCGGAATATATAACGCCGCCCTGAATGAATTTTGCGCCTATTTTACCGCCGGCTTTTATCGAGCCGCTGTCTTTGCCGATAAATCCGCCCGCAAGTATTACATTGCCTTTAGCCTCTAAAATAGCCGCATTAACGGTTTTTTTAATTTCGATATTGCCTTCGGATTTAACCATAAAACCGTCGAGCACGGTGCCGTGAACGACTACCGAGCCGTTGAATTCGATATTGCCAGTCGAGTAATCGACGTCGCCTTTAACCTCAAAAAGCGGAACGACCGTAGGGACCCCATTTTTAATAATAAGCTGGCCGCTGATAATCGCCTGAAAAAAATATCCGTCAGCGGTTATATCCACATTTTTTCCTTTGACCATTTTAGCGTCTTTAGGGGCTTTTGCCTTAATAGGCTCGTTAAAAACATTAAAACCGTCGACGCCTGGCACCGGATCGATCTTTTCGCCGATGATTTCCCCCGCGTTAACGGTGTTTATCTTTAGTATTTTATGGTAATCGACATTGCCTTTGTCATCGATTTCAATTTCAATTTTTTTGGATTCCGTTTCGAAATTCCACTTGATATAACCGTCTTCGCCTGCTACAGGTTGTTTGCCCGATGCCACTATTACCGCTTCGTCGTACTTTTTCGAATTTACCATTTTATTAATGGCTTCGTAATCAGGGGCCACTTTAATGCCGTTATTAGACAGGGCCATCTGGATTTTTCCGACCGACATATCTTCGCCTCCGTTAAAAGGAGGATCGCACAATACCGAGGCGCTCATCTTGCCCTTGTCGATTATTATTCTCACATTACAATCGCGAACTAATTTGAAATTAGCAGGAATCGAAGCCGGCGGGCATATTTTAACGGGAGTGCCATGAAAAGCAGCCGTAACGGCCTGTCTTACCGCGTCACTTTCGAACTGCTTCAAGCCGGCTTTTCTTAAATCTTCCATTATTTTATCGGCTTTAAGAGGCCGGCCGGCGCCCTGCGGCCCGCTTACGATTATATACATCGCTTCTTCTATTATCGAAAGTCTGAAAAAGCCGTCAACAGGGGGGATTTTAGGCTGTTCTTCAGCTTCTGAGGGCTTTTCGGCGGCTCCGCCGGTATCCTGAGCCTGCGAAGCCCCGTCGCCATCTTCAGCGTCTTTTAAAGACTTAAGTTTCAATTCCACTTTGAAAGGTTTGCCAAAAAAGCCGAGAAACGAAGGCGAGCCTTCTTCGACGAGGATCACTTCGACTTCGGATAATGAAACTCCAAGGCTGTTTAAACCTTTTTCAACCGCTTTTTGCTTTGTTTCGCCTTCGAATATTTTTCTTTCTTCACTCATAACAAACAACCACAATCAATAATTTTTAAAAAACGATTTTACTTGGCTAAGCGGAGGTTTACTTCTCGCCGCTCATTTTAGCGCCTTTTTTTACCGCCGAAAGTTTAGCGCGCAGTTTCAATATCGCCTTGGTATGAAGCTGAGAAACTCTCGAATCGGAAACGTTGAGAATCGCCCCGATTTCTTTGAGCGTCATTTCTTCGTAATAATAAAGCGTCAGCACCAACTTTTCGCGTTCGGCAAGCGCATTGATGGCCTTAACGAGCATCTGCTTCATTTCTTTCTGCTCGATCTGATTCTGGGGATTATCGTTATCGCTCGCAGGCACGCTGTCGCCGACGGTCACTCCGTCGTCTTCGGAATACAGAAGATCGTCGAGAGAAAGCAGAAAAGAACCGCGCGTATCTTTATACCAGTCGTAAAGCTCTTCGAGCGAGATCTTCATATATCCTGCTATTTCTTCATCGGTTGCCGCCCTGCCAAGGCTGTTTTCAAGATAAACATAGGCTTTTTCAAGCTGGCGGGCTTTCTGGCGAACGGAACGCGGAGTCCAGTCGAGTTTTCTTAACTCGTCGAGTATGGAACCGCGAATTCTTGTCTGGGCATAGGTTTTAAACTGAATCTGACGCTGGGGCTCGAATTTTTCGATAGCGTCGATCAACCCGAATATCCCGTAACCATAAAGATCTTCAACCTCTACGTTAGGCGGAAGTCCCATCGCTACGCGATTGGCGATATATTTTACATACGGAGTATATTTTAATATCAGCTGTTCTCTGATTTTAGGATCGTGAGAGTGTTTATACTTCTGCCACAGCTC
The DNA here is from genome assembly GCA_964436235.1 of uncultured bacterium. Taxonomy (GTDB): domain Bacteria; phylum Muiribacteriota; class UBA9980; order UBA9980; family UBA9980; genus UBA9980. Next base: position 5,756 of record CAYTCW010000005.1, read on the forward strand.
ATAATCCTTATCGACTTCACACAAGCTCGGAACCCCCTTAGTGATCATATATAACCGAACACACGGTACATAGATCAGTTTACATTAATTTTAACGATTTGTCAATTATATAATTATTTTATTATTAAAATTATTCATGGCAAACTCGATACCCTTTAGCATAAAAGCGTTAACTGCGTCCGAACAGCAGTCGAGAAGTTCGTTCATTTTAGACTGCTGAGCGGTCGAAAAGTTCTCCAGAACGTAATCGGCAAGATCTTTGCCGCCGGGATCGGAGTCGATGCCTACGCGAAGCCGGGCGATCTTATTAGTTTGAAGATTATGAAATATGGATTTAAGCCCGTTGTGCCCGCCGTCCGAACCATCGCAGCGAAGGCGAAGTTTTGAAAACGGCAGGCTGGCGTCGTCGCATATAATTATAATTTTATCAAGCTCTATTTTAAAATAATGAACCATATCTCGAACGCATTCCCCCGATAAATTCATATAAGTCTGAGGCTTAAGCGCTATAAATTCAACACCGTTTTTCTTCATGCTCAGATACTCGCCTTTGAATTTATTACTAAACTGTCCGCCTCCGTAAGATTCGACGAGTCTGTCAAGAGCCATAAATCCTATATTATGCCTGGTTTTTAAATATTTACGCCCGGGATTTCCGAGCCCGCAAATCAAATGCAATGTAATCTCTCCAATTAAAATTTAATTCAAAACCGTTGAATTTAGAAAGATAAAACAACTAACGCGCGCGCTTTTTAAATTTTATCTTATCTATTTTTAACTTGATCTCCTCTTTTATCACGGCATTCGGGGCGCGCCCCAGAGCTTCGTGATAAGCAATTTCGGCGTCTTCTATATTTTTTTGATAATAACACGCATCGCCTAAAAGCATTAATATTTCAGCGTCCTGCGGGTTAAAAATATTGGCGGCCCGGAAATACTCTTCAGCCCTTACGAAATTATTGCGCTTTAAATATATTCTGCCGAGCTGAAGATAAGCATTATAATTCGAACGCTCCTTAGCTATTATAAGTTTATAAGCCTCGATGGCGCGGTTATATTTTTTCAAACCGCCGAGAGCGAGGGAATAAATTTCAAGAACGCGGGGCGTTATATCGGATTTATTGGCGGTTAAAATATCGCCGGCCTTTTCGACCGCCCTATACATCTGGTTTTCGTGAAGCATCATAAATAGTTTATAAAGATTTTCTTCAGCTTCAGGCTTGATCTCGCTAAATCCGGTTTCGTCGGTGTCGGAGGCCGGCACATCATTAATTTCGGCGAGCGCGAGATTTGCGGCGTCGGCCTCCTGCTGGCTTTTCGCGTTTTTAACGATCGATTCGCTCACGACCCTCGCGCTTATATAAGCTCCGCGCTCCCTGAGCATAGCGGCGTACTCAAATTTAACCGCCGCATCGCCGGGGTTTTTATTGATGTATTTAAGATAAAACTCGCGCGATAGAATATTAAGTTCGACAGCGGCGAAGGCGCGGGCAAGTTCGAGCTGGATAGCTATATTGGATTTAATCGAATCGAGCCTCAACAAATAATAAGCGTATTCAACCATATTGCCCGAATTTTTCGCGCTGCGCGCTAAGTAAAGATTGGCGTCGAAAGAATCGGGGTTTATTTTTATTATTTCTTTTAATTTCGTTTCGGCGCGGGCGTAATCCTGATCGTTAAAATAAGCGATAGCCACGTTCAGTAAAGTTTTTTCGTTATCGTAACTTATCAGCCGGTCGGTCGGAACCAGCCCCAGACGCCTTTTAATCATCTTCGCATAATTTCCGTCAGGGGCTATTTTAAGAATACTATCGGCGAGCGACATGAATTTATCATAATTTCCAGCCTTATTTGAAGAAAGCGCGTAAAAATAAAGCAGCCTCGCGTTCTGCGGCGCTATGCTGACGGCCTCATCGAAATACTTCGCGGCCGATTCGTAGTCTTTGATCTGGGTATAATAAACCGCCAGGGATATGTAATTATCTAGATAATCACGATCACAGGATATGCCGTTGGTAAAAAAAACGACGGCCTCGTCCTTTTTTTTCATCCTGGCCCATAAAACACCGATATCATGTAAAAGTTTAGCATCAGTGAGAGTTTCGGGATTAATGGCGTTCAAATACATCAAAGCGTCATTGTTTTTTTTCAATTTATACATGATGTAGGCCATCAGATAATTAGCTTCGTTGTCCGAAGGATCCGATTCAAGAGCAGCGAATATTAAATTCGAAGCCTTGGAATATTCTTTTTTTATAATATACTGGCAAGCGCTTCTCTTGCAGGTCGATACATCCGGAACCGCCCGCTGATCGATAAAATTTTCGCTTCCGGATTTAAAGGGAATATTGTTTTTTATGGTCGCCGAAAATTTTTCTTCGTCTTCGGCGTATATCTCTTCACCATCGGAAAGCCCACCGTTTTCGTTATCGATTAAAACCGCTTTATCATCGACCGCCGGCCGGACTTCCACTGCAGCCGAATCTGCGGAAGGAAAGCCCGAAGCCGGGGCGTCCAATAAGGAACCCTGAATTTTTAAAACCGGCTGCCCGCTCTTGCGATTTAATTCATTCAATCTTCTTCTGGCGTTGAAATTGTAAGGATCGGCCATGGCGGCCATTTCAAGATGATAAACGGCCTTTTGTAAATTACCTGCTTTCCCGCATAAATCGGAAAAACTGATATGCGCTTCGGCATTTTTTATATCATTTTCAATTATTTCGTTCAGGGCGTTTTCAATCGCGGCCTCGTCAGCCGCGCTTAAAACATTCTGCAGTGAAATAAAACGCCTTAATTTTTCGTGGGCGGCCGGACCCGCTCCGGCCGTTGATATTTCGTTTAAAATTACGGGCAGCGATTGCGAGAACTGGTTTTGCAAAGCGGACGCGCCGTCCGGAGACTGCCGGGCATCGAACGCTAAAGCCGCCGCCTTTAAAATAAAAATCGTCAAAACCGCAAAAACGGCTAACGCTATATTAAGTTTAGTTAAACGCTCATACAATTTATTTTTCATTTTATTCAAAAAGGCTTGAAACCGGAACTTCGTTATGTATTCTGTGTATGACTTCCGAAATCAGCGGCGCTACGGACAGAACCGTCAAATTCGAAAATCTTTTTTCTTCAGGTATGATTATCGAATTAGTGACGATAATTTCTTTAACCGGCGCTTTTCTAAGCCGATCATAAGCCGGCCCCGAAAATATAGCGTGCGTCGCCGCCACATAAATTTCCTTAGCGCCGTTTTCGGCAAGCATGGCCGCCGAAGCGGATATAGTGCCGGCCGTGTCGATTATATCGTCAACGAGAATCGCCTTTTTATTTTTAACGTCGCCTATCAGATTCATGCTTTCGGCCACGTTCGGCTTCGGCCTTCTTTTATCGATAATGGCGATAGTGGTATCTAAACGCTTGCCGTAAGCCCTGGCGCGCCCCACGCCGCCCGCATCAGGAGATACTACTACGAATTCATTCGGATCAGCGGCCTTTGTTTTAAGATAATCGCAAATAATAGGAAGCGAGGTGAGATGATCGACCGGAATATCGAAGAATCCCTGAATTGCCCAGGCGTGAAGGTCGAAAGTCATAATACGGTCCGCACCCGCTTTAGTAAGAAGATTAGCCACGAGTTTAGCGGTGATCGGCTCGCGCCCCGAAGTCTTTTTTTCCTGGCGGCTGTATCCGTAATAAGGCACTACCGCAGTAACTTTTGCGGCCGAAGCGCGTTTAAGGGCGTCGATTATTATAAGAAGTTTCATCAAAGATTCATTGACCGGCGGCGCCGTCGGCTGAATTATAAACACATGCGCGCCGCGGACGCTTTCGCCTATTTTAACGTGGGTTTCACCGTCTAAAAAATTGGAAACGACCACGTCTCCTTTTTCCACGCCCAGATGCCTGCATACTTCCAAAGCCAGAGGTGAATTAGCCGTTCCGTCGAATACCCTCAATTTTCTTTTGCCGTCCGTCATTTTTACGCTCCAGTCGTTTCCTGATTTTTTTCTTCTTTTTTAACGGGCCGTTTTTTCATATAACCTTCTTTAATGACAAGAACGCTTCTGGCTATAGCCAGCGCGCCGGGCGCCACGTTTTTGTTAACGACCGACCCTGCCGCCACGAGTGCGCCCTCGCCAATTGTAACAGGCGCCACTAAAGAAGAATTCGAGCCTATAAACGCCCCGTTTTCTATTATGGTTTTATTTTTATTAACTCCGTCGTAATTGCAGGTTATGGTACCAGCGCCAATATTACAGCCAGACCCTATTTCGGCGTCGCCTATATAAGCCAGGTGATTGGCTTTAGACCCTTCGCCTATAAATGATTTTTTCACTTCGACGAAATTTCCGATATGGACCTTATCGCACAATTTGGCGCCAGGCCTCAAATGAGAGTAAGGTCCGACGATCGCACCGCGGCCGACTTCGGAATTTTCCACAACGCTGTAAAAAACCTTGGCGTTGTCGAGCACGGCTGAATCGATAATATATGAAGCCGGACCGACGATGGCGCCCGAAGAAATTTTTGAGCGGCCGTGTATATAAGTTCCCGGATGTATTGTTACGTCATTTTCGATTTCAACCCCGGCGTCGATATAAGTATTATCCGGGTCTATGATTGTAACGCCGTTTATCATGTGATTTTTATTTATACGCAGGCGCATCGCGCGGCCGGCGGCGGCGAGTTCATAGCGATTGTTAATGCCGGCCGTCAGGCTGGAATCGCGTTCAAAGCACGCCGCTACGCTTAAAGCCGATGAATTGAAAATAGAAATAGTATCGGTAAGATAATACTCCTTCTGGTCGTTATTATTATCGAGCTTATCGAGGGCGTCTAAAAGTTTTTGCGTCGAAAAAACATATACGCCCGTATTTATCTCGTCAATTTTTTTTATTTCTCCGCTTGCGTCGCGTTCTTCGACTATCGCGGCGATGCCGCCCGCTTGGTTTCGCACGATACGGCCGTAACCTTTAGGTTCTGCGACTTTCGTAGTAAGCACGGCCGCAGCAGCGCCGCTTTTTTTATAAATTTCGACAAGATTTTCAAGAGGCTGCTTAGTTAAAAGAGGAGTGTCGCCGCACAGAACGAAAGATATGCCGCCGCGGCCGGCAAGAACTTCGCGGGCCTGCATTACGGCATGTCCTGTCCCCTTCTGCTCGCTTTGAGTAACGAATTCGAAACCCGGATAATCGCCGTGATATTTCTTTATACTTTCAATGACTAACTCTTTTGAATGACCGACGACTACGACGATCTTAGAGGGGCTTACCCCGCGAACCGCTCTTATGACATGCGATATCATAGGCTCGCCGGCCACATCGAAGACGACTTTAGAATATTTAGATTTCATCCGCGTACCCAATCCCGCGGCAAGAATGACTGCAAATATATCCATAATTAAAAACACATCTCCAGACAAAAAACTTATTGACGATCGTAACGAATCGATAAATTAGTAATAGATAAATTAACGCCGGATAAAAAATAAATTGGGCAGATGCAGTTCTCATCTACCCAATTTATTTTTTTATAAAAGGCTGGGGCGGGAGGATTCGAACCCACGGATGGCGGAACCAAAATCCGCTGCCTTACCGCTTGGCGACGCCCCAACTTATTCATGATTACATTGCTGCGGCCGTGGTTAACGGAGTTTCAATTAAATCTTTGACTTTATCGAACTCTAATAAAACAGCGCTCTGTATTTTTTCGCGAGTTTCAGTTATAATTGGATGAGCCGTATCTTTATAATCGCCGTTCGTAGTTTTGCGCGAAGGCATAGCCACGAAAAAGCCTTTTTTTCCTTCAATAACTTTTAAATCATGCACTACAAAAGCATTATCGATCGTAATCGACGCAAATGCTTTAAGTTTACCGTCACCGCTAACTTTTCTAACCCTTACTTCTGTAATGTTCAAATCATCCACCATCCTTTAAGCTAAACATAATTTGTTACGGCGCAGTTTGTTTTAACGCCTATTTCTTATATAAGTATTATAATTTTATCACATTAAAAAATTAAAAGCAAGCTTTTTTTAAGCCGGAGC
>CAYTCW010000005.1:11893-67852 GCA_964436235.1 uncultured bacterium
TATTATAATTTTATCACATTAAAAAATTAAAAGCAAGCTTTTTTTAAGCCGGAGCGGTTATAGTTTAATAGAAGTGATTTTAAGAAGTATTCCGGTAATTTCATTAAAACCTTCGCTTATATTCTGAGGTATTTCCTGCAAACTTATCGCCGTGATCCTGGCGATTATTTGATCGAATAATTCCTGCATACGCGCTATGCTTTCTCTCAATCTGCGGTTGGCGCCCTGAAGATAAACGACGCGGTCGTTAAGCGCTTCGATACGACCCGCTTTCACCCTGTTATCGATGGTAAGCGCGACGCTTTCCCTGAGTTTGATTTCATCGTTATCTTTCTTTACGCTGACTTTTTGTATTTTAGAAAGCCTGCCGTCTAAAACTCTGGTCATAACGGACTGGATAACCGCTTCATTCATCGAAGGCCCTATGTAGTCTTCGATGACGCCCCTCGAAATCAATTCGGTGATCTTATGAACGGCTATGTCATTTTTAGAATAAAGCACCATGGGAGCGTTAACGACGGGGGCTAATTCAATAACCCTGATCAGGGAATCTTCGCCGCAGGCGTTAAACACATATAAAACCGGCCTGATTGAAAAATTTTCATCCTCGACCGAACAACAGCCCGTTTTCGTTATTTTCAATTCGCTGTTTTGAGCGAAACTTTCGAAAAGCGCCGTTATGTCTTCCGGCTCCCGTTGGTTGTCGTCGTCTAAAATAACCAATTCATTTTCGATTGCAAGAGGCGCTTCCGATGAACTTTCCGGGCCGCCTCCGGCATTATCTAACTTCAAGGTTTCGCCGATTCCGCTCAAAAGCGATTCAACGTTAAGCCTTATGCCCTGATAATCGGCTAAAGCCGTCTGATACTTCGAGCGCAGCTCCTCGACAACCGCTTTAAACTCATCGAGCTCCGCTTTACACCTTTCAGTCTCGGATTTATAAGTTTCCACATCGGTTTCACAGTTGATTTTAATTCGCTGAAGCTCCTCTTCTTTTTCTTCGATCAAAGACTGCACGCATTTTTCAGCCTCGTCCGCTGCCGTTTTTAACTTTTCTTCAGTTTCAGCGGTAAGAGCCTTTATTTCTTCTTCTTTAGCCGCCGCCGCCGTTTCGAACTCATTAACGGCCTTTCTCAACTTTTCAAGCTCCGCCGTAAGCGATTCTCTCTCTTCTTTCAATATTTTATTTTCGCGCGACATAAATCCGCTTTCTTCTTTATAACTGCTAAAAGCGCTGTAAATGCCCTGAAGTTCGGTTTCTTTTTCTTTAAGTTCGTTTTCCGCGGCTTCTTTCGCACCGGTTAATTCGGCGTGTTTTAACTTAAGCTCATTTAATTCACGCTCATTGGTTTTTGATTCCACTTCAAATTTATCTAAAAGCGCTATCGCCTTATCGCGTTCAGCTATGAGCGATTTAAATTTTTCTTTTATTTCATCGAGCTCGCTTAAATGTTTTTGACCTTCGCCATCTTCGACCGCGGTTTCGCCTTCCGAAACGATAGTTTCGTCATCCTCAGCTGGCTGATTCGGCTTATTGTCATCGTCTGAGCCGCCGTCCGCTTCTTCTTCTTTGTTATTTTCATTCTCCGAAATTTTATCAAGTTCGCTTTCTAAAAATTCTTTAACCTCGGAAGCTAATTTCAATTTTTCTATATCTTCCGCGCTTATTTCCATTTGCGAGATGGCCTCGCATTTTTCGGACAAAACAACGATTTCGTTCTCTAATGAGGATATCCGGGTATTTAATTCTGAACACAAATTTTCTTTATAACTGATTTCAAGTTTTAAAGTCTCATTCTCGTTTTTAAGCTCGTCATTCAAAGCCTTCAATGACAAAGACTCGCTCTGAGCAGCCAAAAGTAAAGAATTGATTTTTTCCATCTCGATTTCTTTATAGAAAATATCGGATTGCAGTTTTTTAATTTCATCTGCGTTAGACGGCGAAATAGCCATAGCGGCGTACATACCGGGCTGCGGCGGCGGCGTCGATGACTGCGAGCCGTCTTCGAGCTGTTTGATTCGGGCGTCCCGCTCCGATATGGCGTGTTTTAAATCCCGGACGTGAAGAAGATGAAGACGGCGTTTATCATGCTCGTGCTTATTATCTTTCAAAGCCTTTTCAAGCTCTCGTTCATATTTTTTATTTACGGCTTCGGCTTTTTCAAGAGCTTCGATATTATCGCGGTTTTCAGCAAGCGCCGATTCAATCAATTTTTGCGATTCGAGAATTTCGATTTCTTTTCTTTTTAGACGGTCCTGAAGAAGAACGATTTTTCGGACCGCTTCCTCGTAGGTAGAAACCACCTGATCATCGCCGATCTCCTGGGCGTGAAAATCGCCCGTTGCGGCCGCGCCGACAACCGGCTCAGGAGAAATGGACTCCAAAAAACTCAACGCGTCAGCCGCTTTATCTTCGGAAGCCATATCTTCGACCGCTTTATCTCCGGAGGCCATATCTTCGGCGGTTATGTTTTCGGCTTCCGTATCTTCGGATTTTATATTCAATAATTGGTTTTCTTCTTCGTTAATACTCATAATAAAACCTTATTCTATAAAAATATAGCATGTTTTGTCAATAAATATTATTATTTTTATGAATTTATTTTTACGCCGCCCTCATTATCGTTGATAATATTCAAAAATTGCGTTTTTGGAATATAACGAAGATGCCTGTACGAAAATATTCCAAACTCGCTGGATATCGAACGGGCGTAATGGACGCCCCACTCGCGATAACGGCCTATGCGCTGCCGGTTGTTCGTTTCTTTAAGACAGTAAAAAATAGCTTCGACTATAGAGGCGTTATCCCACGGATAGTTGCTCTCGTTGAGCTCAGCCGCCATAAGTTCTATCGAACGGTTATAATCATTCAATAAAAAATGCGCGTAAGCATGATCGGGAAAACTTGCGATGATCTTCTTAAAAATCTCTTCGGCTTTTTTTATATCGTTATTTTTTTTGTAGGTAATCCCAAGCTCTAAAAGCTGTACTTTCAAATACCGGCCGTTTTTATATTTCGGCAGCGTCATCGCGGCCCGCTCTAAAATTTTAAGCGTTTTAAAGCCCGCAAGCCATTTATAACCGGCGGAAATTAAGATGCTTTTATAAATAAAACCGGCGGCTTCTTCGAATAAATCGAGTTCGCGACAGGCGATGGCGGCTTCGAGGCAAGTTTCAGGCTTGACTATATTCATCACGCGAATCTTATCGAGCATTTTTTTTATCCTGTTCGAATCCATCCGCGACGCGTTCAGCTTCAAGTAATACTGTATATAGCTTTCGCTGAAATCGCCGAGAACGAATATATCGTCATAAAAGGAAACCAGTTCGCCTATCATGTTATTGGAAAGAAAATAGTTATTGCACAAACTGAGCGCGGGTTCGAAAGAAGAATTGATTTTATAGGATATCATTATCAATTCTATGGCTTCTTTTTTCATTCCGTCGAGCATCGTGCAAATTCCGGCGTAATAATAAAAAAGATGATTGTCCGCGGCGGATTCGATGCCGCTTTTAAAATACTCGAGGGCCACTTCATAATTTTTAAGATCATATTCAGATATTGCAAGCCCCAGCAGAGCATCTACGCAATCCGGCCTGAACGAAAAAAGTTCGGTATAAATTTTCTTGGCTTCTTCGGGCCTGTAAACCGAAAGCAGATAATTGGCTAATTTCAGCGCCGACCGTCGATAAACTTCCGGCCGCGACTTTTTATCTATGCCCGCCGCGTAAGCCGCGTAATATTTTATCCCAGCTTCAAAATCGGCGAAATTACAATAAGCGTCGAATGCCTTATTATAAAATATTTCTTTATTAAAGATTTTAGCGAGCGCCTTTAAAGCCGGTATCATAACGTAGCGGGCGGCCGCTTTTCTGAGCATATAAAAAAGCCACGCAATCCCGAGCAGAAGAATAAACAACGGCGAATTAAAAAACGAGGCGATATAAGCCTTCCTGTAACGGTAATATAATTGGTGACTGCCGTTTTTAAAATGATAATTCATCAGCCAGTAGGCAACTTCACGCTTGGTCTCGGCAAAATTGAGCGAATCTATTACGATTTCGAATTCAGCGGCAGCTTTCTTTTCATCACCGCCCATAATATATTTTTTGCCCGCAAGATAACGCGTATAATAAAAATCGGGGCCGTACGACGAGCAGAGGGAAAGCTGATCGCCCGCGGCATTATAATTTTTCAGTTTTTCGTAAGTGTTGGAAAAAACGATATGATAGTGCGGCGTCATATATGGATTTAAGCTCGAAGCCAGTTCGAAGGCGATAAGCGACTGGTCGTAGCGGTACCTGAGATTATAAAATTCGCCGATAACCATTAACGCCAGATAATTATAAGGGTCCCTGCGGCAGGAATTAACGAACTCCTCATTGACGAGACGGCCGAACTTTCTGTGCGTTAAAATCATGTTAAAAACGGTTTCAACTATAAAATTGCCGCCCGCGGCTGCCCGGCAGGCGCTTATGTGCGAATAGGAGTGTTTGTAGCGGCCCGCCTTGAAATCTAACAGGCACAAATAAAAATGCAGGGCCGGCCCGCTGATATTTTTTTCAAGCAGAGCCCTAGCGCCCTCGTCGCCGGAAAGATTATTCAAACCGCTGACGAAATTTCCGTTATAAACGGAGGTTAAAGTTTCAAATCCTTTATACTGGCTCAGAAGCCATACCTGCTCGGCTAAAATATAAGTTTCGGCGTCCTGGTAAAGATCGCCGGTATACGCCGAGTACAGTTCCGACATATAATCCGCGTCCGCGCGCCATACGCCCGCTGATTTTATAAAATATAAGGCAGGCGGAATTTTACGGCGCGCAGGCCCCGGCCGGAGCGGCGGCGGCAGTTCGTTAAGCGCATAATTACGCAAATATAAAACGGCGCGATCTCCGATTACCCTTATTTTATAATCGGCGGCGCCCGAAACTGAATTTAATTTTTTTAATATTTCATCCGAAAATTCTCCATAGCCGGAAAAAGCGGCGGCGCCCGAAGCGGCCAGCGCGGCGGCGGAAGTTTTTACGGCATTAATTTCATCGCTGCTGCTGCTTTCATATTCGCCTATGGCGATCGAAAAAAAATCTATTTTTCGCTCTTCAAAAGAATAATGCGAGGAAGGCGTAGAAATTTGAATTTCATAACCGCCGCTTCCGAAAACATCAGAGGCAAAAAACAACGCCGAAAAAACGGCAGGCGCGATAATAACCGCTTTTAATTTTATAAATTCGATAAATTTCTTCATAATTTACACATAAATTCCGGCTAATATTAAGTTTTATTTTAATTTAATTTTAAGTAATAATTTTATCAACGGGCGGAAATGAATTTTTCTATTTTATCGGCTATGTATGCGGCGCTTTTACCGCCTCCGAAATATTTTTTTGAAAAATCGGCCGCGGAGTTTTTTCGCCGGATAGCCGAAATCATAGCGGCGGCGCTGAAGTTTTTCAGCACTATATTGCATCCGCCGTCAAGCGTTTCAGGCCACGGCGTAACCGGATATACCGTCACGCATGGTTTTTTATTGAAATAAGCCTCTTTGGCGACGCCGCCGGAATCGGTAACGATTTTTTTGCTGTGCGTTTGCAGCGCCCCGAGTTCTATATATCCCTGCGGTTCTATTACGTTTATATCGGAGCTTTTAATTAATCTCGAATAAGAGGGACAGCGCCTCATCATTTCACGGGTACGCGGATGAGCCGGAAATATTATCTTTTCGCCGCATTCTAAAAGCGCTTTTATTATTTCTTCGAACCTTTCAGCGTTATCAACGTTAAGCGGTCTGTGAAGAGTTAAAAGGATATAACCGCCGGGATTAAAATTTTTTACGCCGTCGAACTTCGCGAGAGTTTCAGGGCATATGAATTTTTTTTTCATTTTAACGAAAGTGTCGTACATCGTGTCGCCGGAAAAATAAACCCGGCCGAAAACAGATTCCTTCTTCAGATTATCCGCGCACATCGCGCTCGGGGCGAATAATAAGTGCGATATATGATCGGTCATGACGCGGTTAGCTTCCTCCGGGCTTTCGCATCCGTCATACATGCGCGGCCCCGCTTCTATATGCGCTATGGGAATATGCAGCTTCACCGCTGCAAGCGCCGCGGCGACGGTCGTATTGGTATCGCCGAAAACGATTATCAGGGCCGGTTTTTCTTTGAGAAGAATATTTTCGGTTTCAATTAATATTTTGGCGGTCTGCGCCCCGTGAGACTTTTCGTTGACGCTCAAATTATAATCAGGCCGGCCGATTCCAAGTTCACTGAAAAAAATGTCGCTCATATTGTAATCGTAATGCTGGCCGCTGTGGATTAAAACTTCTTTGAATTTTTTTCTTATTTCCGCCGATACCGGCGCCAATTTTATAAATTGAGGCCGATTACCGGCCACGGTAACTATTTTTATCATATACCGCCCGTTTCTTATTTTTTAAAATTTATAGTTTTTGAAAAAATCGACTGAAAGCGGGTACCAGAATTACTTAAAAACCCGCTTTAAAATTTCGTTCATTTCTTCTATCTGGTAAGGCTTTGCCAGTACGCCTTTAAATCCGTATTTTTCATGGTTGGCCATAACCGGATCGTTTGAATAACCGCTCGACACTATGGCGCGCACCTCCGGATCGACCTTCAAAAGACGCTCTAATGTTTCTTTTCCGCCCATGCCGCCCTGCACGATAAGATCGACGATAACCACGTCGAATTTTTTTCCGGCCTCGATCGACTTATAATAATGGTCCAGAGCTTCTTCTCCATTGCGGGCTATTTTCACTTCGTAACCTAAGTCTAAAAGCATTTCGGATACCGGCAGCAGAACGGTTTCGTCATCATCCATCAGTAAAACTAAACGCCCGCGGTAATCGCCGCTTTTGCTCACGGTCGTTTTCACGGCCTCTATTTCTCCGTCAAACGATGGAAAATAAATATTAAAAACCGTGCCTTCATTAATTTTTGAATCTACCGTAATAAAGCCGTTATGATTTTTAACTATCGAATACGAGGTCGCCAGCCCTAAGCCGGTGCCTTCGAGTTTGGTCGTAAAATACGGGTCGAAGATTTTCTGGAGGTTCTCTTCGGCTATGCCGCCGCCGTTATCTTTTATGATTATTTTAACGTATTTTCCGCCGGGCGCCGAAAGTTTATTGTCGTCGGCCAGAACCACGTTCGAAGCGCCGACTTCCAGCGTTCCGCCGTCCGGCATGGCCTGCTTGGCGTTAATGGCAAAATTCGTTATTACCTGGGTGATCTGCCCTTCGTCGGCCTCTATGAGATAAAGCCCCTCGTCGAAATAAAATTTGCTCGCTACATTCGATCCGGTAATTGAAAACTGAACGGAATCTTTAATGAGCTCCTTCAATGAAAGCGTTTTTTTTATGGGCATACCGCCTTTTGAAAAAGTGATCAATTGCTCGGTAAGATTTTTGGCTTTGTAGGCGACCTTTTCAGCTCTTAAAATAACTTCCATCGATTTTTCGGGATTGTCGAGACGCTTTTTAGCAAGATTAAGATTGCCCGCTATGCCCATAAGTATATTATTGAAATCGTGGGCTATTCCGCCGGCGAGAATTCCAAGCGCCTCGAGCTTCGAAGATTTAAGCATTTCGCGCTCCATCTGCTTTCTAAGAGTTATGTCTCTGGAAACGATTACCGCGCGCAGCTGGTTGGCGGCCGTCTGATAAATTTTTCCGGTGCTTTCAAACATAACGTAAGAGCCGTTTTTATGCTTAAACCGATATGATATTTCTTCGCCCTTATAATTTTTAAAACCGCGTTTGAATATCTGTTTTACCTTATCGATATCGGCTTTATGAACGAACTCGTAGTAATATCTGCCGACTAATTCGAAAATATTATAGCCGAGCATATCCTTTATATTCGGACTTAAATATAAAAAACGGGATTCGATATCGACCTCGGTAATTAAATCGTAGGTGTTTTCGGCCAGAGCGCGATAGCGTTCCTCGCGTTCGTGAAGAGTCTGCTGAATTTTCTGACGCTCGTTTATTTCCAATTGTAATTTTTCGTTCGACCGCCGCAGCTCCTGCGTGCGTTCGTTAACCTTGCTTTCAAGCATTTCTTTATCGCGCTGCTCTTTCTGGCGGAGCGTTTCTTCAATGCGCTTCTGCTCGGTAACGTCTATTAAAATGCCGCGGATACCTACCGGCCTGCCTGATTCGAGCACAAGGTTCGAATGTATTATAACGGGAAACCGCGTTCCGTCCTTTCTGATTGCCTGGTATTCAAAACCGGTGTCATAATTCGCTGTTTTATTAGCCACGGCGTCTTTTACTACTTTATAAGCGGCATCCCGATACTCCGGCGCGATCATATCGAATACGTTGAGCCCCTGCGCGAGCTCCTCGGCGCTGTATTTAAAATAATCATGGGCGATTTTATTGACGAATTTGACGCGACCTTCGATATCGGCCTCAAAAACTATCTGCGGAAGAGAATCGGCAAGGTCGCGGTATTTTTTTTCGCTTGCGACGATGGCTTCTACGGCATTTTTTCGCTCGGTTATGTTACGAACGAAAGTTACGCACTGGTTTTCAACCAGGGGAAGTATGCGCGCTTCGTAATATTGCGTGCCGCCGGTCATTTCAAGTTTATATTCTATGGTTTCAAGGGAAGAATTGCCTTTGATGCTGTTATAGGCTTTTATAAAAAGCTCCGCCACTTCGCCCGGCAGAACCGCCGTAAATTTTTTTCCTATAAATACTTCGGGAAGCGTAAATAAATCGCTGTCTCTTCCGGCTTTATAATCGAGTATAACCCCGTCGTGATCGGTTTTAAAGTACAGATCGGGCAGGGCCATGAAAATAGTCTGCAGTTCTTTGGTTATAAGTGAAAGTTTTTCTTCGGCGATCTTGCGCTCGTTAATTTCCGCTTCGAGTTTTTTTATGGCCTGATAGCGGGATTCGCTTATTTCGGCCTCGGCCCGGCGGGCTTTTTCGAGCTCCATTAAAAGGCCGTGACGCTCGGTGGAATAGCTTATGCTCTTGATAAGCAGCTTGCCGTCGAACTGCCCCTTGATAAGATAATCCTGGGCGCCGGCCTGGACCGCGCGCAATCCGAACCCTTCGTCGCACACGCCCGTCAGAATAACTATCGGAACTTCGGGAACGGCCGTCTTGACGGCAAAAAGCGTATCGATGCCTTCGCTGTCGGGAAGAGTAAGATCTAACAATATGACGTCGAAAAGCTCCGCGGATAATATGTTAAGAGAAGAAGCCAGAGTGAACGCGCCGGTGATTTTAAATTCAAAGCCGCTTTCCCTTGCCGAATCCATGAGATAAGTCTTTAAAAGTAAAGCATCGCCAGGATTATCTTCAATAAGTAAAATATTAACAGCTTTTTCAATCACTATAATCACCCGGGATAATAATTTAAGATAACGATTCAATGGTCCGATCAAATTAACGACGACATTCTAACACATATCACCAAATAAATAAAGCGGAATTTTTTATCATATTTTTTTATTTTTAATCTTATTTTATTGACTTTTTAATCAAAAATAACTATAATATAAGCCTGTACAATGTATTTAATTGAATAAATAAAAATTCTCCATTAAATAAAGGCTTTGTGAAATTATGATAAACGAAATAAAATTGAACCGCTGCCCTGAAACAAACTTCGCTCTCTTAGAGTCGTTCGCGTTGAATTCGGCAATGTCGCTTTTTAAAACCTGCGCAGTCAAAAGCGTTTACGATTCTTTTCATCCGGCGCTGAAAGAAAATCCGGCCCTTAATAAAATGACCGCCGCCATATCGATGGCATTCCATCTATCCGACGCGATACTCGACGGAATTTTCAACCAGCCCACGCCGCATTACGCGATGCATTACAACCGCGTAAATTCTCTTCTCGACGACGCCGCTCTTAAAATTACGGCCATAATACAAAACAGCGGATTCGAAGCCATGCCCGTTCCCGCTTCGCAGATCATAGATAAAAGTTCCCAGAAGGGCTATCTGAATCATAAAATAGTGGCGCAGGCGGCCGGCGCGGGTTTTATAGGAAGAAACAACCTTTTAGTAACTTTGCAATTCGGCGCGCGGGTAAGATTAGTAACCGTGCTCACAAACGCGCCGCTGAAGTTATGCGCCCCTATCGAAGACGGCTGCGGCGGGTGTTACGAATGCGTTTCGGCCTGCCCCGCCGGCGCTATCGGCGAAACGGCGGAAGCCTTCGAATTAGCCAAATGTGTCGAGCAGATTTCAAAATTTCAAAGGCTCATGTTCGTCGCTAAAGGCATTTGCGGCGTATGCCTCAGGGCCTGCTCCGGGAAACGTTAACGCAAAAATAGAACAGGACTGGATGACTGATGGGAATACCTAAACCGCACCGGCCGGTCAAACTTTTTTACGCGATTTTATTCGTCGAAACAGAAGACCTTGCTTCAATCAAAGACATTCTTATAAAAAAACACGGACCGATCGATACGCAAAGCGAAATATTTAATTTCAATTATACCGGCTATTACAGTAAAGAAATGGCTGGAGATATAAAAAGAATTTTCTATGCGTTCGAAAAATTAATCGACGCACGGGAACTATGCGCAATAAAACTCGAAGGCAATTCTATCGAAACCGGCTTCCCGTCGATAACGGGCGGGCGCCGGATAAACTTGGATCCCGGCTATTTGACTCCCGCAAAAGTAATCTTGGCCTCGGCTAAAGATAATATACAACGGATTTATATCGATAACGGAATATACGAAGAAATTACACTTTACTATAAAAACCGGACCTTCAACCCTTTCGAGTGGACCTTTCCCGACTATAGAGAAAGTTATATACCTTTTTTCAACCGGCTGCGCGATCAGTTCATGATCACGGCAAAAAAAAACTCCGGCGTTCCGTCGGAAAGCGAAAGCGGGTAATTTTTTGAGAAACGCTCCTACGGCATACCAAATATCGCTATTAATACTGCTCAACGTGATCTGGGGCGGCACTTACGTGGCCTCGAAAATAGCCATGGACGATTTTATGCCCATCACGCTCGCCTTCGTCCGTTTCGCGATCGCCGCGCTGATAATGATTCCGTTTTTATTGACTAAATACCGGAATATAAGGCTCGATAAAAAAGATTTTTTTTTATGCTCCGTGCTCGGCCTGATCGGAATAACGCTGGCATATATTTTTCAAAACATAGGCGTTAAAATGACAAAAACCATGAACGCGGCGATCGAAATATCATCCGAACCTATAATGATGATAATTCTGGCCGCTATTTTTCTAAAAGAAAAAGTCACGCCCAGAATAATATTCGGCGTGCTTTTATCATTCGCCGGCGTGCTTATCATTATTCTTCCGTCGAGCGGCGGCGCGTCCGCGGACGGCATCGCGCCTCAAACTTCCGCGCTCGGCGATATACTCGTATTGCTTTCGGCGCTCTTCTGCTCGCTGTACACGATAATAGGTAACGCCGCCATAAAACGTCTTCCGAGCTTCGTGGTTACCGCCTACGCCGTAATAACCGGAACTATTTTCTTATTTCCCTTCGCCGCCTTTTATGAAAACGGACTTACGGCCATAGCCTCGGCGTCTGTTAAATCATGGATATGCGTTTTATACCTTTCCGTACTGGCGACTAGTTTCGCTTATTTTTTCTGGTACCTTCTTTTAGAGCGCATCGAGGCGTCTTTTATGGGAAATTTTTTAAATCTCCAGCCTTTGATAGGCATCGCTTTAGGCTGGTTTCTATTGAACGAACCGATCGGCGGCTCGACTTTTTCCGGCGCGGCGCTTATAATCGGAGGCATTTACATAACCAGTTCAACGACGAAAAAAATCGAAGAAAAGGTGGTAATCGAACCGGCATGAAACTTTTGATAAATAAATACGGCGTTATTAAAATAATTATCATGGCTATATTATTTTTGACTTTACCGGCGCCTCCCTGCGCTTCTCAGCAAGCCGTAGAAGGCCGCCGCGGGCGGCTGAAAATCGATTATAAATCAAAGATAGACTTTGTGGCCGAAGGAAGAAAATACCTCAATAAAGGCGATGTCAAAGAGGCCCTCTACAACGCGACTTATGCCGTAGCAAACGATTTCGACCCTTACGATTCATATCTTTTATTAGCCGATATATACCGGGCGTCGAAGGAGCCCGTCAGCGAGGCTTACGCGCTTGAATACGCCGTGACGCATTCGCCGAACGAAAGGCTGAAAAAAGAAGCCGCCGAAAGGCTTAAATCGGTGCGTGACGCCATTAAAAACCACAGCGTGCAGAAATCAGCGGCGGCTGTCGTCAAAAATCCTCAAAGCGTCAACCGCGTTCTACGATTAGGCCATACCTTCGAACGCTTCGGCGCCTCCGATAAGGCCGCGGCGCAATACGAATACGCCGACAATATAACCGGTGAAATTAAAAGCGCAAAATACGCTAAAATAAGGCTTTATTTAAAAGAAGGACAAAAAAAGAAGGCGGCCGGCGATATCAAAAACTATTTCGCGCTAAGCCCCGGAGATACTTCGATGGTTTATCTGCTCGCCTATCACGGCTTTAATCTTTCGGAAATAAAACAGCACGGCTACAACGGCGGCGGCGGGCTGGAAATGCGCCGCTATAACCGCACTTACGCCGACTACTATTATGAAATCGGCTATCAACAATATCTTAAAGAAAAATACGATCAGGCAAAAACCAATATACTTTACTCGGTTTCTTACTTTAAAACCAGCCCTAAAGCCCATTTAGCGCTCGGGGAAATATTTTATAAAAAAGGGATGTTTAAAGAAGCGGCTTTTCATTATAATATAAACTATGAATTCAACCCCGGCGATTATGAAGTCGGCCTTAAAATGTCGAAGGCGTTAGTCCTGTCGAAACAATATGAACGCGCACGAACTGCCCTGAAAGAATTATTGAAAATAAAACCGGAATCCGACGAATACGCTCACTGGCTCGTCAAAACCGGGTTAACGCGCCGCGCCGTGGAACGAATGGGTTATATCGATATTAAATCGCCTTTTTATAAAAAGAAAAGACCGGCGAAAGAATCGCCCGCGCCGCTACAAATTCCGGGTGGCCCCGAAAACCTTCTGCGGCAGCCGCCGGCAGGACCAGGCAGTCCTTTTTATCAGGACCCGCAACAACCGATCCAGATTCAGCTTTAAATAATAGCGACTTTTGCTTAAATAAAGACGGCCGGAGGATTACTTCTGAAAATCTTCGACGTTGAGGCGCGACATCGGATTAAGGTTCCAGAAAGGTTCGCGGTCTTTCGAAGTAATAAAGCGCGGTCCTACGACTAAATCGAGCTTGATTTCATGCTTGATCTTTGCGTCGTTGCCATAGACGCCTTTAAGCCCTATAAAAACGAAAAGGCGGCCTTTAAATCCTTCACGGTCGGTATCGGTGTAAAAAGTGTTGAAATATAGGTAACTGCCGTTGGTTTCATTTGAAAGCGAGCTGAGCGAATCGACTATTTTTTCGTTTTCGACCGAATCGTTCGTCTGCTCCCATGCCCCCGACCAGTTAGCGCGTTTAACGCGGCCGTTGCCGCGGTCGAATATATAAACGACCTTTTCGACTATAGGTTTTCCTTTATCGTCGAAACCATGAAACCGGGCGAAGCGTATGCGTGCGCCGCCGACTTCTTTTCCGTTGATATCGACCGGGTCCTGAATGATGAATTTATCGCCGATAAGACCGTCCGGAAAAACCGCCGCGCGCAGATCGTTTTTAATACGCTCTACGATCACTCTTACCGCGCGCTGTACCGATATTTCGTCCTGAGTGTAGATCTGAGTGCTGGTTATCATTCTAAAAAGCTGCCACACCGATATTAAAAGCATTATCGAAAGCATCATAACGACCATAACTTCTATCAGCGTAAAGCCGCCGCCGCGCGAAAAAAACTTCAGCCCTTCCGCCGCCGGACGATTGCCGGTATTGTCTGCAAATTTATTTTTCATAGAATCTCGCTTTATTTTATTTTCTTTGTATTAAAAAACCTTATTACTGCTTACTGCGTTATTAAAGGAGCGTTTTCATTAGCCACGAGAGTAAATAATTTTTTCGGCCCTTTTTGCGCGCCCGTCCGCTCCGTCCAGTAAACCGAAACCACTATCTTAACGTAAGCGAAATCATCGCCGCGCGAGGTTTTTATCGGTTTTACCGGAGTGATTTCAACCGATCTTATAAAACGGCCCGCTGTATTTGAAAATTTATTATCAAAAGTCAGGCCCAGAAAATTTTGTATATCGGTTTCATCCATTTTAGCCTTAAGACCGGTTTTCGGATCGAGCTTCGATAAGACATCGAAAGGCTTATTTTTAAGAAGTTCGATAAGTTCGGAAGCTACATTCGCCGCGATGGTAAGATCGCCGGTCTTCATGGTGCTGTTTGCCGACCACTGAAAAATCTGGTAGAGCGGCCACATCAACATCGTAAAAAGCATCATCGCCGTCATTAATTCGATAAAAGTGACGCCTGAATCGACTTTGATTTTAAAACGATTCCAATTCAAAACCCGTTTATGTAAACATAATCGCATATCCCACTTCGCCTTTCTATTCTAAAGGAATTGTCCACGATTTAGAGAGCGTTTCGCTGAGTTCGCCAGATAATTTATCCTGTTTTATATATTCTTCGATAAGTTTTTTATTGTCCCCCATCTCCGAATAAGCTTTTATTTTAAGCGCACTGACGCTTTGCTTTAAATAAACGCCTTCTTTAGAAGATGAATTCTGCCGTTCGATGTTTTCGAGCACGCTCACGGCCTCGGTAGGGCGCCCGGAGGTTAAAAGCGTATTAGCTTTTTTCATATCTTCATTCTCGCGGGCGTTAACCCTGTCGATGGAAACTTTACACGCAAGAGCGCGCCTTTCGATATAAATATTTTTTCCGGCCGAACCCGCGCTGTTATAGTATTTTAAAGCTTCCTGATATTTTCCTTCTGAAAACAACGATTCGGCCTCTCTGAAATCTTTATTTTTCAGTGCTTTACTGCCGTCGAATTGCAATTTTTCAATTATCTGGCTTTTTTCGCGCCGTTTCATAATATCGATGCCCGAGCCGTAATACTTAGTTAAATTGCTTTTCGAGGCGAGTTTGCTTTTAACGCGAAACCCTTCTTCTTCAGCGTCCGCTTCGTAGGTGCGCAAATCTTTATGTTTTATATTTTTGAAATCGTCTTCACCGCCGCCGCATGAGCAGCCGCTGAAGGTAAGCGAAGCTAAAAGCAGGGCAAGCGCCGACGAAACTAACGCCGGGCCGCATGTCAAAGAAAAATTTTTATTACGGCCGCAAACCGCTTCTTCATTTTTATTTTTAATCATAAATCACACCATCAAATCTGCAAAAGCGCCATAACCCTCGCCGCTATAGACTTGCACAAAACATCGCGCCGCTTTAATTTTCGGTTTTAATATCGTCTTCTTCCTTGCCCTTGACGATTTCAATTTTATAGAAAGTATAGCACTGACTTAAATTAACTACGTAGTTTCCATCGTGATCGCCGGTTCCGGTGCGGTCGGGAAATATTTTTTCGTCGTAAGCGACCGTTCCGCCGCCCACTAATTTTTTTGTAGCCTCGTCCTTATCTTCAAGCATTTCAAGATTAAGATAGTTAACCGTGAGATTGCCTCTTATAAAAAAGCTGTCAAAGCTGTTCTGACGGTCGCCTTTCTTTGAATCGGGGCCGTGAAAGGGAAAAATCGCTCCGGCCGTAGAGGCCGTAACTTTAGGGTTGTCTTTATAACGAAGAGTTCCGATGCCGGCGCATATAGAGGCCTGTATATAAGTGTCGGTCACCCAGATATCGCCATTTTGCGACGAAAATATAGTTTCGCGTATTTCAGGCGGCAGCTTCGATATTTTTTCATAAAGCGGATTAGGTGCGCTTATAACTGATAGCTGTGAAAGATCGTCGTCGCTGTTTGCGTCTTTCATTACTCCGTTAAGCAGTATGTCAGTTCCGAAGATAGAGGCTATAACGCCTTTTCCGTTAATATATAACGGTCCGCCGTTAGGCGCGTCCGGCGGGAGCCTCAACTGCTGAAACCGCTCTTCGAAGGCCTTCATGCCCTCTACGTACCAGATGCCGTCAAGATAAATATGCCACTGTTTATCATCGGATTCTTCGGGCGGTATAAGTTTTTTCATGTAATACAGGTTGTAAATAAAATCTTTGGCGTTCGCAAAACTGTAGCAGGCCATTTCAGGAGCCAGATCGAGAGGGAATTTTTCGGCAAGTTCGTTCACCGATACGTTGTTGTTGTTATAAGGCACGCTATCGATGATCGTAGCGACTTCCGGGCCTTCCGAAACGTCGTAGGAGCCGAATTTTGGCCGCGACATAACATGCTTGTAAGCTATATTTTTTGTATCGGTTTCGATAACCTGGTCGGTTGCCGGATCTTTGCGGGTGGGCGATTCGAGCAGCCCCGGCGGGGTGTCGATAGGCTTGCCCTGGCCTTTTTTATTTTTGCCGAAATGCGGTATAAACTTGAACTTATTACGCTGCGCCTCCGTTAATCCGACCATACCTTTAAGCGATTCCATGAAACTGCGGTCGGTATTTTCCTCGGCGAGTTTCTTCGGCACGACGCTTTTCTGGGCGTTGAAATCTTTATCTTCGAAATTTACCCACGGCAGTATATAAGCGTCGTCTTTAACGTTGAGCGCGTAAGATTCGAGATTACAGGTAAGCACGTTTCCGTAAACATGGGTTATGTGCGGCAGAAGATAATCGCGACCCTGGCGGATATCGGTGGCGAAAAGATCTATGCCGGCGTATTTCGGATTGAGGTATTCGCGGTCTTCCGTATCGCAGAATTTAATGTAATTTTCGAAATAACTCAGATAGCCGGGGGCCGCAAGTTTACCCGGCGCAAAAGGCTTTAAGTGAGAATCTTCGCCGTCTAAACCGAGTTCGATGCCAGCGCCTAAGATCTGCCAGCGGTGATCGAGTTCGATTTCCTTCGAAGCGCTCGAAGAAGACGAACCGGAAGCCGCCGCGGGAGGCGTTACGGTAAGTTTGGTGACCGGCGGAAGAGGTATGCCGGATTTCAATGAAGGCTCGATAAGCCTTGCCGCAAGAGATTCTTTACTGCTATCCTGCCCGAAAATCGAGCGCGCCCAGAAATCGAAACTTGGAAAACAACGCGAAAAATCGTACTTACCGCTTAATTCCGGTGGAAAATTGAAATTTTTAGTGCGCAGCTGACCTAAAAGAGTTCCGCCGTCGTAATTAAGCGCGCCCGCATTGGTGAGGTTGATTATTATGGGCATTTCGCCCTCCTGCACCTGGCTTTTTTTGGGCATCGGCTTGAAACCGAGAAGTTGTTCGCCTTCGTATTTGGCATAGCCGCCGCCGAATACTATTTTACCGGCCTTGGTGGCGTTGGTACCGCTTAAAACGCGGAAAGCGAGTGAATCGACGCCGTGATAAGCGGGCCAGTGATTATATTTAGACATCTTGGTCCCCCCGTTTCTGACGAATAAAGAAAAATCGGGGAACGGCGGCACTACTTTAACTACTTTAACGTCTTTGCAGGCGGTAACGGCTTTTGTATAATCGCCAAGCGAAGCCTTTGCCACCACCTTTAAAACGCCGAACGACTCTTTTTGCGGCATGGAAGAAGGCTTTCGTTCATTGCCCATAAGGTCTTTCTTGTAAGGCGAGACCTGCTCGTAAGTGACGCTGACGCTCATTTCGGAAGAGTTCATTCCGAATTCTTTTTTTGCGGCTGCTTTCGTTACGGGAGTGTCTATACTGATGGCGGGCGGTTTGGAATTGCCCCAGCCGCAGCGAAGAAGGCTGTAAGGATCAGAGCCGCCATGAACCTTTTTATGGTCGTTCATCTGCAGGCGCACTTCCATAAAAGCTTCTTCGATCATGGCGTCGCACACCGAATTAACTATTTCGGCGCGCATTATATAGTTCGCCAGAAAAATTTCGTTGCGGATCTGATACATGATTGACTGCGCCATCACATATAATATGACGACAAGCCCGATCACCCAGTAAAATACCATACCCCGCCTAGAGCCGGTTTTAACGGCAGCCTGGCTTTTTTTATTGCCCCTGTTTATTGATTTCGATATTCGCATTTAATTTTTCTCCCGATTTTTCGAGCGTCGTAAAAATAATTGCGGATTTTTGCTGGTTAAGCAAAAACTCCGGTTCCGAGCCCCCGACTATTTCCCTGTATTTTTGTTTGTATTCGTTAAGCTGAGCCGCGTACTCCGATTCTTTGCCGCTCTGCCTGAGCGAATCCATTAATAAAAATTTTATTTCAAGCGTTTTAAAAGCCGGCACGCTCGGATACGAAAGCGCCCTTTTAAAACAACGGGTCGCATCTTCGAACTTCGATACGGCGTAATATTTCATTCCCTCGGTATAAGCCTGTTCATAAGGCGATAAAATCAGAACTTCAGTGGTGGCGAAGTGCAAAATATCCGCGCCAACATTTTTTTTAATCCTTCTGATTACAACGTTGTTGTCAACTTCTTTTAAATAAGCATGAAAAGCGTTAATAATACTTCCCTTTTTTAATTCGTCCGAACTTATAACGCCGCGGTCGAGAAGTTTTATTTCGTGCTTCTCGCGCCCGCAGGAACAGCCCTGAACCGTCAAAAACGCGATCGCCAGACACGGCAATAAAATACACGATAAGCCTTCGCGCTTGAACGAATCGATTAAACCGCGCATACCGGCGAGCCGCCTTTAAAAAAATTCATGCCTGAAAAAAATATCATGCCTATATCCCCCATGTAAGAATTATATTAAAAACACTCAATAATGTCAATAATTATAATCATAAATTTAAGTTAAATTTATGGTCCAATTTAATAATTGACTTTTTTAAAACAAACTGATAGAATTTCATCTGCTTTATTTTAATGTTGAGTTAAGCTATGCGATTTTTAATTTTAGTTGTTTAATTTGAGAGGTCTCGCTTTTTTATGATCAATATTATCGACAGAAACCATCTGAAACTGCCCGATATTATCGATACCGGAAAATTGCAGCGCATGGCTGATTTGATTCATTCAGCCGCCGGCTTTCCGATCGGCCTTATCGGAGTCGATAACACTATTTACGTTGCCAGCGGCTGGCAGGACATCTGCACTAAATTCCACCGGGTATGCCCCGAAAGCTGCGAGCGTTGTTTCAAAAGCGACGCATATATAAAAGACCATCTTAACGACGAAGCGAGGTTCGTCGAATATAAATGCTTAAACGGCTTATGGGACATCGCTTCGCCTGTAATAATCGACGGCCGCCATCTGGCGACTCTTTTCTTCGGCCAGTTCTTTTATTCCGAAGACGAAAAAAATATCCAATATTTTAAAAAACAGGCCGAAAAGTTCGGTTTTGACGAAACTAAATATCTCGCCGCGCTCGCTAATGTCCCCGTTTTCAACCGCGCGAAGGTAGAGGCGGTCTTAGGATACTATCAGCTTCTTCTTAAAACTATTATAGAAACCGGCGATTCAAAATACCAGAAACTCGCGGCAATAGAACAGCTGAAAAAAACCGAACTGTCTTTTCTTTCGCTTTTTAATTCGATGAATGAAGGCGTAGCTCTCCATAAACTCGTCTTCGACGACAGCGGCAAAGCCGTCGATTATATCATCACCGACATAAATCCTCAATACGAAAAAATATTGGGCGTCAAAAGAGAAGACATCGTCAATAAAAAAGCCACTGAGGCCTACCATGTCGACGAAGCGCCATACTTAAACGAATTTTGCTCGGTAGCACTCGGCGGCGCGCCCTATCAGTTCGAAACCTACTTTGCGCCCATGAAAAAATATTTTTCCATTTCAGTTATTTCGCACGAAGAAAATCATTTCGCCACTATTTTCTTCGATATCACTCAAAACCGGCTTGCTGAAATCGAGCGCGAAAAACTCATAAAAGAGCTCGAAAACAAAAACGCCGAACTCGAACGCTTCACCTACACAGTATCTCACGATCTTAAAAGCCCGCTTATAACCATTAAAGGCTTTCTCGGAATGCTCGAAACCGACATGGCCCAAAACAACGAACCGCGGATCAAAAGCGATATTAAACGCATCGCGGACGCCGCCGATAAAATGTCGAGCCTGCTCGACGATCTGCTCGAATTATCGCGCATAGGACGCATTATAAACCCGCCTTCCGTTTTTTCGCTCGACGGGCTCGTTAAAGAAGTGAAAGAATTATTAAACGCCGTTATCGGCGGCTGCGGGGCCGAACTAATAATCGACGGCGAACTTCCTGATATTTACGCCGACCGCAGAAGAATTTTCGAAGTAATACAGAATTTAATTGAAAATGCTATTAAATTCAGACGCAGCGGAGAAAAACCGCTCATCAATATAGGCGCATACCCGCCTGATGACGGATTCGTTAAAATTTACGTAAAAGATAACGGCACGGGAATTGAAAAAAGATATTTCGATAATATATTCGGCCTGTTCAATAAACTCGATTCGAAAAGTTCTGGCACGGGCATAGGCCTCGCGCTCGTACGCCGAATTATCGAAGTCCACGGCGGAAAAATATTCGTTGAATCCGAAGGGATCAATAAAGGCAGCGTTTTTTATTTCACGCTGCCCTATAAAAATATTGGAGGATAATAAAATGAAAGGCGGCCCTTTGACAATACTACTCGTAGAAGACAATTCCGCTCACGCGGAATTAGTAATGAGAAATTTTGAAGACCATCTGGTGGCTAATAAAATTATGTGGGTGGAAGACGGCGCCGCGGCGCTCGATTACCTTTTTTGCCGCGGAGAATACGCCGATCGCGATAAATACCCGATGCCGCAGCTTATCCTGCTCGATCTGCGGCTTCCAAAAATAGACGGAATAGAGGTTTTAAGGCAGATCAAGGCCGAAGAAAACCTTCGCACGATCCCTGTCGTGGTGCTCACGACTTCGGAGGCCGAGCTCGATATAGCCAAAGCTTACGCGAATCACGCAAACAGCTATATAGTCAAGCCGGTGGATTTTAATAATTTTACCAGGCTGATGAAGGACCTCGGGCTTTACTGGCTCTGCTGGAACCAGAAATAAAACGGCGCGCGGAGAAAAATATGGAAGATGAAAACGAAATAAAAACGGTTCTATTAGTCGAAGACGACGACGCACACTTAGAGTTGATAACCAGCTCCTTCGAAAGAAATAGCGGAAACTACCGCATTTTAACCGCAAGGTCTATCAAGGAAGCCGCTGCCGTTATCAATGATGGTGGAATCGATTTGATCATATCCGACTACAAACTTTCCGACGGCCTTGGCGAAGAGCTTATCCAGACGGCCGGCGGCGCCTTTCCGATCGTTATAATGACCAGCCACGGCAGCGAACACCTCGCCGTCGAAATGCTGAAAACGGGCGCTCTCGATTATATCGTAAAATCGCCGCAGACTTTTTTAGAAATGCCTCACATCGCCGCGCGCGCCCTGCGCGAATGGAGCCACATCGACGGGAAAAAAAAGGCCGCGGAAGCGTTAATTAAAAACGCCGAGTCCTACCGCGCGCTTATCGAAGCATCCGGCGACATTTTACTAAGATTCGACCGGAACTATAAAATAACCTACGCGAGCCGCACTATCGATAAGTATTTCGACGGCAGTCAGGCGAACCCCACCGCAAAATTTATCGATGAAGTCGGTTTTCATGATAAAACCGCCGATTTTCTTAAAGCGAATATCGACAAAGTATTCAAAACTAAAAAAAATATCGAAACCGAGCTCGAAGTACATTTCGAACGGCGCAATGAAAGTAAAATTTTTGAATTCAGGTTCTTTGCGGAGCTCGATATTTCCGGCGATATTTTATCCGTGATAAGCGTCGCTCGCGATATCACCGAACGCAAAAAACACGAAGAAGAATTAAAAAAGGCGCGCGACGAAGCGGAAGCCGCCAATGTGGCTAAAACGATGTTTTTAGCCAATATGAGCCATGAAATAAGAACGCCCATGAACGGCATAATGGGCTTCACGGAACTGCTCGCCATGTCGGAACTTGACGGCGATCAAAAGGAATTCGTCGATCTTATATCGCTTTCATCTGCCCACCTGCTCGAAATAATAAATGATATCCTCGATTTTTCAAAAATAGAGACTGGAAAATTAAAATTATTCAAACAGCCTTTCGACATTAAAGAAATGATCAAAAAATTATTCGGATTTTTCAACGCGGTAAGTAAAAATAAAGAATTAAAGTTGAAATACGAAATAGATACGCGCATCGAAGAGTCTTATACAGGCGATCCTCTCAGAATTAATCAGATATTGACGAACCTGCTGTCTAACGCCATAAAATTCACGAATGCCGGCGAAGTTATTATGAGTCTAAACGAAGAAGCCCGAGGCGAGTCGATATCGATTATAAAAATAACCGTAACCGACACCGGCATAGGCATAGCCGCCGATAAAATAAATGAAATTTTCGAAAACTTCCACCAGCTTGAAAATTCCTATACTAAAAAATACGCGGGAATCGAATTAGGCTTATCCATAGCCAAAAATCTCATCCAGCTTATGAACGGCGAAATAACCGTAAATAGCACGCCGGGCGTTGGAAGCTCTTTTTTCGTAACGCTTCCGCTCGAACGCCGTGTGAGTGAATCAATAAAAATAACCGGCGGCGAAAGCGAATTCTATCCGGCCGCCTCTGAAGCCGGCGTTAAAAATTTTAAAAATAAAATTTTAATCGCCGAAGACGACTATTTAAACCAGAGACTTTTAATTAAGCTATTCAAGGACCGCGGTTATAAAGCCGATATAGCAAATAACGGACTCGAAGCCTTAAAATTTTATGAGTCAGGCGATTACTCGCTTATATTGATGGATATACAAATGCCGGAACTTGACGGATTAAGCGCGATTAAAACGATACGCGAACGCGAAGCCGGCGCTTTGAAGCGCACGCCGATCATCGCCGTCACGGCTTTCGCTCTCAAACATCAGCTCGATGAGTTTATCGCCGCCGGCGCGGACGATTATATAAGCAAACCATTTGATATAAAAGAATTCTGGACTAAGCTCAATAATTTTATTGACAAATGAAATTTAAAATCGTAAAATATATTTTATAATTACTTAATTTTGAAAATAAATAAGTTGGTGATATATGAGGTTAACTTTTTGGGGCGTACGCGGCTCGATCCCCGCTCCCGGGAAATCTACCGTTAAATATGGCGGCAACACCTCCTGTATTGAAGTATATCTAAAAGATCGTGACCAGGTGATAATATTAGACGCCGGCACGGGGATTCGCGAATTAGGCAACAGCCTTTTGACGCGCTACAAGCCTGGAAAGCTATCCTGTAACATCTTTTTAACCCACACGCACTGGGACCACGTCCAGGGCTTCCCTTTTTTCGCCCCGGCTTTCATAGGCGGCAATTCATTCAACGTTTACGGCCCGATAACTTCATCTATCAACGACGGCAATCAGAAACCCTACTTAAGCCTGAAAGACCTTTTTATCGAGCAGATGCGCTATCAGTATTTTCCCGTAAAGCTCGACGAAATGAAAGCTGAATCTAAATTTAAAGAGATCAAAGAAGGCCATTATGAAATAGACGGCCTTAAAATACAGACTAAAACTTTGAACCATCCGGTGCTGTGCATAGGCTACCGTTTTTCGGCGGGCGCATCCGCAGGGGATCTGGTTTACTGCACCGATTCCGAGCCTTACGTTAATTACTTTTTAAACAATTCACACGAAATGCCCGACGATCTTTTCGATCCTATTTTTTATGAAAATCTTAAATCCAAATTAAAAGATCCGATCAACATCGAAAAATTATCACTTGCCATGCAGGAAAATCTCAATTTAGTTAATTTTTGCCGCGATGCCCGTGCGCTTATTTACGATTCGCAATATAAAAAGGACGAATATCCGGGCAAGATAAACTGGGGTCATTCACGCATCGATGACGCGGTTTCAGTGGCATGTCGCGCGAACGTGGCCGCGCTTTACCTTTTTCACCACGATCCGACTCGCTCCGACGCGCAAATCGAAGATATGCTCGGCTACGCACGCGAGCTTGCCGTATCGCGATTTAATAACAAAACCATTAAAATTGAGGCCGCCGAAGAAGGCAGCACATTCGAGCTTTAAAAAATGAATTTTTCAGAAAAAAAACGGCGTAAAAATGGCAGCATTATCATAGCGGTAATCATTGCCATAATATTAATAATTATCTTCACTTTCGCCTACAGGGCCTATTTAGGTCTCTCGGGCAATTCTTATTCGATGTGCGCGGTCTTTTTAGCGCGCGGCGGAGGCGGCGACAGAGGATTTAACGATCTTATCACCGGCGGCCTGCGTAAAGTGGAAAAAGATATGAAGGTAGAGTTGAATTTCAACGCTTATCAGAGCGACGACAAAAATATCAAAGACGCATCTTTTTTCGTAAAACAAAAATACGACCTTTTAATAGGCGTCGGCTTTGAATATGAAGAACTCTTCGCTGCGCTTTCAAAAAAATTTAAAAGCACGCATTTTATAATTATCGACTCGTCAGTAAATTCTAAAAACGTGGCCTCGTTGGTTTTTCGCGAACATGAAGGTGGCTTTCTTGCCGGCGCTTTCGCCGCTCTCGTTTCAAAAGGAAAACCGATAGGCTTTGTCGGCGGCATGATGATACCGCCAGTAGAACGCTTCGGTGACGGCTTCGTCGAAGGCGCCAAATACATCAATCCCAAAATTAAAGTCGAAATACGCTACGTTGGAAAAGATCCGTCAGCCTTTGCAAATAAGGACGAAGCTAAAAAACTCGCCCTTCAGCTTTATAAAAACGGCACGGTTATTATTTTTCACGCTGCCGGCGCCGCCGGACTCGGCGTAATAGAAGCGGCCGTTGCGGCTAAACGCTATGTGATCGGCGTAGATTCAGACCAGTCGGCCCTCGCTCCGAATAACGTCATAACTTCCGTGGAAAAAAGACTCGACGTAGTAATTTACGAGTTTTTAAAAAAAACCATAAAAGAAGGGTTTCGCGGCGGAAAACATAATTTCGGCATAAAAGAAGGCGCCATACGCCTTTCTCCCCTCGATTACTCAAAATTTAAATTCATAACCCCCGAAGTCGAAAACCGGCTCGATAAGATACAAAAAGAAGTTACCGAAGAAAAAATCGGCGTGCTCAAAA
Organism: uncultured bacterium; assembly: GCA_964436235.1. Classification (GTDB taxonomy): domain Bacteria; phylum Muiribacteriota; class UBA9980; order UBA9980; family UBA9980; genus UBA9980. The sequence goes on from CAYTCW010000005.1 coordinate 37,014, forward strand.
GCATCAAAAACCTCTATGACTGATAATAAAAAGTTTTTCCTATCTCTCCTTTTAACGGCTTTATCGATTTTACATCAATTAAGCTTTACCGCAGGCGCTTTCGCGCTCGAAGAAAATACGGAGAAAAAACCGGCATATATAAGCGTTGAAAAATACAGGCTCACGCTCGAACTTTATCCTGAACGGCACGCCATTTCCGGCGAAGTCGAAATATTAACCGCCGCCGGAAGCCCGCCCGGAGACAGCGGCGAAATAATTTTAAACCTTCACGCCGATATGGATGTACGCGCGATCCGCCTTTATCCGAATGGCGAAATACCCGACTACAAAAGATTTCACGATCTCATAAAATTCAGGGCCGCTCAAAAATTCGATAAAATATTCGTATCTTTCTACGGCGACCCTTCGCGATATATAACACAAAAAAATTCATTTACCTATATCGGAGACGAAGGCTGTTACTTCGACGATCTCTGCGCTTATTTTCCCCGCGCGGGATTCGATCAGAAATCGCTTTTTGAAATTAATGTAATCCATTACGACGACTGGAAGATAATTTCACAGGGCGAAGAAGAGGAGCCGGCCGGCGGAAAAAAAATAGATAAAACCCTAAAAACCGCCGGCGGCCAAAAAAGGCTCGCCGTCACGCGCATCGTCAATAATAAAAAAACTCGCTGCCACACGCTCGCCGCAGGCCCCTATGTAAAAAAAAGCCGAAGCGGGATTCAGCCTTATAATTACACCGTTTCCGCTTATTTTTTCGAAAATGAAGACGAGGCGGCCGAAGCGCACCTTGAAGAAGCGGCCGCCATTCTTAATTATTATCGGGATCACTACGGCGATAACTGCATAAAAAAACTCGGCGTCGTCGAAATCGAAAAGGTTTTTCCGGGCGGCTACGGACCCGAAGAAGTCGTTTATATAACGGCCGCAGCGGTTAAAGACGGCGCCGTCGATTACGAACTTTTAGCGCATGAAATCGCCCATCAATGGTTCGGCAATTTCGTCATGGGCGAATTTCCGGGCTCTAACTTTTTAAACGAGGCCTTCGCCACATACGCCTCGCTTGAATATATAAAAGATAAACACTCCGGCGGCTACCACCGAAAATACGAAGAAGCCAGGCGGAGTTACCTTTCATACCGCGCGGCGGCCGCAACGCGTGAAATATCGATAGAAGCCGCGGGATCGGCCGCGGGCGGCCCGGCTTATCAAACTCTTATATACCACCGAGGAATGATGGTTTTAAAAAACCTGCTTTACTTTATGGCTAAAGCGGCCGAAAAGAAAGAATCGGATATAATCGCCGGGTTCCTTGAAAAATACTCGCAGCAGACCGTTACAGTCGATGAATTTAAGAATTTTTTATTTTCGAACGGCGACGGTTTATTTTCTAAAACGGCGCTTCGCGACCCAAAATCCTTCGAAGCGGCAAAATTTTATTTTGAAAAGTTCTATCATACTACGGCAGCCGTCGAACTCGAAGTAAAAGAAGCCGTCATTAAAGATTTAACCGCCGAAAAACCGGGCGTCACTCCATGCGCAATGACTATAGAACGCACCGATGAAATAGAACGCGATACGGATATAACTATAAGTTTTTACGAAGGCGGCGCTAATAAATTAATCCGAAAAAAATCTTTTAACTTAAAGCGCGGCACTAATAAATTAAATATCGACTTAGACGGCATCTATCAGGATATCAAATACCGCGTCGACGAAGAAAACGCATATCCGCTTTCATATAAAATCCATCGTTTCGGCCGCCGTCCGGATGAAAGCGAAAGGCTCATCATTTACGATACTTCAGGCACCGTTTCGGGGCCTTTCAATGCGCTTTGCCGCGAATTAGCCTTTCAGGCCGGCTCAAACGCTAAAGCCGATACGGCTTTAGATGCGCGCGATTTTTTCAAATACCGCGACATATTATTGATCGGCAATTTTTCAAACAGCCCGATCATGGGGCTTGTAAACACAGCCTTGAACTTTTATATCACCGCCGAAAAAATCGGAATTCAAAAATCTTTCAACAGCGAGGCCTTTAATTTCAAGAGCGGAACCGCGGCAAAATTCACGGCCAAAAATCCATTTATCACCGGGGGCACCGTCACGGCAGTGCTTTTTTTCGACCGGGCTGCGGCAGGCGCCTACAACAAACTAACGAGCGGCCATGATGATTATTGCGTTTATGATACAAAAACCAAAGAATTAATAACCGGCAATTTTAATTACGGCCTGTCGGGAGTTTTCGAAAAAAACGGCGGCGTAACGATGCTTTACGGGGGAGCTGGTTTAAATAACAATTTTATTTTAAAACGCCCGTCGGCCGTTATATTCGATTTTTATAATACTTTAGATTCTACCGCTGAAATCGAAATCGAAATATCGGCGAAAGACCGCGGCGAAGTTCCCGCGAACGCGACGATTATTCTGCCGCCACACGAGATAACCCGCCACGAATCTTTTCCATTTACGCTTAACAGGCAGAAAATAGATTATTTGATTAAAAATAAAAACGGCGCGGTTATTTTTGAAGGAACGCTCGACGCGAAATCTTTTTCGCCTGAAAACGACTCTTTTGCCGTCGGCGCTTCAAAGGACGGAGATTTTAATAAAATTTCCTACGCGATTAACTATCTTAACTCGAAGGCCGGCTACATCAAAAGAAAAAGGGCGACGAATATAATAAACGCCGGTTTCAATAACTTCCCGTTAAATTCAGTCTGCTATAAAGCATTCAAGGCCGTAATACTTAACGATTACGATATCGCCGCGGCGCGCACAGGCTTCGCCGAAACTCTGAAAAGTTATGCGGCTGACGGCGGAAGGATCATAATTTCAGGCGGAGGCATGAGTGAAATATCATCCGGCGCGACCGCTTCATTTATAAAAGAAATTTTCGGTGCGCAAATTTCAAGCTCGAAACTCTATTCATTCGACGATTCGATAGCAGGTATCCGCGCCCGCCCTTATCAAAGCGCATCTTATATTTTCCATGAAGTGCCGTGGGACACTTCTTTAATATCCGTATGGCCAGGCGCGCAGATTTTTACGGGCGCCGCCTCCGGTCAAAAATCTTTAGTATTACCTGGCGACAATCCAGTTTTAATTTACTGCGGCGATAACAATTACGCCGACGCGATCGAAAAGCCGGTTTCATTATTCGGCGGCAAATTAATAATGCGCCGCTTCGGAGGCGGCGTGTTCTATTACCTGCCGTATGATTTTTCCGACGAACTTTTAAGACAGTCTGTCGAAAGCACATATATCTTGATGACCGCTTTGCACGGCGGCCCGCCGCAGAACGCTCCTTTAATAACGGGCGAAGCGCCCGACCATATAGTCTATAATCCTCAAGACCATCCGTGGCCTTTTACTATTTCATATTTTATAATTTTTATATTGTTATATATTTCAGCGCTGGCGGCAGTTTACGCGCGCGCCGCTAAAAATAAAACCGGCGGGCGCTATCTCATCGAATTAATCGGCGTTACCTGTTTTTTCTGCGTATGCCTCACTGCGGCCGTTTACTTTTTAACCCGCATTGACTATCCGCCTGAAGCGCTTGGTTTCACTGAATTGTCAGGCGGTATTTACGGCCCGGTAAGCGAAACCGTTTTTTATAAAATCTGGACCGGCAATAAAATAAGGGCCGCGCTTGAATTCGAAGGCCGCTTTATCTTCCGAAATTATTCAAAACATTATTCGAACAATAATGAATTCACTTATACTAAAAACGGATTTAAATTAGAAGTTTATAACCCGCTGGTTTTTTATCCCTTTATATTAGCCGTACATAATGTGTCGCAGCGGGCCGCTAAAAATTCTTCATTTGCCGTTAAAGCGTTTCGGCCGGCAGGCAAAAACTATTTCAGCGTCCGGGTAAGCCCGGCAGTATTCGATAATCTTGATATTAGCGGCGAAGCGGCCCTGTTAGTAAGAACTCCGGGCGGATTCTTTACCGCGCTGCAGGCATCAAAAAATAAAAGCGATTATATATTCGATAACTCACGCCTTCTCGATTTAAACTCCGCGGCACGCGAAATACAAAATCGGCTCGGTTTTTCATCCTCTTTAGCCTATATGATGTACGGAGCAATAAACGAATACAAAGAAAAAAACGACGACGGATCAAAAACAGTAATTTTCATATTAAGCAATAATGAATTTAAAATTAAAGAAAATCCCGCGCGCAAAAACTCGATGAAGCCCGCAGGCTTTAATAAATATAAAAAATTGAATATAACTGCCTTTCCTCTCGATTTTATCGACGAAAAAAAAACCGTCATACCCGATTTTTCATTTAACAGAGAAAACAACAATATTAACGGCACTCTTTATACGCGCTTCAGTTTTAACTCGGCTTATTATAAAAAATTATTATTAGACTCGGGCGCAGGCGATCAAACTGATCTATGCGCTTATATCGAAGTTAAAATACCCGCGGGAACCGGGCGGCGGGAAATAGAAAAATTCGCCGATTTTTTTATAAAATCGTTTTCGGATAATTTTAAAATTAACGATCTGAGGCCTAATTCATCTTATATGAAATTCGGCGCCGATGAAATTTACAGGGGCAACATTTTTCTTAATATAATACATGACAATAAGAAAAATTTCAGTTATAATATAGCCGGCGATATTTTGACCTTTAAAATCATTAATTTAAAACATTATTTAAATTACAATTTATACGACGCCGGCGGCGGCATTAATTTTCATATAAACGAAGCGGCGTTAACCTGGAATAAAAAACCCGCCGAATTTAATGTTTCGGTCAAATACGAATGAGCGTGAAACTATGAAAACGATAATAAAACTTACGGATAATAACCGGAACAAAAAAGCGCGCTGCCGTTTATATACCTGTGTTATAGCGGCTATGCTCGCCGTCTGTTTCATTTTATTTCCCGGCAAAGCACCGCTCGACGCGCAGTCCGCTAAAGTAAAAAAACTTCAAAAGAGCCTGCAGAACGATATTACTTTATCCGCGGACGTCGGAGTTGACAATACTTTTTTTCCGATGCATTTAAATCCAGTGAATATAACCGTTAATAACGGAACTTCGTCTAATTTCGAAGGCGAGATATTAATCGAGGCGGCCGGCAATTATTACCGGATAGTAAGCGTGTTCGTCGGCGCGCTTTCCTCTAAAAAATACAGCATAAATACTAAATTCGAAACCTATACCTATTCAGTCAAGGTAAGTATAATCAATTCTTCGAATATAGTCATATACGACGAAAAAATCCCCGTCAGATCCAATCAGGCCAAAGATTACTACATATTAAATATATCCGAATCACATTCATATACGAGCGATCTTAAAAATATTCCTATCGCACAGAAACGCAGCGCCGCAGACAGCTCATACGGCGGTTATTCGTCGTATTCTTCCGCCGGTTCCGAAACTCCATCGATTATAGTCCACAGCCTCAAAGCGGATGAAATTTTCGATAATTTTGCCTGCTACGAACCTTATTCGCTGGTAATAATAAACGGGGCCGACGCTTCGCTTATGAGTCCTTCCCAGCAGCGGGCATTGATCGAATATGCCGCCGCCGGCGGCGCGTTAATGTTCAGCTATGGCGGTTTCGTGTCAAAAATATCGGCATCCGCACTCGCCGGTATTTTACCCGTAACTATCCAGGGCAGCGAGGTCGTCGATGGAAGCGATTTTTATAAATACGCGGCTTCGCAAAATATTAACGGCATTCAAACCGAAAAATTCAAGGGCGCCCTTATTCCTTTAAGCACAGGCGAACTTAAAAGCGGCGCTTCCGCCACGCTGAATTTCACCGCGGCCGACGGGCGTATAATCCCTTTGATAGCTCATTGCCGCCCCGGCCTTGGAATGGTTTATTACACGGCCTTCGATATTTCACAAATCGATATAGGCCGTATCGATTACCTGAAAGAAAATATAGCCGGCATATTAAAGCAATCAGAATTGAATAAAAATTATAAAATATCAAGCATCGCGAATCAATTCGGCAAATACTGCGAACAGTTCAATCATTTTATCGTCGAACCGCCTTCGCCATGGATGATATTGATTTTATTAGCGCTGTTCGCTCTTATAATCGGTCCTGTATTTTATTTTTCAATCAGAAAAAAAGTTACGATGGTTAAGCTGATCGTACTTCCGCTCGGCGTTTCTCTTTTCTTTTTCGCCCTTTTCAATTTTTCGGGCGCCGAATTTTTATTAAATAAACCCTCCGTCGCCGAACTTAACTTGGTTCTCATCGACAATCAGGCCATGAAACTGCAATCGGTATCGAATGTAGCTATACTTATGCCGCCGATGTCGGCGGGCGCTTACGACATAGATACCGGCCGGGCCACGCTGATAAGCAATACTAAAGGCTATTACGGCCAGAGCGCAAGCGAAATAATAATAAACGAAGACACCATGAAACTCATCCATCCTCAGATGGACTATAGATTCTCCAAGTACTCCATAGTAAATCAAAGCGGCTTCGACGGCCGATTCAGCCCGTCTTTCTCACAGGAATCCGCCGATTCATACGCCGAAACTTCCGCGGATACGAAATCAAAAGGCCCGAAATTTTTAAAAACGACAAAACAAAATCAAAACGCATTACAGTCTTTAAAAAACGAACCGGACGAGATCCAGCCTTTCATTAATGCCGCCGCTGCGGCTAAAAAAGCTAAAAAACTCCAATCCATAATCAATAACACCGGTCTCGACCTTCTTAACTGCAAAGTGTATTACTGCGGCCGAATATTCACGATCGGTAATTTACCTTCCGGCTCCGATGCGGCTGACGCCGGCGGAGCTTTCAAAAATCCTGAAAAATTGAGCTCGGCAAAACAAATCAACGATCACTTCGACGATATATCAGAAACGATAAACGGCCGTCTTCCTAAAAATTTAAATTATAACCGGAATTATTACGGCTATAATAAAAATGATTTTATAAGCCATGCCGCCTTATATATTGCCAGAAACAGCTCGGTTTCGCCGGTAATGGTAGGTTACGTAAAAAAAAGCGCTCACGCCGGCGATTCGATTAAAACCGCCGGGTGCGACATAAACGACTTAGGTTCCATAGCTATTATAAAACTGTGATTATCATAAATTAAACGGAGCTGGCTCATGATAGAAATTAAAAATTTATACAAGTACTACGGCAACTTAATGGCCGTCAACAACCTTAATTTATCCATCGAAAAAGGTGAAATATTCGGCTTTATAGGCCCGAACGGCGCCGGAAAATCCACTACGATAAAAATACTTTCCACTCTTTTAAATCCGAGCGCGGGCCTGTGCAAAATTAACGGCATAAACGTGGTCGAAGAGCCTTACAAAGTAAGGCGCATATTAGGCTATATGCCCGATCTTTTCGGCCTTTACGAAGAGCTCAAAGTAGTCGAATACCTCGATTTTTTTGCGGCATGCCATAAAATACCCTATAAAGACCGCAACGCTATCATTAACGATATACTCGAATTGACCGAACTGACGATAAAAAAAGATACGCCCGTCGGCGGGCTTTCGCGCGGTATGAAACAGAGGCTCTGCCTCGCTAAAACTCTGATCCATGACCCGCTGGTATTAGTTTTAGACGAACCGGCGTCCGGCCTCGACCCTCGCGGACGCGTCGAAATGAGAATGCTTCTGAACGAATTGCGCAAAATGGGGAAAACCATATTCGTTTCGTCGCATATACTCACGGAGTTAGCCGATTTTTGCACTTCCGTCGGAATAATCGAAGGCGGCCGCCTCGTCGTTTCAGGCCGAATCGAAGACGTAGTTAAGAGCCAGGGCGTAAGCAGACATATAAAAATTAAAGTTCTCGATAAACTCGAAGAGTGTGAAAATATACTAAAATCAATACCCGAAATAACCAATATCGAACCCGCCGTTCTCGAAAAATTTTTCACTTTCGAAATGCGCGCCGACGACCAGGCGCTTGCCGACCTTTTAAGACACATGATAAACAACGGCATTCCGGTAGTCTCATTTTTCGATAAGGGCGGCAACTTAGAAGATATATTCATGAAAGTAACGAAAGGCCAGGTTTCATGATGCCCGCAGCTCTGAAGAAAATATATGATTCAATAGCTCCCGCGCTGATGTTCGAATTCATTTACAGGCAGAATCACGCGGCCTATATATCGTATGCTATATCCGCCCTTATAATATGCGCATGCTTTTTATTCGGGCAGTGGCCGTCAGAGACCGAAGCCGCCGCTAATTCCTGCGGCAACCGTTTTTTCGCTATAATTCTTGTCTGCATGATATTGATCTCTACCATTATTTCTACCTCGCACGCCTCGATTTTAATCGCGGGCGAAAAAGAAAAAAAGACGCTCACGCTTCTTCGCATGAGCGGCCTCAGCCCGTTCGAAATAATAGCATCTAAAATCGCCGTCAATATATGCTTTATAGTTTTACTGCTTTTGCCTTTCGCCCCGCTCCTTTTAGCCTGCCCCTTTTTAGGTGGAATAACCTATGAGATGATGTTTTCCGGCCTTTTGACTTTATCGGCCGCCATAATATTTTTTACCTGTTCCGGAATTTTTATATCCGTATTATTTAAAAAAAATTATACCTGCATATCTTTTACCACCGCTTTTTTATTGTTTATTCACTTCGGTTTTTTTATCATCGACGATTTATTATACGATAAATACACCACTTCTTACCTTTTCAGACAAACCGCATCCAAATTTTTTTCGGCTTTTTCACCGCTTGAAATGTGGAAGAATTACTTCGATTCCATAAGTTCGCAACTATATTATAACTATCATCCTTATTCGCATAATCTGCTACTCCAGTTATCATACCGGGAAAGCGCCCTTATTTATTTAACGGCCGCCGCTTTAATATTGGTTTTAACCGTTAAAATTTTTGAACGCTACCTTAAATGGCGGGAGGATTAACCGATAGATATGATGATAAACCCTATTTTGAACCGTGAGGTTATAACGCTTTTTAGAAGAGCGCGCACATATTTCTGGATAAGCGTTTATCTGGCTATTTTGATCTTCGTCGTAATAAGTTCATGGCCCGGCCATTATTCGTCGAGCTACGGCGTAATAGACTTAATAAGAACCAGCCGCTACTCGGCGATAGGTATTTTATGCGTGATGATGACGCTTATATTCATCCTGCTGCCATCTTACATGGCTACGACCTTCACGCGAGAAAAAGAAGAAAATACTCTTTCGGCACTCGCCGTGACTCAGCTTTCCATCTTCGATATCATCTGGGGCAAAATACAGGTCGGTATTTTTTATACTCTTTATTTGATCGTTATTACCATTCCGCTTTTCGGCGCGCTCTATAAATTAGGCGGGTTTGCATTAAGCGAAATAATGCAGGGATATATTATAATACTTTCGATATCGATCGCGGTAAGCCTGTGGGCGATGTTTTTCTCGGTTATTTCTTCGACTTCATACAAAGCTATCAGCCGTTCTTACTTTTTCTTCTTTCTGTTATTATTTTTATTAGGCTTCGCTTCGGCATATCTTCACAAAATCGGGTTGGGATATATTTTAAGCTCGTCTTATATAAACCCTTTTATGTCGATAGAAGCTATATTTTTGGGGAGTTCCGGCGGGCGCTACTCAAGTTTTAATCTCAATCTTTCTAAATATTCGAGTAAAAACCTGATTTTCGGTTTTTTTTATGAAGAAACGCTTAAGATCGCGGCTTTTTACGGAGTTATTTCATTGATTTTCATTCTGCTGATTATATCGGCCTACCGAAGGCTTCAACATAAATGGTTATAAATTTTTATTTTACGGTTTTATACTGTGATGATTTTTATTTTTTAACGGGCTATAATTTAAACTGTTCATAAACGGCAGGTTATAACATGGAAGAAAAATTTAAAAAAACAGCCGATTCAATATCGCCGCTCATATTCATAGATTTAATATTCGAGTTAAGAAAAAATATGACGCGGATGATAATTTACTATGTTATTTCAGCCTTTTTGTTATTTATGATTTTTTTCATGCAGAAAAATTATCAGCAGAGCACACGGGAAGGCTTTTTTAACGCCCTGATTATAATAGCCTGCGCGAGTTCGGCGCTCGCGGGCGGCTCGTATGCCGCCGGCTCTATAGTCAAAGAAAAAGAGAAGAAAACTCTTACTCTTCTCAGGATGTCCGGAGCCACCGGTTTCGAAATTGTTTACGGCAAAATAATATCAGCGATGGTATATATAACGATGCTGACTTCGCCATACCTTTTTTTCGCCTTTTTTTTGACTTTAACAAACGATATGGATTTTTTAAAACTATTCGGCGGTTTATTCATGTGGACCGGCTTCACGGTGTTTTATATCTCATCGGGAGTACTCATATCCATACTTTTTAAAAAGAACGCCTCGGCGAATTCTTTTTTTTATTTCTTCCTGTTCTCGATACATTTTTTAATTTATTCCATCGACGACCTTTTCGGTTTCAGACACTATTATAACTATTACGCTTATAACGTTAAATTTTTCAGCAGCCTGTCGCCTATAGAGGTCTGGTATAATTTTTCTATTACACACCGTTTGCAGCACTCCTCTTCTTATTACTCAGTTAACGAAACCGTAAGTATAATCGACGGAATCGCGGATTATGCTGTAATAACCGTCATATATATCTTAATTTCAATTTTTCTGACTTTTTTCGCCTCTAATATATTCGAAAAATACTTAAGATGGCGGGAGGACTAACATGGGCGAATTTCATCTAAAAAACATGCTTGAATACAGGCAGATCAAATATAAAAAAAACGTGATAGACGCTATCGTTTCGCGGCTGAATTATTTCGATAAACCTTATACCGGGGTTATTCTCGAAATTTTAAACGAAACGGCGGGAGAACACTTTTTAAAGTTATATTACGAATCGGATTACAGGGCTAACGAATCTAAAATAAGCCGCCGCCTGAGCATATTCTGGACGCTTACCCGGTCTAATTTATTTAAAACGATAGCATCCGGCATTAATTTAAAAACTGAAAAAGACTTTAATTATTTATTTTCAGTGGCCAATTTTTCTTTCGCCGAATATATTTTCAGGCATAACTATTCTATTTTTGAAACAACCGGCGGCAGTTTCAAAGACACGGTCGAAGCGCTCAGCGCATCCGCGCTTAAGAAAAAAGCCGAAGAAACATATAAAAAAGGCCATGTCGAAGAGGCCGTCGAAATATTCAAGCAGGCGCTTAATTTAACCCCTGACGATTTTATAATCTTATTTCAGCTCGCCCTTTATTACTTCTTTGAAAAGGCTGATCATATAAAAGCCGGCGATTATTTTGAAAAAAGCGCCGCAGGAGCGGCCGGTATTTTTCCGCGGCTTGAAAGCATGGCTCTATGCTTTATTTCCCTGATAACAAGACTGAAAGCTCTTCACCGCGGCGACCGCGACATGGCTAAGGACGCGCTTTTGATATGCGAAAAAGCCGCGGCCGCCGACCCCGGTTTCATGATGGCGCAGTATTGCAATCTGCAGGCTATCGCGGGGCTTTGCGCATTCGAAGAGCGCGGATGCGATTTTAAAAAAGCGGCGCAATCGCTTTTTGAAACCGATTATAACCTTCTTCTTCAGGCTATACTCGACAACGCGTTCGACCCTGCGCTCGAACAATTAGCTTCCATTGCCGGTGAACGCTACGACACGGCCCTTGCTTCATGCGTTAAAATGATAGAGACCGTCAAAGCTAAAATATCACAAATACCCTCGCGGCTTGAAAACTCAGCCGATACCGCCAGGGTTTTTCATCTGCAAAAAGAATTTAAATCGGCGCAGGAATATTTCAAAAAAAATAAAACCTGCACCGATATCGAAGAAACGATAAAAAGGCTCCAGAAATTAATCGAAGGGGCGGACTCGATTTTAAACAGCGACCGCGTCCAGAGGCTGTTTATTAAATTTAAAGAATATAGTTCGGAAATCGTAAATGAATTTAAAAAAGATTTCGGCGACCGGCTGAAACCATACAACGACGCATTAAAAAAACGCGGCGCGCTCAGCGCCCAAATTAAATCGATATACGAAACCTACTTTGCATTAGAACGGACGGCAGGAAGCGCCTCAGATGATGAAGAAACGGGCTGCGAAAGCGTAAATAACGCCGAAGCCGTTCATGAATGCCTCGAAAAAAAATACGGCGCGCGCAACGAAAAAACCCTTAATTTAATTAAGTCAAGAAGCTGCTCCATCGTATTTTTCGGCTTCGAGGCCGTCGTCGTTTTTCTATGGCTCGCGTCGGGCGCCTTTACTTTCATAGATTTCATAATGATAACCGCCGTTAATTTATGTCTTGCGCCTCTTTACAGGATCACGGGGTCCGAAATTTTTTATTTCATAATGAACCTGAAACTCGACGAATTAAAACGCGAATTTTCAAAACTCGAATTAAAGTTAGATTTAAGCAATAATTTACCCGGCGAAGCCGAAATGAAAGCGCGCGATAAATACGCCAAACAAATCGCCGGCGAATTCAATATTTCTCACATCGACGCACGCAATATTCTCGAAGCGGCTTTAGCGTGCGATTACGATAAAATGAAAGCCATAGCGAAAATGATTTGCGCCATCTGAAACAATTTTACGCCTGATAAACTTCAAAACGGATAATTTAATATGAATATATTTTTAAAATTAGATAATTATATAAGCGGACCTTTAATCGAAAGATTTCACCACGAAGGCTTAAAACGGGCCGCCGCCCTGCTCACTCACTTAGGCGACGCGCTGCTGCATATTCCGCTCTTTTTATATTTTTATTTTTATTGCCGCGAACCCTTTCAAACATTCGCGCTTATAACCTTTTACTCCACCATAGCCGGCGTTTTAATTTTATACGCGGTGCGGCTCAGCTTCAAAAGACGCCGTCCGATCGGCGATATGCCGAAAGAATTCGCCATAGTGCCCATGCTTGAAAATTATTCGTTTCCCTCGGGCCACGCGATGAGAAATTTTTTATTCTGCGTCACCGCATATCCTTTTTTTGGAATATATGCCTCCATAAGCCTTTTTATATTCGCGGCTTTTATAACATCGACAAGAGTCTATCTTAAACTTCATTATTTTTCAGATATACTCGCCGGCGCGGCGCTCGGAATGCTCACCGCTTTCGTCTTTTTAAAATTATATCTATGAAATCAAAAAAATATATAAAGGAGTAGTTTATGAAAACATACACTTATTTTAAAACAAAACCGGGTGTTATCTTATTGATTTTAATACTTGCACTCGCCTTTAATTTATTTCCATCAGATTCGCTTACGGCTTTCGCTGATCCCGGCGAAAAACCCGCCGCGCCCCGTGAAATAATTTTAAACGATTCATACAACTCGATAAGAATTATACGCGACGAATTCGGCGTGCCTCATATTTACGCCAAAAATATCTTCGATCTTTATTTCGGATACGGATATGTTACGGCGGAAGACCGCCTTTTTCAGATCGAAACTCTGCGCCGCTCGGTTTCCGGCAAAGCGTCGGAAGTATTCGGTAAAAATTTTATAGAAGTCGATAAAGCCGCCCTGCGCGACGGTTATTGCGCCGCAGAAATAGAGGAACGCATCGCTAAGCTAGATCCTTTATATGTAAAAATACTCGAAATGTTTGCCGCCGGCATAAATAAAAAAATAGATGAAATAAATAAAAAACCGGCTATGATGCCCCGCGAATTCAACGAATTCAAATTCAAACCGGAGCCGTGGACGCGCGCTGACGCTGCTTCGATTTATATAGGCACGATGGCCGTCAGATACTCCGATTTCACTTCTGAAATGGACAATATGGCTTTACTTAAAAAACTTATCGCAAAATTCGGCGAAAAAAAAGCCGGCGAAATATTTAACGATATAGTGCCCGTTAACGACGAAAACTCTCCAAGCACCATAACCGATACTAAAGATGGCTGCCGCACCGGCGGCAATTTTAACGGCGCCACCGGCCGTAAAGGTAACCTCATTAATAACGGCGGCAATTATAGCGCCGCAAAAAAATCCGCCGCGACGCATTATAAAAATCACGGCTTAGCCGATTTATTCTCATGCGAAGCGGCTTCAAACTACCGCGCCGAACGCCTTTCGAATACCAGAAACCTCGCGGGCCTCGGACTGCCGGTTAAACTCGGCTCCTACACTTATTTAGTTTCAGGCAGCCGCTCCGAATCGGGCGCGGCCATGCTCGCTTCCGGCCCCCAGATGGGCTTTTTCAACCCCGCCTACCTTATAGAAGTCGGACTTCACTCGCCTGAAATAGATATAGTCGGCACGACGACGCCCTGCTATATGAATATAATGTTCGGAATGAACCGCGACATAGCATTCACCGCTACGGCGGGCGTCGGTAACCTGACCGACGTCTATGTCGAAAAACTTAACCCTAAAAATCATGGCGAGTATATGTATAACAACGAATATATCAAATTTAAAAAACGCAGTTTTGAAATTAAAGTTAAAGGCCGCAAGCACCCTGTAAAAGTCGAATTTTTAAGAAGCGTCCACGGGCCGGTATTTCAAATGGATAAAAAAGCCGGCGTCGCCTATTCAAAAAGACGCGCGTGGGAAGGCTCTGAACTCGTTTCAATGTTCGAGTGGATGATGGCGGTCAATTCCAAAAACTTCGGCGAACTTAAATATCACTTCTCAAAAAACCCGATATCGATTAATATGCTCGCAATAGACCGCAAAGGCGGTTGTTACCATTATTTAAGCGGCCTGTATCCGCGCAGAAACCCCGCATTCGACGACCGCCTCCCACTTTGCGGAGACGGTTCCGCCGAATGGCTCGGTTTCACCCCGCCACAGAACAACCCTTCGTCTAAAAATGAAACCGAAGGGTTTATCGCTAACTGGAACTCGAAACCGCTTCCCGATTTCAGAAACGGCGATTTAAGCACTCAATGGGGCCCGGACCAGCGCACCGTCCTGATCCAGGACTTTCTTCGCAAAAAAGAAAAGTATAATATGAGCGATCTCTACGATCTTCAAAAAGTTATCGGCTATACGGACCTGCGCGCCTATATCTTCGCGCCCATGATGCTGGATTTTTTCAATCAAAAATGCCGCCGGGATCAAAACGAATCGCTTAAAACGGTTTATAATATTTTAAACGGCTGGAACTATCAACGCCGCGACGATAACGGCGACGGCCTATACGACTCTCCCGCCACGGCCGTTTTCGACGAACTGTGGCGCGAATCGATGAACGGGCTTTTCGCAGATGAACTTGAAGATATGCTCTGGACGGTCGATTCGGAAACTTTCTGGACCCAGTCGATACTTCTTTATTACGCTTTAAAAGACGAACTATCATCCGGCCCGAAAAAATTAAGACACGATTACACCGGCGGCGCCGGAGTTGAAACCATATTAAACGCCGCCTGCGAACGCGCCTTAAAAACGCTCGAAAACCGCTACAAAACGCGCGATACTTCTAAATGGCTCAAACCCGTCAATAAATTAATATTTGAAACCAATAACTTTTTAAGCGTGCCTCAGTGCGCGCCGGCAAATTCCATCGAAACCCTTATGGTCAACCGCGGCACCGAAAACCACTTTATCGAAATGGGCCGCGGATATACCCTCGCCCACAACCTGAACCCGCCCGGCCAGTCCGGCTATATAGCAGCCGACTCTAAATATTCGTCGAAACATACGCGCGACCAGCTCGACCTGTTTATAAATTACAAAGGCTATAAACCCATGCGCTTTGAAATAACCGATATCATAAAAAATAAAAGCCGCGAAATATTTATTTTTAAAAATTAATTAAAGTTGACGGAATTAATAAATAAAGCGATTTATTTGCCGATATCAGCTTATGAGGTGATAGTATATGTCAAAGCAATATATTTCGAATTCACTCGTAGCAAAATTCATGCAGAGGCTTCAGCAAAAGATCGACTCAGACGGCAATATCAACAGAGGCGAATATAACAGTTTAATGCAGGAAGTATTGAACGATCACAACAATTATTTAAAAGGATAGCCTTTAAGAAAGCGCTATCGGGCGATTAATTGAATGAAAGAAAAGGAAACGCGAAACCATTCGTCCGGCGGCTGTTGCCCGCCGGAAGTGCAGGCCGCAGAGCATATAATGCCGATTACGGCGTATAAGACGGATATAATTTATAAAAGATTGTCTTATTTCACTA
Source organism: uncultured bacterium (assembly GCA_964436235.1). Taxonomy (GTDB): domain Bacteria; phylum Muiribacteriota; class UBA9980; order UBA9980; family UBA9980; genus UBA9980. The sequence continues at coordinate 53,164 of CAYTCW010000005.1, forward strand.
AAAACAATCCATTTTATACCGTTTTATTTTATTTTTTCGTTTCCTACGTTTTAACCTATTTGATAGGTATTTTAACCGGACAATTCAGCGGCGGCGGCGGCCGCGGCCCGATGCACGGCTATATTTTAGATAACCTCTGCATGGGAATTTTAGCGCCCGCCGGCGCGGGGCTTATAACCAATCTTTACAATAAAATTTCAACGGCCACCTCCGTAATCGACTCTAAAAGAATTATCCGCGAAAACGATATCCCGGCCTACCGCGCGCTTCTTGATAAATTCGACAAAAAATTCAATAACTATTATATAACCTCAGCCAGTTTGATTATCGCGGCCGCAATAAGCGTTTATATATTTTTTTACCGCAAAACTTCCTGGCTCGGTATAGAAGGCGGCATTACGGGTTTCTACGACGCTGTATTCGTTTTTTTGAATTTTGCCATGATCATAACCATCGTTTATAAATGCTGTATAACCATCTGGCTGATTCAAAAAATTCTAGCCTTCGATATTAACATACGCCCCATGCATCCGGACCATGCAGGCGGTCTGCGCCACATCGGATCGCTTTCAATGGCGGTCAATTATTTTTTAATTCTTGTCATGCTCTATTTTTCGCTGCTTCTGGTTTTCGACCCTTTTTCCCAGCGTTTCGTTTTATTTTACTTCATTTTTTATATTTTCACTTTCTTTATATTTTTCGCCTCGCTTTATGCCGCTCATAAAAAAATGCGCCGCGTAAAGGACGAAGCGCTTGAAAATCTTGAAAACACTTCCAATCACTATTACTATAAACTTATCAAAAGCGCCGGAAAACAGGGCGTTTACGACTTAGACTCCGCCGACGAAATTATAATGGTCGATAATCTATACACGATAGTCGAAAAAATGCCCGTATGGCCTTTTAACATCAATAACATAATCAAATTCTTCTCGGTTTTCATAACCCCTTTTATAATATTTATAATAAGCCTTCTCGTAAATACCGACAGTATCCTTTATAACTGGCGGCTCATATTCAACCTTTTCAACAAATAGAAACCATTCCATTGGCATGATAATTGCTCTAATTCAAGTGACTTAAGATGCGATAATTATCAGGCAATGGAGGTGCTATCAGTATGCAGAGTAATGAAAAGTGTGTAATAACAGTCGATTTCGACGGCATAACCAACTGGCCTGTCAATGATGAAACCGAACAGGATGAACATTACTATTCGGTAGATATGTAACAACATTTAATCATAATGAATATTTTTTAATCAGGCGCTTCTTCGCAATGCTTAAAAATTGTTCATTTTTATTTCAGTTAAGTGGGCTAATGCCCTTTGTTGAGCGATCAACACAAACAAATCCGGGACGAAATTTAATTTCGGCCCGGATTTGACTTTATATATTCATTTTTTTTCTTTGAAAATAAACCGCCCCGGCTTAAACTATACTTTTATTTTTATCTTAATCGCTTTGCCGGAACCGCTTAATCAGTTAACCGCCCCGACGCTTAATTATTTCTTCTATCGCCGAAAAGTCTTAATAAATAAAGGAAAAGATTAATGAAATCGAGGTAAAGAATTAAAGCGCCCATTATGGCCTCTTTTTGATCTTCTTCGGTGCCCTCGTTACCGATTACATTCATTTCTTTTATACGCTGAGTGTCATAAGCGGTAAGACCGACGAAAATAAAAATTCCAAGATATGTGGTTATCCAGTAAATTGTAGAGCTGGCCATAAATATATTGAAGATCGAAGCTATTATTAGACCGATTAAAAGCATAAAGCATAAATTGCCGATAGTCGAAAGATCCGATTTAGTAAAATAGCCGTAAGCGCTCATTATAGCAAAAGTCGCCGCAGTAAGAAAAAAAGTGGAGGCTATCGAAGCCGAAGTATAAGCTAAAAACACAACCGAAAGCGTCAATCCGTTGACGAACGCATATAAAAAAAACACGGAAGTGGCCGCCTGGGCCGACATTCTCTGAATTCCAGCAGAAAGATACCATACAAGCGCAAGCTCGCCTATAATCAATCCGTAAAATATCACAGGATTGCCGAAAATCATCTTCAGTAAAGGTATGCTCGAAGACACATACATAGCCGTGAGCGCCGTTAAAGTCAACGCCGCCGCCATCCACATATAAACCTTGTTCATAAAACTTAACTGCTCAGCCGCTATGGCAGACGCACTCATAGAACCCTGAGCGGCTTCGCGCTGGAAATAATTAAATTGATGATCCATAACTGCCTCCCTTTTTATTAATTGTTTTGATAAGGGCTATTATAACAGTTATATCCAAAATTTTCAACTAAAAATCTAATTTTGATTTTTTCTGCGCACAAAACGCTTAAATACAATTTTTTTCTGCCTTTAAAACATACCATCGATATATTTTAAATTGACATAGCCGGATATTATGTGATAAGATAAAAAATATATTCATAACAAAACAAGGGGGAGCTAAATATGAAAAATAAGGTTTTGATTTTAATATTGATTTTTTCCGTTTTATTATCTTCTTCCGGTTTCGCGGCGGCCGCCGAACTTAAAGTTCCCGAAGGCACGCTTATAAAAATCAGTCTCGAAACGCCGCTTTCATCACGAGTGAATAAAAAAGGTGAAATGGTTAAATTCAAGGTAGATAAGGCCGTAAAAATCGCGTCAAAAACGCTCATCGAAAAAGGCGCTCTCGCACAGGCGCAGATAACCGAAGTGCGCGGTCCCGGAAAGTTCGGCCGCAACGCCAGGTTAAAATTAAAATTTTTATTCGTTATGAATAAAAACGGCAAGCAAGTCCCCATACACCTCGGCGAGCAAGCCGCTAAAATCAATAAGCAGGAAGGTTATGCAATCGGCGCTTCGGCCGGCGGATTCCTTCTGCTCGGCCCTATCGGCCTTCTCGGCGGCGCATTCGTGAAAGGAAAACACGTTGAATTAGATAAAGGCACGGAACTATTCGTCGAAGTCGATAAAGCAGAACAAAAAAAATAAAAACACTCCAACTTTCACATAAGCATTTTATATTAAACAGCCGCCAACGGATAGTTTATTATTCATAACATAATTTGATTACGGCACAGGATAAGGCGATTATCGCTTTATCCTGTTTTAATTCATCTTTACATTTATTTACATTCATTTTCATAATTAATTTTACCCGTTATCCGATAGGTAAACCGGAGGGCAAAAATCAAGTATGAAAAAAAATAGCATTTCAACTAAAAAAATATTTACTTCGTTGCTGACTCTGGCTTTATTATTAGCATTTTCAGGCCGCGCACTTTCAGCCGCGGCATTTGAAGCCGTCAAACTAAAATTATCCGTCGGCGGGCAACTTTTTGACGATCCCGAAACCGATCGCGAAATCAAATCGTCAGATTCAGACAATCATAAGTTCAAATTATACTCTCCTGCAGACGCTGGCACCTCCGCAGCCGAAATTAAAAATACGGACTACAATGAAAAACTATCGGAGATCGTTAAAAAATACAACGAAAAACACCGCATCGCATACCTTGCCGCTATGGAAAAATACCGGCTCGATAATCAAAAAGGCTTTGAAAATAAAGGCCCATTCAATAAAGGCGGACCGCGCCCGGATATGAAAGAAATGAACCGGATGGGAAGGCCCGATCACGACGTAAAAGTGCGCGGCGCAGAGCGCTCGTCAGATAATACGAAGTCGGGCATCACCAGATATACGCCTCCCGGTGAAAAAATCGACCCGCTATTCAGCCTCGAACAGCCGGATCGTACAACGGACGCTTTTTCTTACGCCGGCAGCCTGATATTCGGCATGATAATGAAATATCCCGCCGAATATATAAAAAAATACGCGCAAAATTACGCGAATAAAAATTATAAAAAACAGGTAGAACAGATCGGCCGAACCCGTCAAACACTTTCAGATGCATATCATAAACCCGTCAGGACGATCGAAAACAGTATCTCAAAAAATTTCTTCAATGGCAATACCGGCGAAGTGAACCTGAATTTCTTTTATGTGCGCTCTACTATGGGAGTCCGCATAAATTATTAACCTGAATTTTATCCCTATCTTCTAAATTATACAAATCTCATCGCCGGCGAATCTTGATAAAGCGTATCAAACTTAAAATGATCGCACATAAAAAACGGGAGAAAGTTTTTAATAACTTCCTCCCGTTATTTAGGTGCGATTTTAAATATTATTTTAATTTAATATCAATTAAATCGTTAATTAACTCCGATTTTATTATTTGATTTTTTCGAGCAGCTGCATTAAATCTGCATTAGAAAGAGCCGCTTCTTTGAGCCTTTTAACAAGAGTAGCTCTGGTGGCTTTTAATAAATCGGAATCTTTGAGTTTTTTATCGTTTAATGCAGCTGCAAATTTATTGATTTTTTCGATATTAAGACTGTTGATATCATCGCCGGTCAAATCGATCGAAGTGTTATTAACTTCGAGTTCAGCTTTAGCTTCGTTAATTTTAGCGAGCGTTTCTTCGTCGAAACGGGCCGCAGCGACTTTATTTTTACCCGATTTTTTAGAAGTTTTAGCGAGATTATCTTCAAACGGCTGCTCATAGGCGCGCGGCGTTCCGAACTGGCCGTAAGGATATTGCGGATTAGCCGGCTGAGGATAATAAGGCGACGGCTGGCCGACACTAACATACATGGCCTCGATGGCGCGGCGCGTTGATTGATAATAGGCTTTATTAGCGAGTTCCGCAAGTTCCGACACGGAGGTCATATAACGGGCGCCGGATAATAAAATTCTATCGGCTATTTCGTAATTAGATGCTTTATTCCAATACACTTTAAGATCATAAACACTCGGCCTGTCGCCAAGACGGCCGTACATCGAATCCATATAGTCGAGAAGATTTTTGGCCGAATTAGCGTAATAAAATTTCGTAGTTACCCGCATCATGGCTTTTACCGAATTAAGACGGCGCACGGCAGTGAGGGCAAGAGCGTCGGCCTTTTCATACTGGCTGCATTTATCCCAGTAATAAATTATATCTTCGGGCGTAGCGTCAATAATTAAATCCTGACGGTTAATGTTTTGTATTATGGCGTTAAAACTATCGTTATAATAGGCTTTAACGGCAAGACGGCAAATGCCTTTAAGCGAAGTCACGCGGCTTGCGCCGGCAACAATTATATTATCGCCAGCCCTGTAATTCGACGCGCGGTCCCATTGCCTTAAAAGCTCGTCCACACTTTCACCGTAATTAGGCTGCGGCGGATAATACGGCGAAGGCGAAGGGGGAGCCGGCGGATAATAAGGCGGCTGAGGCTGCGGTGAAGGCGGATATGGATTTACATGCGGCGAGGGTGGAATGGGATTTGAAAAACCGCAGTAAGGACAGATATTGCTTCCCGGCGAATACGGGCCATTGTCGCCCTGCTGATTATATGTTCTTTTACACCTGTTGCACTGATGGGAGTGGCCGATATGAGCCGGATCGTAATGTTTACTTGTTTCCGACGATAAATCGATTTTAGCGGCCGTTACAGCCTTCTGCCCGGCGTCACAAACGCCGCTCGAAACAAATAATGAAGCGCCTATAAATAAAACCGCCGCTTTTTTGAAAATACTCATTCAAATCCCCCCTGTTTTTAAAGTGATAGAACAATTTTACATCAAATATTTGTCCATGTCAAGTTTTCGCGCATTTTTATGGCTTTTATGGTTTCTGCTTATTTTTCAGCTGTTTTATCTTTATAATACCGTTCTATTTTTTTAAATTCAACCGGAATTTATGAACCGCGCAAAGACCGTTTAAAAACCGTTTAAAGACCGCGACGGGGGAGAAGAAAGGACCAATGGCCCTCTCTTATCCCCCTGTGCCCCCTTTACTCTCCCTGAATATAAAACTGCGCAAATACGGCATACTTTGTATGCCGCATTTGCGCAGTTTTGCAGCATCGAAATAAAAAGGCTATTACCATAGCCTTTTTATTTCGGGCGGTATTTGCTGCCGGCTTCGAAGTTTTTCTTTCCTTCTCTTTAAGAAATGCCCTGCCATTAATTATTTCCTTTACATCACACTCTCTTCTCTTTTGTTTTGTTTTTTTCTGTTCTTTCTGTTCTCTTCTTCCTGCCATAAAGTTTTTTCATGACTATAGCGAATTTTGCCATCGCGCACGCTTTGCGTGCGCGATGGCGTTGCATTTACGCATCACCGGAATTTAATATTAATGCTCACGGTAAAACTTTAAAGCGTAACAACTTTTACTGTACTAATGAATTATTTAAAACATTTGTTTAAATTAAACTCAATTTATAAAGACTTTTATTCTACACAATTCATTTAATTTTTGGTAATGCCATTATTAAACTCGATTTGCATTAGTTTTTACCGTGAGCCGTTCAGTTAAATAGCAGTGATGCCATTGTTGCACCGCATGTGCGCGCAACGCGCGCACATGCAAACAAGCAAGCTGGCAGGAAACAAGAAAATAAGGAAGAAAATAAAAAAGCTATCGACCAGCTAACAACAATGCGTCAGACAATTTGCCGAAAGAGGGAGGGGTGAAGGGGAGGGAGAAAGGGTTGCTAACCTTTTCTCCCTCCCCTTCAAAAAAGAACTTTGAAGTGCCGTATTGATTTTTAAGGTCTTATGCTATATAATAAACTTAAAATTTTGCACTAATCCGGGCGGTCGTTTTATTCTATGGCAATTAACTCCCAAATACTCGATATATCAGCGGCCTCGCCGTCTAAATTCAATAAATACGCTGTCATTCGGCGCGAACCGATTTTAGACACTCACATGGAGCGCTACCTTCTTCAAAAAGATAAAGAAAAGGCCGTACTGAATTTTTATAAAAAACATACATCAAAAGAATCGGAAACGCTTTTTAAGGCGCGCCAAAAAAACGCCGAAGCTCATCCCCGAAAAATATTAAAGATCCTAGAATACGGTTTTTACAAAAAAGTTCCCTGCTGGTATGAGATATGCCCTTATTCAAGATTCGGCCCGCTCGCCAATATTTTTAATACTGCGCGTACTTATTCGCGCCAGATAACTTTTTCCGCGATAACGGAAGGAATATTTTCCATAATCGATTATTTCCACTCGCAAAATATGGCCCTGTTAAATCTAAAACCGTCGAATATAGTAATAAACAATTTATACCCGCTCGAACTCGTTATAAAAGAAATCGATAAATTCGGCGAATCGAGCCCGGCTAACACCGCTTCAGATTATTATGATTTCGGGATCACTCTGTTAGATTTATTTTTAGGTTCGGACCCTGACTGCAGTCCTGAAAGAGCTTATCTGATACATTCGATAACCGCGTCAGAAAACGGTATGCCGCAGCAGGTGCCGCGTCATTTAAAAAGCCTTCTGACAGGATTAATGTGCGGGGCGCACGAAAAAAGATGGGGCGCGAACGAAGTAAAAAAATGGCTCGCTGAAGGCCATGGGCGCATCGAATTATTAAAGCATGAAGATGGAAATTCGTCGGCGGGCGCTAGCGGACGGGTATTTATACCGCCCGAAGAATATAAAAAAATCAATGAATTATTTAAACTGCCTTTAGAAATTAAAAACGGGCTATCAGACGCCATAAGACCGGATTATTTAAATTGCGCCGGAGAATTTATTAATCTGAAAAATGAAAACTTATTCATTACTTTAAAGGAAGCCGGAGAGTTTATAGAAGCCAACGCAGGAGCTAACTTTCCAAAAGAACGCTTATATGAAGATCTTGAAAGGACCGCCGGCTACTATAAAATATCTCAATGCATCAAAAACGCCGCAGATTTGGCACTTTACGAAAGACTGTCGGGCCTGCTGAAAAAAATCACTCCCGAAACCGGCGGCGCTTATTTAAATAAAATTAAAAACTATCTGCAGGCGATTTTATATAAAAATATACGCTGGAGCGCCGAAGATAAAAAAATCGCACGCGCGCTGCTTGATATCAAATGGGATATGGTAAATGAAAAAATATACGGCCGCAAAGCGGGCGCGGTTGAAAATAAATCTATAATAGCCGCGGCAGGCCTTTTACTATTAGCGGCATTCGCATATTCTCTATATGCCGAAAAGTATTACCTGATGTTATTTTGCATATTACTTTTAACGCATATAGCATATATAATATTTACCGCCCCCGATTACGAAAAAGTTTACACAACATGGCAGCTGCGCATAGACGAAGCCGGCGATCTATGCGCGCAAAGCCAAAAACTCGCCGCGGCAGGCTATAAAAATCATGCAACGCCCCAGCCGCCACGGACCAAAAACGCGTCTGCCGCAAGCAAAGACGCTGCTCGAAATTATTATCCGAACGCCGATACGCAGGAAATTTTTGACCGCTTCATCCACGCGATTAAAACGGGAAATTATAAAGAAACTCAAAAACTAATACAGCGCGGGGCGGATATCAACGCTAAAGACGCCGGCGGCGCAAGCGCTCTTATATGGGCCGCCGACTCGGGCGACCTGAAACTGATAAAACTATTAACCGGCTACGGCGCTGATATCAACGCCTGCGACAATCAGGGCGCAAGCGCGCTTATGTGGGCCGCATATAAAGGCAATGAAAGCGCCGTAAAACTGCTTATAGACAACGGCGCCGCTAAAGATTCGCGCGACCTCGAAGGACATACGCCTTTAATGGCGGCCTGTTTCAATTCACACTCCGGCGCCGTCCGCGCGCTTTTAGACTATGGATGCGACGCGCGGGCCGCCGACTTCGCCGGCAACGGAGTTCTCGCCTATGCGAAAAATTCAGGTTGCGTCGATATAGCTGAAATGATAACCGATCATATAGACTCGGGCGCGGAGGCTGAAAATAAAAAAAACGCCATAGGCGGCATTATTTTTGACACGCTCTCAGACTGCGGAGTGACCGACGCGTTCGAACTCATCAAAGCCGCCGTCACGGCCAATAAAAAAGCGGTACGCAATATTATTGAATCCGCCGACTCGGCCGACGCCTCCGGCTCGCGTTTTATAAAAGCCTGCGCAGCGGGCAATTACGACCTGGCGCGAAAAATGATAGATATTAAAATCGACATCAACGCGCGCGACCGTCGCGGTTACAGCGCGCTTATATGGGCGGTGGACAAAAAACGCGACCGGATAACGGATTTGCTTCTCGAAAACGGCGCGGACGTAGATGCGGCCGACAGTTACGGCTATAGCCCGCTTATATGGGCCATAGAGCGCAACGATCTTTGCTGCGTTAAAAAATTAATAGATCATAAAGCAGATATAGATCGCGCCGACAATAACGGCATTACTCCGCTAATGTGGACGGTGATTAAAAAACGCCACGATATAGCTCGGACGCTCATAAAATCGGGATGCGACGCGGACAAATTCGACCACAAAGGATACAGCGCGTTAAGCTACGCTATCGAGAAAAAACTCGATAATTTCATCGAACTTACCGCTGCGGCGTCGGCAAAACCGGCCATAGATAATCCTTTACCGCGGCCGTTTATACTCTGGGCGGCTGCCCGATCCAGGACGGCTTTAGTAAAACTCGCAGTAGCTCGCGGGGCCGAACTTAACGCAAAAGACGAGTACGGCCGCACCGCCCTTATGCACTGCATAAATTCAAGAAATATCGACGCCGTCGCTCTTTTAATCAATAGCGGGGCGGATATCAATCTGTGTGACAACTCCGGCGCCGGAGCGCTTATATACGCTGTCAACAACTGGTTTTACGATATAGCCCGTCTTCTGTTAGAGGCCGGAGCGGACCACACCATAAAAGACAACCGACGCAAAACGGCCATGGATTACGCCGTCGATAAAAACTACAACACTATAATAGAAATGCTTATCGATGCCGGGGCGGATGTTAACGCGCGCACTTACGACGGCTCCACTTTGCTTACCTGGAGCGTCTGCTGCAAAAATACAGCGCTTGCAAGATATTTAATTTATAAAGGCGCGGATATTAACGCGCGCGACATAAAAAATTATACCGCGCTGATGCGCGCCGCAGTAAACGGTCATATTGAAATGGTTAAGATCCTTATTGAAAACGGCGCGAATACCGCCGCTAAAAACTCTGACGGCGAAACCGCTTACGATCTCGCCGTCAGAAATAAAAGAGAAAAGACTGCCGTTTATTTACTTAAATATGTAAAACCCTTAAAACATGAAATCGACTAAATGAAATACCTTCATCTTCATTTCCTCGCTGAAACTTGCATGCCATTCAGCCGCTTCTTCTAAAGTAATCAGGCGGCAGTAATAGAGGTCCTGAGTAAAAGTATCGTGCATAAGTTTAGCGAATTCTGCATTTTCAATAAGAACCATTTCTTCGGCGTCGAGTTTATTACTGCGGGAATTTAAATTGTATGAACCTATGGTCACGGCCGCGCCGTCGAAGTAATTGCACTTTGCATGAAGCGTCTGGCTGCCGTACCACTCGTAAATATTGATATTTTTTTCTATTAAGTCTTTAAAGAAATAGTGACTGGCATAAACTATATATTTACCCATATCGTTAGAATACATTGAATTAGTTATTATGCTGACTTTAACGCCGCGCGCGGCCGCTTTAATAAGGCTTTCCTCGAGCCGCTTCGACGGCAGGAAATAAGGCGTCTGCAAAATAACCTCTTTCGAGCAGCGGTCGATATACCAGGTAAGGCATTCTAAAACATGGTCGTCTTTATCGGTCGGAAAATGAACTATAAAACGGATATCCACGCCTGAAACTTTAGGCGCTACAGGATAGTATTCGCGCAGCACTTCTTTGATCAGTTTCGGATTGTCCGCCGGCTTATACATTGAAGAATTATCTATTTTATATTTTTCCATCTCTTTTTCCGCGCGCTGTAATTCGCTCAAATCGTCGCGCACGAAAAAATTCTGATTATCGCCGAGCGCCCAGTTAAGCAAAAACAATTCTTTCATCTGCATTATAACCGGGCCTTCGAGCATTACGTCGGTATCGCGCCAGCCTTCTACGACGATAGAGCCTTTCGCATAATCATCGCCTATATTCATTCCGCCTGTTATAGCATAAAGATCGTCAACTATGAATAATTTCTGATGGTTTCTGTTATTGACTCTGACGGGGGATTTGAACGGACTGTTAAACAGCGCCACTTTGACTCCGCCTGCCCTCAGCTTATGCACTATATCTTTTTTATAGCTGAAAGTCGTCCAGTAGTCGATAATAACGCGGACATCCACGCCCTGCTTCGCTTTTTTAATAAGCAGATCGGCGAGTTTATTGCCGGTTTCATCATTTTTATAAGATAGATATTGCAGATAAATATAAGACTGCGCGGCTTCGCCAAGTTCATGGCGCTTAGCGAAAGATACTCTGCCGTTTAATAATAAAGTGGCCTCATTACCGGGCGATACCTGCGAATCGGTAGCCGCGTCGAACGACCAGTCGGTAAGAAGCGCCTGCTGCTTTTCGCTCTCGGTTTCTTTTTTAAACTCTTTATATTCGCCGACCTGTTTGCGGTAGCTGAAAAGCGAAACATAATAAGAGCCGAGCGCAGATATTTTTTTAATAGGCGAACTCCACTTTAATTCATTATACTTAGCGTATGCCTGCTTTGACTTATCTTTAGATGCATATATATTGTTAATAATTTTGCGCGCAACGGCTTTTTTTTCATTGGCTTTAATGGCGTCCGACGCTTTTTTAGCTATGGCAGGGCTTTTAGTAGATGCGGCGATCTCTTTTAAAAGCGAATTCGCTTTTTCATAATCGCCCCTTAAATTGGCGTAGTGCCCCGCTAATTCGAGTTTTAACCGGTTGGCGAGCTCGGCGTCGGCCGTTTTTAATATCCGTTCTTCGAGTTCGGCTATCAGTCTGTCGTTTTTAGCCTTTCCGGCGGTCGCGAGCGGCTGAGGACTTATAACGCCGCCGTTAAGAGAGGCACCGTCAGTTTCGCCGGCAACGGGCTGAACGGCCGCGGCAGCTGCGGCAGGCTTAGCCGCCTCGGTTGCGGTTAAAAGCGAATCGCCGGATACTTTTTTGTATTCTTCGAGAGCGTTTTTATACTTATCGTAACGGGCTTTAACTTCGAATTCCGGCAGATTGTTATTGACGGCTTCGAGATAATTTTGATAAGAGGCCTGATAAGCCTTATAAACGCTCTGCGCTTCATTAGCAGCGACAGGAACGGAACTCAAAAGCACACATATAATGGCTAACGCGCAAAGTTGTTTTAATAGTTTCATAACCTTCCTCCATACTTTAAAAAATATATTATTTTATTTAAATACAAACCATAAGCTGTTTACAGTCTTAAATGCGCGCTACCTGCCGAGCGCCTTCTGATATTGCATGAATGCCGCTTTTAACTCGAGACCGAGTCTGTTTAATTCGCTTTCGCCAACCTGCGCGTTAAGCGCATCTACATATTTTTTATAAGCCGTTTTATAACCCTGATAAGCCGACATTACCGCCGGATCGTTCGATGCGGCAGCTTCGGCCTCAGCGGCCTTCGGAATATCGGAGACTCCCGGCGCGCCGCTGCCGGCGGCTGAGTTTAACAAGTAACTATCCGCGGCCGGCTCCGCATTATTCAATGCGCTGCCTGAAGCGCTGCCGGCGCTGAAATTATAACCGGTATCGGCATTTATTTTAGCCATAAGCTCGGGCGAGACTTCGCCTTTTATTTTAAGCTCCGCAAAAGGACTACCCGCTACTGACGACATCGCTGAATTAAGGGCGGCCGAAACGCCGGGCGCTCCCGCTGCCGATGCATATACGCCACTCATAAAGGTTTTTTCGGCCTCGAAAGACTTATCGAGCCAGCCGCCTTCCACATCGAAACTTTGCGCCATAGTATTTAAAAAACGGGCGACGATCTGTTCGTCAGTCATAATATTCATGCGGTTGGGATTTTTTTCGACTTTAACCTTAAGAACCGCCTCATTAAGCATTGCAGCTACCGCGGCGCGTATTTCGCCGGCCGCTTTATCGCCGGAGGCCAGAGCGAAATATACTCTTTTTTGAATTAAACTTATCAGATAAGAATTTTCGAGTTTATTTAATTCAGCTGGATTTTCACATAAAAACTTTAAAAATCCGGTTATTTTAGAAACATCCATTGAAGCTATGTCTTTAAATGAAATTTTAAACGCGATATTAACGCTATGTGAAAATATAAATTCCGTACTATTGAGTTTTTTCAATTCCTTAGCGCACTCGCGGTTAAAAAACAAACTGAAAGTTGTTGAATTTTTTAACTTAGCTATTACATTCGATATGCCGGGCACCGTGTAACCGAGCGGCGCGAACAATATTTTATTGACCGTAAGATTTGAATCGGTGAACATGGCTAATTTATAAAGATCGTTGATCGACGAGGCATATTTAAGCCCGCTCAATATAACGATATCACGGGCCGCGCCGTTCTGGATATTTTTGGCCACAACCACTATGTCATCGACCGTTTTACATTCATCGAGACATGCGAATAATTTTTGATCGCGTTCTTTTTTGTTGGCCTTTTTAGATTCGAATACCGCCCGGGCAACACTGGCGCTTACATCGTCGCTTGCGCGGCCGATACCCTTAAAACCGCTGGCTATATCTTTAAAATCAAAAGACGGCAGCTTGTTATCGGCGGCTATGATGATATATACTTTCTGCCTCTGATCGGCGTACTGCATCGAAATAAATTCGACTTCATAAGTGCCCGTATTCATTGAATTTGAATCGATTTTGAACTCGCGGCCGTCGAAAGAACAGCCATCAGGAATATTTTCACAAATAACGCCGGGTTCTAAATTTTTACGGCCGTGTATGATATGCCACACGCCAAAACTCTGGGTATCGCCCTTTTTTACGAATATTTGCGATACGGGTTTTGAATACAAAAACTGTTTTAAAGGCGTTAAGCCCACATTGGTTTCTTCGATATACTTCGGCACGATATCGAGGCCGGCATATTCATAAGCGGCTTCCGTAAGCCCGACGCAGGTGAACATTTCTTCGTGCCCTTTACCATAGCCGCCGGTGCCGTGTGTGTTAAGCGTATTGAAAATCGAAAGAATAGGCTGTTTGAAACCGTCGTAGCTGTATTTAGAGTTTTTAAGTATATAATTATGCGCAAATTCAAGAATTTTACGGCGATATGTGAATTCGTCAGGACTGTCGTTGAGTATATCGATAGTGCGGGCGCCCATATAAGTTCCGTCGAGCAGCTGATCGTATTTCTTGACTATATTTTTTTCACTTATGTCTTCGCCGAATGCTTTTTTAAGCAAGGCGGTAATTTTGGTGTCCGTTTTTAAATATTCGTCCATACGGCCGTGGCCTTTTTCAAAACGGTTCATCGGATAAAAATAACCATACCAGACGCCATAACGGGCAGATTCGGCCGTTACGTAATCTTCGATCCCGTCGCCGTCATGATCTTTGCGGCCGGCGTAAATGCCCGAATGACCGGTTATCCAACCGCTTTTTTGCATTATTGGCGCTATATAGGGAAACGGCCCCTGAGATAAAAGCATATCGCCGGGCTTAGCAGGAAGATCGATCAAAAGATAAGGCGGATAATCCCAGGCTAACCCTATTTTATACAATGAAACCGGATCGTAATCTTCAGTCGAAGCGATAGTTTGGGCAAAACATTCACACGATGCGAAAACAAAACAACAGATTAAAGCCGTGATCAAATATTTTTTCACTATTTTTTTATACATAAAAACACTCCTTGTCTAAAGAAAACAAATTATGATTAATTATACCATAAAAA
>CAYTCW010000006.1:0-2127 GCA_964436235.1 uncultured bacterium
GTAACGTAAACGTCGGATACGACGGCGCCGGTTCCGAGATTGCCTATATAACGCGAAATATCGCTGAATTTCTGTTTGGATACGCGGTTTAAATCGTTGACGCGGTATATTTGGTTATCGGGTTCCATCGAAAAAACCGGCACGCTCTTTTTAAATCCGGCAGTATCGACGTTGGCCAGATTATTAGCCGTAATATTCTGCCGCACTTCGTTAATAAGCATTCCGGACGCGCCGGTATATAATCCTCTCAGCATATAGATATCCCCCGAAGTTTTTAACTTTATGCAATTTATAAGTTAATCGGCGAAAATATTTCGAAATTCATCGCCGTACTCAGCTTTGATTTGACTTTCGATAAGGTCTTTAAAAAATAAAACTTCTTCGCACCGGCCGGTAACGCCCGTTAAAAAACCATACAGGGCATGAAGACATTTAAGCGCCGTTATTTCGCGGCTGCCGGCTAATCCGCATTCGATAAGGCCGTCATAAATACCGCGCGTGATTTCGATTTTACTTTCTTCCTTAATAATATTATCGGATAATTTTTCAAAAGCCGAAGGGGGACTGATTATAAGATCGTAATTTTTGATGAGCGGGCCGGTCGCCGGAATTTTATAAAGACCGGCGATATGCCTTTGAAGGTTTTGTTTGTAAAAACCCATTAAGTTGATATATTTAGCGCCGATAGCGGCGTCGTTCTTAATTGAAAGTTTAAGATTTTTAAAAAAAGACGATGCTTCAAGATGAGAAATTAGTTTGACCAAGCGCGGGCAGCAAAGATGGTATATGGTCGGAAATAAAACGCCGCGCGTAAGAAAAGGGTCCTGAGCTATTACTAAAGGGTTTGCAAATTTGCACCTTTTAGCGACGCTCAGGAACCTTATTTCTTTTCGATCGATTTGATATTTTACGATCGTAATATCGCTTTGATTTAAATTAAGCGTAACATCAGCCATATTATTATTAGATATGACTATCTTCTTTTTCCGCCTTTTTTCTTGCGCATTTCGTTATGGCGCTTTAATTCAGAATTACGCTCGGAGCTCTCTTTTAAGAACGAGCTAAGTTTTTCTTCAAAACTTCTTACGCGTTCGCGGGGCTCTGAGTCTGAATCGCGATGGTGGAAAGAAGGTTCGTGTTTTGTTACGGCGGCGTTCTCGTCAACCTGTTTGATTGATAGATCAATTTTGTTATGATCTTTCTTTGCAATAACCTTTACCTTAACTTTAGAGTTCAGTTGGAGGTGATCGGCAACGTTTTGAACGTAGGTATTAGCGATTTCCGAAACGTGGATTAAACCTTTTTCACCGCTTTCTAATTTAACGAAAGCGCCGTAAGGTTTTATCTCTTCGATTGTCCCCTCAACAATTTGTCCTACTTCAACAGCCAAGCTTATCAACCTCCTTTCATAGGTGGATTCGTATTTATTTATCGGTATCTTAATTAAATTCTTTAGTTTTTTTACGCTATATTCTCTAATCGGAAACGGTTTTTATTATTTCAGCGGCGGTTTCAGTTAATGTCAAATTATCGCAATTAACCACTAAGCCGGCGAGTTCGTAACAACTAATGCGGGACTCGTATAACTTTTCGAGTTTCATAAAATCTTTCGGGCAAATTAAAGGCCTGGATTTTATTTCGCCTTCGTCCGCCGCATTAATGCGTTTGACTATTTCCGCGAAACCCGCTTTCAGATAGATCAGCAAAGCCGGCTTTGAAAGCAGGGCGCGGCATTCAGTACGCGCAAGCGTCCCACCGCCTAAAGCTATAATTGCTTTACCATGGCTGGTTTCGGCTTTCTCCAGAACTTCCGTTAGGGATTCATATTCTAAATCGCGAAAGCGGGATTCTCCGTATAGAGTAAATATATCAAAAATCTTAATACCTGTTTTCGATTCGATAATTAAATCAAGGTCGTAGAGATGCCTGCCTGTTTTTTCGGCTATGAGACGGGCCGTTTTAGATTTACCGCTAAACATAAAGCCGCACAACGCAATAATTTTATTATCAGAGCGCAATTTAAGGCCTTTCGTTAAACGCTGTCATTAAACACTTGAATTAATTGCTTATTTATTATATAATATATTGAACAAAAAATCAAGATTTTTATTTTAAATGTTTTTAAAT
>CAYTCW010000006.1:2227-52287 GCA_964436235.1 uncultured bacterium
AAAAAAGTCTATGAAAATATGACGCCGCTTACCGCCGATGATATCGCCGATGTGATAGTATTTTGCGCAAACCGGCCCGCGCACGTAAATATAAATGAAATATCGATGATGCCGGTAGATCAGGCAAGCACGACGATGGTAAGCCGTAAAAATCAATAACCGCAGGCGGATATCACGAAGTCCGGCCGCGTAGCTTTAATTTAAACTAAAGCATTAATATATAAAATGAAAATTTGAATTTAAAATGAATTTAGATTACTTTGAAGATTATCGCGCCGGACAATAAAAACCATGCTATAACGCATATTATTATTGGATAGTCCGTAAGAAGCGCCTCGGTCGGCGACATTCCGACTTTTTTCTTGTGGATCATATATAGATATCTGAATATACCGTAAAGCACGAACGGCACGGTATATATCAAATTTTCGGTCTGAAATTTTTCGACGGTCTCCGGCGACATTGTATAAAGCGCGTAAGACATAACGGTCGTAGAGGTCGAAATTACTATCATCTGGTCTAAAAATGCGGTATTATAGTGTTCGAGCACTTCGCGGTGGCTGTTGGCGCTTTCGTTTAAAGAAGTTATCTCGGCGCGGCGCTTGCAAAAGCCTATAAATATCGATATTAAAAACGCGCACATTAAGAGCCAGTGGGACGCGCTGACGGATATAACAACGCTTCCGGCCACCACTCGCAGGACGAAACCGGCCGCTATACATAAAACATCGAGTATGACCACTTTTTTTAACTTAAGGGAATAAGCTATATTCAAAGAAAAATATATGAGCGCTATATTGGTTAAATTAACGCTGATGAAGGCCGAAAGCACTACCGCGCTTACCAGAATAAAAAAAGAAGCGAACCACGCTGAGTTCAAACTTAATTTACCGGCCGCTATCGGCCTTAACCGCTTGAACGGGTGAAGCCTGTCTTTTTGGTAATCGAGGATATCGTTGAATAGATAAACCGCGCCTGAAAATAATGAAAAGACTAAAAACGTAGCGGCAACGGCCGCGCTGTCGTTAAAGTTAAGTATTTTTTTCGAAAATAAAAGCGGCAAAAAAATAAAGAAATTCTTTACCCACTGCTTCGGCCTGAGACTTATGAAAATATAATAAAGCTGACTCACGCTACATCAACCCGCCTAAAGGTAAAATCATCTTTTATGGATCCTCGGCGCCGCGGGCGTGAGCGGAGGGCGGCCGGCGCCGGCGGACTCGATCCGCCCGGCTATATCGCTTAAATAAGCGGAGGCTCTAACCTCGCCCGGATTAGAAGCGGCGAATTCGTTGATAACTTCTACGGCAGGCTTTCCCGCAGATTCGATAACTGCCGCGATTTTTTCGGCCGCATATTTAGAATCGATAAATATAGAAAGATTTTTTACGATTTCGCGTACGCCTTCCGCGCCGAAGGACTTAAGCATGGCCATAAGGTAGGAAACGAGTCTTTCGTTTTCGGGAATTATAAACTTAATTATTTCGCCGACGGCGCCGGCGCCGAATTTTTTCATGGCTTTTATGTTCAATACGCACATTTCGTCGGATTCTTTCTTCATCGATTCGAGTATGGCCGGGACCGCTTCGAGATTTCCGATTTCGGCCAGGGCCGAAACGACATAGCGGCGGACCCATTCGTTGCCGTCGTTTAAAGCGTGAATCAAAACGGTAAGCGAGCGCTCGTTGCGTATTTCGCCGAGCGCGTAAGCGGCGTATATTTTAAGATCGTCGTCGCCGTGGAGAAGATAATGTTCTAAAGGCACTATCGCCAGGTCGCCGAAATTTCTTAATATGCGTTTCGTCCAGAAGCGGATATCGTTATTTTCGTTTTTAAGAGCTTTAATAAGCGGGCCTATGGCCGCTTCGCCGATCTCTTCGAGAGCGTCGGCCGCGCTTTTTCTGACAGGCCACGATTTATCGCGCAGGGCCTCGAGCAGATATGGTATAACCTGCGGGTCTTTGATTTTACCGAGCGCTTCTGCCGCGAAAAACCGTATTTCTTTATTATCGGAGCGCATAGCCTCGATAAGCGGGGTCAGCGCCTCGCGGCCTATCGCGCCGAGCACCACGGTGCTCCAGTATTTAACGTCTTCGTTGTCGCTGTTAAGAGCCCGCGTGAGCGAAGGTATTGCCGGCGCGCCGATAGTAGTAAGCGCGTCGGCGGCGGTTTTGCGCACGAACCACGATTCATCGCCCATAGCCTCGATAAGCGGCACTACGGCCTCTGACGATTTTATTTCGCCGAGAGCTTCGGCCGCGTTTTTGCGCATATCCTTATCGTCGTTCTTTAAAATGCGTATGAGCGGCTCGACGGCCAGAACGCCTATGCTCGCGAGTATTTTCTTTGAAAGGTGGCGCACTTCCGTATCGTCGTCTTTTAAAAGCATTAAAACCGGATGTATGGATTTGGCGCCTATTTTCCCGAGAACGCGCGTAGTCCAGTAGCGCACGTCTTTATCTTCGTGAGAAAGCGCTATAGTCAGAGGTTCGATTGCGCGCTCGCCTATCTGCTCGAGCGCGTCTGCCGCGCTCTTTCTGATTATCCAGGATTCGTCGCGGAAGCAATTTATAAGCTGCCTCACAGCGCGGATGTCCTGCGACTTAGAAAGAGCCATAGTAGCGAAAAAGCGCATATCTTTATTATCGGATTTGAGCATTTTGATAAGCGGTTCAACGGCGTTAGGGCCCATATCGCCGAGAATTTTAGACGCCCAGTATTTAAGGTCTTCGTTATTAGAGGCGAGCGATTCCGTCAATACCGCGATAGCCGCGTCGCCGAACTTAATCATGCAGGCCGCGGCATTTTTACGGACCGACCACGATTTATCGCCGAGAGCTTTGACTAAGAAGGGGAGGGCGCGAGGGTCGAGCGCTTCGCCGATAGCGCGGGCCGCGAAAATTTTTAAATCTTTATCGCCGCTGCAAAGTATTTCGGTGAGAACGCTTATGGCGCTGTCGCCTATGCGGCCGAGAATAATGGTGGCCCAGTATTTGGTGTCGTCGTCGGGATCGTTTAAAAGCGCGTCTTTTAGATAAGAAACGACGGGATTGCCGATGGCGGTGAGACGGTTTGCCGCCTCCTGGCGCTTCGGATAATTTTTATCGTTTAATTCATTTATAAGGCTTATTATTTCATCCGCGCCGCAACCCGGCGCAAAACCGGAATCGATGTTTTGATCCAAATTTATGGCCTCTCTTAAACTTTTTTGTTTTTCTTTCCGCCGCCGGCGGTCTTAGCATTTACCGTTCTGTCTTTATTTTTATTTTTAGACGGCGAAGGTTCGCCTTTTTTGGTATCGGCTTGCGTTTTTTCTTTAGCCGGCTTGCGTTTTTTATCCCGCCCGCCGCCGATAAGGTCTTCAGCTGATAATTTTACTTCCGCCTGCCGGACGGCATCCGCCGCCGCAGCTGAATAATTAAGGCCATCGGCTTTATTAACGGCCCCGGCCAGAACTTGCGCGTGCACGCCGGAACCGGCCGCCACCGCATTTTCTTCCAGCATGGTTCCATCGTCTTCAGAAGCCGAAACGTCGATCATTTTAAAGTAATTAATCGATGCGCTGAGCTTTTGCATGGTATTTTTGATATTTTCGATATCGTATATGGTCATGGCTTTCGGCGAATCTATCTCGTTCATCAGGTTGGTTATATTATTGGAATATACTTTAATTTCGGCGACTTTAGAGTTAAGCGTGCCTATAAGATTATTTATGCTCAAAGCTAAATCCTGAAATTCATCGCTGGTCCTTAAATTAAAATGCGAGTCGAGCTCGCCGCCCGCAACGTCGTCGAGGACTTTTTCAAACCGGTAAACCGGCCCGGCCATGGTATGCGAAACGAACACTCCGATAAAGGTGACTATTATGATAGCCACAAGCTCTGCGAATAAAATAACCGGAAGCAAAAGATCGCGGTAATTATCGATTTCAAAAGCCTTTGAGATTTGATCGATTATAGTGGAACCCGAAAGCAGACCGTAAATGACGCCGCCCACGATATTAGCCACTATAACGACTATCAGCAGTATGATAACGGTAAGTTTAGTCTGAAAACCGGGTTTTATAAAGTAATTTTTACGCAGATTTCTCATATCAAGCTCTCCTGATTTCTTTCAACCTCGAGGCAAAAGCCGGACGGGCCGAAAATTATTTTTCGCCAGCCGTCCTGCTGCAATAACTTTCAAGCGCCTGCTCGAAAGTTTCGAATATTTCAAAAACCCTGGTTAAATAGGTTATTTGAAATATTTTTTTTATAGACGGCGAAAGACCGCAGATTTTAACTATACCTTCATTTTTTAAAACGTTTTTCTGCAGATCGACTAAAATGCCTATGCCGAAACTGTTTATATAATTCAACTCACTGAAGTCAAAAATCACGTATTTTTCCTGTTTCTGTAAAAGCCGCATGGTTAGTTCAAATTCCTGCGAGGTTTCCGCGTCGATCCGGCCGGAGAGCTTGTAGCAATTCAAAAACTCGCTTTTAATACGCTCGTCTTCGATTTTTTTGATAACAAAATTTTCAGCCATTTTCTATTATACCTCTCTTAAAAAACTGACACTAACTGGCCCTTACCCATACGATTATAACATTAAAATTTAATAAATTCAATACCTTTATATTTTTAAATTTTTTTTTGCCGCTATCCGCCGGGCGGACCAGCCGTATTAAACAATTTCGCGCGGCACCTATATGGTTTTATTGTCGCTTGAAGCCTGATTGGCTATAACTACAAGTTTTTGCGGGTCGAACGGCTTTGTCAAATAACCCGATATTCCTAATTCTTTAGCCATTATTATATCCTGCATGCCCTTTTTAGCCGTTACTATAACCACGCTGATATTTCTTTTAATTTCTGAGCGTATCCTTTTTAACAGGTCGAGCCCGCTGACTTCAGGCATCATCAGATCAAGAAACAGCGTGTCTATCAAAAGATCGTTAGTTAATATATCCCACGCCTCACCTGCGCCGTTAGCGCACATAACCGTATATCCGCTATTTTCAAGAACGTCTTTGATATAGTGACATATTTCAGGTTCATCATCGACTACCAGAATTTTTGACGCCTGCTCAACCGCGTCTGACGCCGACGCCCTTGCCGGCTCGATATGCCTTGCGTCTTCGTAAATAAAAGCGCCGCTTATACCCAGCTGCTTTAGAATATTTATATTCGACGCATCGAGGATAGCGTCTTTATTTATAAGAATGATCTGCGTGCCTTCGACGTAAACCGGCTTACTCAGCCTCATTCCAGGTTCAAGCTCTCCGACTGAGATGTTTTTTTCCATATAAACCGCCACTTTTCATTTCGTTATTTCATGCGACCACTTTAAGGTTT
Source organism: uncultured bacterium (assembly GCA_964436235.1). Lineage (GTDB taxonomy): Bacteria > Muiribacteriota > UBA9980 > UBA9980 > UBA9980 > UBA9980. Next base: position 7,565 of record CAYTCW010000006.1, read on the forward strand.
TAACGGTCTAAAATATGTGTTTATTGGCAAACGAAGTAAATAAACAGACGAACATAACTTTTAAGATGCAAAGATTCATGAGGCCTCCGAAAATAATTTTTTTGCTTTTTTTATAAGCCGTATAATGAAATTTATATATTTTCCCAGACGGTTTCGCCCTTTAACCTGTTTAAAAAAGTGGAAATAAAATTCTGTCTTTCCAGCGCCATGTTTTTACCCGTATCGGTAGCTATGGAAGCATGCAGCTTGGCCGTTTTGTCCGCAAAATTTTTAATTAAAAGTTTAAGCGGAAGTTTTTCAGAAGCGCCGCGGTAGAAATGCCTTATAATGCCTATCGCACCCATAGCTTCGAGGCAATTGGCGTCGTTGGCGATCTTCACCTCGAGCGTATCGAAGTTATCGTTTAAAATCAAATCTTCGAAATTTTTCATAAACTGTTTTTTAAATTCTTCGCTTTTATCAAGCAAAGGAATAACGCTGTTAATTTCGGTCGGCGCGAACCTTGAAAGCAGGCCAAGAAGGGCCGCCATATCTTTATCCGCGCGTTCTAAAGCGGCGATGTAACGGGCTATGTTCATGGTGCGCACGCTGTGATCAAAGCCTATATCTTCTTTTTTATTCTGAAAAATCTCCTCGATATAAGGCAGAAAATCATAAAGCCATTTTAATTCGATGTCCTGACTCATAATTAATCCTTTTATTTTTTTCAAGAATTTTATCACATTTTAGATACACTGTCAACCTAATTATTTAAATTTAAGTTATTGATTTTATGACTATATTATGATAAAATAATTCGATTCCGTAAAAGATGGTGATATGAGTGAGTAAAATTAAAAATATCGACGAATTGAAACGCATAAGGTTCACGGCCGAAAAACTCGGCCTTAAGTTCGTTTTTACCAACGGCTGTTTTGACATTCTACACGTAGGACATCTGCGAAGTTTAAACGAGGCCAAAAAATTAGGCGACATACTTCTTGTAGCTATAAACAGCGACGAGTCGCTCAAAACTCTTAAAAAAATGGAACGCCCCGTCACGGCCGCGGCTGAACGCGCCGAACTGCTCGCCGGGCTTTCATGCGTCGATCTGGTCATTGTTTTTGACTCGCTTACCGCCGACGAAACCATACTGGCGCTTAAACCCGATATTTGCGCTAAAGGCACCGATTATACTCCCGAAACCGTGCCTGAAAGAAACAGCATTCTATCTTACGGCGGTAAAATAGCGATAACCGGCGACGCTAAAAACCACGCCACAAGAAATATAATCGCCGATATAAAAACTCTGTCTTGAATAATCGTTTAAAACAGTTAAAATAAAGCGGAAATAAAAATAAATCCCGAAAAAAGAAAGCGTAATTACGATGAAAGTACTTTTAATAAGGCTTCGATCAATAGGCGATATAATACAATGCACGCCAGCTTTTGCCGCAGCGCGCGAGCTTTTAAAAAACGCTTCGGTCGATTTAATGATAGACGAGCGTTTCGCCGAGCTTGTGATCGAAAATCCTTCCATAGACGGTTTTCTTTTGTATAATAACACCGGAACGGGTTTTTTCGAGCGTTTAAAATACGATTTAAATTTTTTGAAAATTATAAGAAAACGCCGTTATGACATGGTAATCGATTTTCACGGCATTCCCAAAACCGCCTGGTTTTCATATCTCAGCGGCGCGAAAATAAGATTAGGGTACAACTACGCCGGACGGGGACATCTTTATAACCGGCGCGCCGAACCGCCCCGAAAATTCAAAGTCCATTCCGCGCGAAATCAGCTCAACCTTCTAAAACTTCTGCCCGACGACTTAAAAGCCGGCGGCGATTTTTTAGATGATTATAAACTTACCACCTATATAGGGGCGCGGCATTCAGAGGCCGAACTGGACGCTTTTTTAAACGCTAATATAGATACGGCCGGCGCCGCGGAAGCCCCGATGATTATTACCTACCATATCACGCCGTCCAATAATTTTAAAAAATGGCATTCAAGCAACTACGCGGCGCTTATTAATATGTGCGAACGCCATCCGGCGCTTTCAAAATTCAGTATAAACCATGTCATAATCGGGCGCGCCGAAGATGAAACAGAATTCGCTAAAATAGAAGCGGCTGTTAAAGCGGTTAAAGGCCGATTGATTTCAGCCTGCGGCAAACTTTCGTTAGGCGGAGTTTACAATCTGGCCAAAAAAAGTTCATGTTTCGTCGGACCGGATTCCGGACCGCTGCATATAGCTGCGGCAGCGGGAATTCCGGCGATAGGCCTTTTCGGCCCCACAAACGTAGAAACTTTCGCGCCGCCTTCCGATAATTTTCACGGAGTTTATAATCCCGACTTAGCATGCAGGCCGTGCGAACAGAAAAAGTGCCGCAACGGTTTTAAATGTCTTAAATCCATCAGTGCGGGCGAAGTCTTTTACGCAATACTGAAGAATATAATTAAAACAAGTTAAGAATAAAAATAAAGATAGGAAGGCATATTATGGAAATAATCAGAAAATTAAGAGTAAGTTTTGGATACCTGAGCTCGATACTGCTTATAGTAACCGCGAAGCCCTCTTCGCTTCTTATGTTTTATATCGGAGCCGCCGTCGCCGTTATGGGCGAACTTCTTCGCGTATGGGCTTCCTGCTATATAATCAAACTCGATAAACTTACCACCGAAGGCCCGTACCGCGCTACGCGCAATCCTTTATACTTAGGTTCGTTCCTTCTGATGAGCGGCCTTATAATCATATCGATGAATCCGCCCGTCGCACTGATATGCTACGCGCTTTTCGCCATTATCTATCCGTTCACCATTAAAGCCGAATCACAGGAACTACAAAAAAAATTCGGTGATTTTTATTCGGAATACTGCGCTAAAACTCCGGTTTTCTTCCCCGGATTAAAAAGCCTCTCTGAAAGTTTAAAAGAATTGAAGAACGCCTTCACTTCGTTAAAAACTAAGGCCGCCAATTTTATGAAAAACCGTGAATATAACGGAATAATCGCCTTAATAGTAGTGCTGTTTTTACTTTACTTCAAATTTAAAAAAATGGCGAAAAAATAAAAAAGGCCTCAAAAAAATCAACCTTAGAGGCATTTACAAAAAATCAGAGGTATTAAAATGAATGAAAAAAATAACGGCGGGCGGCTTATAACCAACAGCAGCACTTCTTACGAGCATTACGCCCATATAACGCTCGATTATATTTCTCGCAGCAGAAATAATCTGGCTAAATTCGAAAAAAGATGCGTTTATCAGGTCAACGAAACGGCAATAGCAGCCGCTGAATGCCTTAAACGCGGAGGAAAAATACTTATATGCGGAAACGGCGGCTCCGCCTCCGACGCCCTGCACATAGCCGCGGAGCTTGTAGGACGCTTTAAAATGGAACGCAGAGGGCTTCCCTGTATAGCGCTCAACGAAAACGTCTCATCGATTACGGCCATAGGCAACGATTACGGCTATGACAATGTTTTTTCAAGGCAGCTCGAAGCATTTGCCGCGCCCGGCGATCTATTCATCGGCATTTCCACTTCCGGCAATTCTAAAAATATTGTCAACGCTTTTTACCGCGCTAAAGAACTCAACCTTAAAACCGTCGGTTTCTGCGGAATCAGCGGCGGCGCGATGAAAGAGCAAAACCTCTGCGACATACTCTTAACCGTTCCTTCGGCCGAAACTTCTCGCATTCAGGAAATGCACATACTCGCCGGTCATATAATTTGCAAACTCGTTGAAGAAATTTTATTTTCAGGTGATAACGATCAAAATGAATAAAAAAACCGTATTCAATTTTTCAGATGAAACCTCCCGGGAAAATCTCGGCTCCTATCTGGGCGAGCTCAGGCGCAAACAAAGCGGTAAAATAGTTTTTACGAACGGCTGTTTTGATATTCTCCATACCGGACATCTGCGCTACCTTACGCAGGCCCGTTCCGCCGGCTCGTTTTTGATAATCGGCCTTAATACCGACGCTTCAGTGGCGCGAAATAAAGGTCCGAAACGCCCTATCGTCCCCCAGGATGAACGGGCCGAAATGCTCTGCGGACTTGAATGCGTTAACTGCGTGGTTTTATTCGACGAAGAAACTCCGGCTGAAATAATTAACTTCATTAAACCCAACGTGCTTGTAAAAGGCGCGCAGTACGAAGAAAAAGATATAGTGGGCGCCGATTTTATCCGCGCTTCAGGCGGAACGCTTATAAGGGCGGAAATGATCGCAAACGCCTCTACCACAAATATTATTGAAAAAATTTTAAAACTCGGAAACGATAGCGGGGGTAATAAATGAAAAAAAAAGCGTTAAGCGTGATCGGCGTAATACCGGCGCGTCTCGAATCCACCAGATTTCCGCGCAAACCTCTGGCGAAAATCGACGGAGTTGAAATGATAGTATGGGTAGCCCGGGCGGCGGCGAAAGCCTCGTGCCTTTCAAAAGTGATAGTGGCGACCGATTCGCAGGAAATCGCCGACGCTGTCGGCAAACACGGTTTTGAATATCAGATGACTTCGATATACTGCCGCAGCGGCTCCGACCGCATATGCGAAGTCGCTCTGCGGACCGAAGGCGATATTTTTATCAATATCCAGGGCGACGAGCCTCTCATCGACCCCGCGCTCATCGATTCTTTAGCCGCGCCTTTTGAATCGTTTCCCGAAATAGGGGTAGTAACGGCGATCACTGCGGTTACAAACGAGCATGAATATAAAAACCCCGATACGGTAAAGGTCGTAATCGACAACCAACAGCGCGCGCTTTACTTTTCACGCTCGCCCGTTCCGTACTTTCGCAATTTAAAACCCGAACTCGACAAAGTATATAAACATATCGGAATATATGCCTATAAAAGAAGCGCGCTTATAGATTTCGCCAACCTCGAAAAAACTTTTTGCGAGGAAGCTGAAAGTCTCGAGCAGTTAAGACTTCTTGAAAACGGCTATCTGATCCACTGCGTAAAAACGGCTTATAACTCAAAGGGCGTCGATACTCCGGGCGACCTCGAGGAAGTCGTTAAAATTATAAATGAAAAAAAGAAGGTGCGATAAAGCATGAATTTAATAAAATCCGTCGTTAAGCCCTGCGGCAGTCTGCTTGCAAGCGCGGCAGCCATAATGATTTCAACGGCTCTTCTTGCGGGGACCTTCCCGGCGCATGCGCAGCAGGAAGTTTCTCCGGCAGTCACTTCGGCTTCAGCCCCGAACGCTTCCATGACCGCGCCCGTTGAATTAAACTCAAAACCGGGCGTTTCAAAATTTCCTTCGCTGCCTCTGAAACCCTCCGGTGCTTTTAAAGCCGACCCGCGTTCAAAGGCGCCAGGCGCCGCTCCATACATTCCGGCAGCTCTTCCTAAACTTCCGCCTTCGCTGCCGAAAATGCCTTTCGTATCCAACGAAGTTAAAACGGAACTTAAAGCCGCGGGAGAAACGATCGCTAATATGCTCAATGAATCTACTTCGGAAGCGCAAACGTTCACTAAAGGCGCTCTCAGCTATCAACTGCCCGCCGGCTACCTGGGCACCTTCGAAACCACTATAGACAAGCTCTATATGAAAAAAGACGAACTGCCGGCCAACTTAGTGATGGCCAGAATAAGCAAAATGAAAACCAACCCGCAGTTGAGCACCACTAAAAGCGATTTCGATAAAATAACCAAAGAAGCTTTCCGCTCGAATATATCCAGCGCAGGCTGGCGCGTAGCCCATACTTCTTTCTACAAGGGAAAAGACGCCGACGACGACACTATTTATATCTGCATCGCCATCGAGTATAAACGCGATATAAGCGAACGCTCCTTTCAAAAAGATATGGAGATTTTAAAAAATTACCTTAAAAAAGAAACTTCCGACGAATACGTCCTGCTCGAAAAATTTCCGTTCGTGATCGTAATGGGCTCCAACCAGACCGGCGATTACGAATTCGCTACGGTCAAAGAGATCGCCGCGCGGCTTAAAGTCAAATTGTTCGGCGATATCAAAGTAGAACCGTCGGCTATCGTCTATCCAGAAGCAAAACCTTCTGCCGCGGATGTTTCCGGCAGCGATAAAACCGGCGAAACCCGGCTGGCGCCGGCCGCCGCCCCGCCTATCGAAGCTAAAAACGATACCGATTCAGTGAGCGTCGGCGCCGATGCGGCTGCAGTGAAAGCGCCCGCCCCTGTTGAAATCAAAGCCAATGTTATATCCGAAGATAAAAAATCGCCGGCACCGGAACCGAAACCCCTTAAAAAAGACGACAAAGAAGTAATTTCAATCGAGGATATTACTCCCGATGAACAATAATACCAATAGTAAAATTTTTAACGGCATCGATAATTTAATAAATAACCGGCAAAAATATGCGCGCTATAAAAAAATAGGCCTCGTTTCAAACTCGAGAGCGCTTACCGCCGGGCTTAAAATCAATCTCACGGCACTTATCGAAGCCGGCTTCAGCGTGAGTTTCATATTTTCTCCCGAGCACGGCTATTTCGCTAATATAGCCGACGGCGATTACATAGCCGATACCGGACATCCCGAGCTTAAAATTCCCATACTGAGCCTGTTCACCGAAGGCCATTCCCGTAACGCAATAAGCGAGGCGCTCTCAGGCGGCCAAGCCGTTGACGCCATAGTTTTTGACGTGCAGGACGCCGGCGTCAGGTTTTACACTTATATACACGCCCTCGGCTTAGCCTTAGCGGCCTGTGAAAATGAAAATATACCTTTAATCGTGCTCGACAGGATCAATCCCGTTTCAGCAGACACGGCCGAAGGCGGACTGCCCGCGCCTGATTATTTCTCCGAATTATGCCCTTACGCCATACCCGTCAGATATGGCCTTACGATAGGAGAATTAGCGCTGTATCTTAACCGGACGGTTTATAAAAACGCCGTAGTCGAGATCGTCGGCATCCAGGGGGCATATTCGCGAGACATGATATTTGCCGCCGCCGGTTTAAAGTGGATACCGCCTTCGCCCGCCATGGTCTCGTCGGAAACCGCGCTGTTTTATCCCGGCACCTGCCTTTTCGAGGGCGTTAACCTGTCCGAAGGCCGCGGCACTGATGCGCCTTTCCAGAAAATAGGCGCGCCTTTTACAGACCCCGGCCGCATCGTCGATTCTTTTAGCGGCACGCTGGATTCTCTTGCCATAAAAGATTTCGACTTTATTAATATTAACCAGATCTCATTTACGCCGCTATCCTCTAAATACTCGAATTCTTTATGCCGCGGAATTGAATTAAGTTTTAAAGACGGCGTTGCTCGCAATTTTAAATCTTTACTATTCGGCGTATTATTGCTAAAAACCATTTACGATCTTAACAAAGACTATATCAAATTTTTATTCAGCGAAAAAAGCCGGAAATTTTTCATCGACAGGCTCGCCGGCGGCCCCGAACTACGCGAAACGATAATTAACGGCGATATTTATAAAATTTACGACCTATATTTAAAATGGTCGTACGAAGCCGAAACATTTTCAAAAACTGCCGCCGGATGCAGAATTTATAAATAACGAAAACGCATGACGCGGAGCGCTAAATATAATCCGCTTTAAACGAAAGGTTTTATGACAAAATCTTGCGATAATATTCATAAAAATGAATATGATATAGCCGTTATAGGGGCCGGAACTTTTACGGGCTTTTTCGCCTCTTTTTACGCTGACGCTTTTAAAAATGCCAGCCGTGCGAAAAATACCGCGCCGCGCGTTATTGTCATCGAAAAACTTTCGCGCCCTTTCAAAAAAATCGCGGCTTCAGGAAACGGAAGATGCAATTATTCAAATTCAAGCATCCGCGAAAGCGATTACTTACAGCTCGAAAACGATGAAGCCTTCCACAGCGCCGCGCTTTCTTCCGTCCGCTCGCTTGATATCCAGCGATACCTCTACGATAATCTGGTTTTTTCCAGACGCGACGAATACGGCAGACTTTTTCCATATACCAACTCGGCCAAAACCATCGTTTGCTTTCTGGAAAATAAATTGAAAAACTCCTGTTTTGAAACTCTTTTCGATACGAGCTGCACCGGCGTTAAACACATGCCGGCAAAACAACCCGAAACCTCCGCCGGCGGAGAATACGACCATAACTTCAACCGCGCTCATAAACGCGCAAGCAAATACCAAACCCAAGAGGGCTTTATCATCGAATGTGAAAACCTTAAAACAGGCCGGACTTTATCTATAAATTCAAAAATTTTAATTTTTGCCTGCGGCGGAGCGGCTTACCCGCAGCTCGGAACAGACGGATCGGCTTTCGGGCTTATTAAAAAATTAGGCCACTCTATCCCGGGCCCAACCCCCGGAATATGCGCGCTGGAAACGGTTAAAAGCCCTCTGAACAAACTTTCCGGCATAAAAATCGAAGCGGGGATTAAATATAAAGATTTTTGCCGCACGGGCGAAATTTTATTCACTGAATACGGCCTTTCAGGGCCTAATATTTTATATCTCAGCAATTTAGTTTCAAAAGATTTATACGCCGGTGAAAATACCGTTATCGACATCGATTTTTTACCGGCCGCCGAACTTAACGCCGAATATTTCACATCTAAAATCCCGTCGAAAGAGCTTTATTCAAATTTTGATATATTCTCGGGAGTCGCGGACCGATCTTTTTTAAACGCGTTTTTCTCTCTGACGGCTATAGACGGCAAAGCCCGCGCCTCTAAAGAATCGGCGGCGCGCATACACGCGACCCTTAAATCTTATAAAATTAAAATACTTCGCGCAAGACCCTTTAACGAAGCGCAGGTTTCATTAGGCGGCGTCAACTGCGCCGAAATAAACCCCGATACCCTTGAATCTAAAATAGTTAAAAAATTATATTTCGGCGGCGAGGCCATAGATTTCACCGGCGGCTGCGGAGGCTATAACATACACTTCGCCGCAGCCTGCGCCCGCGCCGCGGTAAATAGCATATTCAAATTTTAAAATATATCCTGGAGGCTTGAAACTATGAATTATCCTTTCTGGGACATACCTATTCTGGGCGGCTCGATGCTCATCGCCATAATCGCGATACTCCACGTTATCGTGTCGCATCTTGCAGTCGGCGGAGGTTTCTACCTTTATTTCGCCGAAAGAAAACTCGCGCGCGAAAAAGACCCGAAATTCTTAAACTATATCAAAAGCCACGCCCGCTTTTTTATGCTGCTTACGACCGTATTCGGAGCGGTATCGGGCGTCGGAATATGGTTTGTGATAGCCCTGGTTTCACCCGCCGCTACATCCACTCTAATACATATTTTTTTATACGGCTGGGCCATCGAATGGGTATTTTTCTTAGTCGAAATACTCGCCGTTATCTTATACGTCTATAAATTCGACCGCCTCAGCGGCGCATCGCGCCAAAAACTCGCCTTTATTTATATGGCAGCCGCCTGGCTTTCGCTTTTTGTGATCAACGGAATAATTACATTCATGCTTACACCCGGCGATTATTACCAGACCGGCAGCTTTTATTCAGCTTTTTTCAATCCGACCTTCTGGCCTTCGCTATTTTTTCGCACCGTGGTCTGCATCGCATTCGCCGGCATATTCGCCATGTTCACCGCAACTTTTCAATTCGAGGAAGAGCTTCGTGAAAAAGCTATCAAATACGCCTCCGCTTACCTTCTGCCCGCCATTATTTTCATGCCGGTCTTCGGCGTATGGTACTTTGCGGCAATACCGGGCCTTGCAAAAGATATAGTCACCGGCGCCTCGCCGCTTATAATGATTTTTGCCAATATCAGCGCGGGCTCGGCTTTTTTAATGCTCGCCGCCGGAATAGCCCATTCATGGATCGAACCGAAACGCTTTTCGACTATCTTCACCATTCTTCTTATAATATTCGCCTCCACTTTTCTTGCGACATTCGAGTTAGTCCGCGAGGCGGTAAGAAAGCCCTATACGCTCTATGAAAGAATGTATTCAAACTCCATCTATGTAGATAAAAATAAAAATCCCGAAATCGACCGTTCCTCTTTTCTTTCAAACCTGAAGTGGTGCGATATAAAAGAAGTTACCGCTGGCAACACACTCGCTGCCGGCCGCGAAATTTACCGCTACCAGTGTCAGGCATGCCATTCCATTGACGGCTATAACGCCATAAGACCTTTAATTAAATACCAGAGCCGTGAATTTTGCGAGGCTAACCTGTTAAAACTCGATGAGTTGAAAAAATTCATGCCGCCTTTCTTCGGAAACGATAAAGAACGCTCGGCACTCGCGCTTTACCTGCACTCATTGAATAATAAAATTGAAATCGGAGAGTAGAATTATGAATTTAACTTCTGAAATAAAATTAATAATTCCCGCCATAGACAGCGTGCCCTTAATGGGCCATCCGGTAGTCGAAAAAGTCTTATTGGTGCTTACTTTTATCCTGCATCTTATACCGATGAATATTCTGCTCGGCTCGGTTATTCTCGCAATCGCACTTAAATCGCAAAAATTATTAAAAATAGGAAACTGCGAATGCGCTTATAGACTCTACCGCGATATTTTAAAAATTTTACCGACCTGCCTTTCACTCACAATAACACTCGGCGTCGCGCCGCTTTTATTTCTTCAGGCTCTCTACGCGCCGCTGTTTTACACGTCCACTATTTTAATGGCGCCCTTCTGGCTTTTGATTCTGGCGTTTATAATGGTTTCCTATTATATACTCTACCTGCTCGGCTGGAGCGATGAAAAACTCCTGCGGCCTCTCAGACTCCCTCTTCTATTGACGGCATTCACCGGCCTTTTATACACCGCATTTATGTACGGCTCGAATAACTCGCTTATGCAGGCCCCCGAAAAATTTCACGCGATTTATAACTCTACTTTTTACGGAATTTACATATATTTAAACGATATAAACACCGTTTTACGATTCGCACATACAATTACCGGCGCAGTCATGATAGCCTCCATAGCCGTTTTTATTATGAGCTATTTTAAGAAAGATACCGATGCGGCATTCGCCGCATTTTCAACCGTTTACGCTAGAAAAGCCTTTTTGGCGGCCTTCGTGCTTCAGACGCTTTCCGGCTTTACCATGCTCATCGCCCAGAAGCCCGAAATATACGCGGCGCTTACAGGTAAAAACGCCGTTATAACTTCTGTTTTCTGGGCCGGCGTAGCGGCGGCTTTAATTCAGGCCGCAGCAGCCCACTTCAAGCCCGATATAATATTAAAAAAATGGAATATAATTCTTCTCACCGGATCGGCTTTCATAACACTCTGCCTGATGGCTATTATCCGCGATTATATAAGAGACGCCGAAATAGGCGCCGCATTTTCATACTTAAATAACCCCTACCAGTGGAATTATACCATACTCGCGGCGTTTTTTATAACCTTGGCAGCCGGCGCCAGCGTGTGCGCCTATATGCTGTTCGGCCTCGAAGAAAATAAATAAATATATAAATCATAAATTGTAATTGTAAATATAAATATATGAATATATAAACTCTTTCTTTTTTTGAAGGGAGGGAGAAAGGGTTAGCAACCCTTTCTCCCTCCCTTTTACCCACCCTCTATCTGCAAATTGCCTGACGCTTTATCAGGGGCCGTCGATAGCTTTTTCTGTAAGGACTTTAATTTCTTATCTCTTATCTCTTCTTTTTTCTTTTTCTTTTTCTTGCCTTTTACTTGTTTCCTGCCAGCTTGCTTGTTTACATGTGCGTACTTCGTACGCACATGCGTAGCAATAATGGCACTAATAAAACTTAAGTTAATGGCTCGCGGTAAACAATATAGTAAATCGATATGATAATTATACTTTTAACATTAAAGCAAACGGCTCGCGATAAAAACTAATGGAAATCTATTTTGATATTGTACTTCCAAAAATTATAACTAATTGCTACGGTAAAAATTGTCCTTATTTAATTTAAGAAATGGAGCTTTTAATACTTTGGTATAATAAAAGTTGTTATACATTAAAGCATTACCGCAAGCCTCAGTATTAATTTTCAGCGGTGCGTAAATAGCATGCCTTCGCGCACGCAACGCGTGCGCGAAGGCGAAACAAACAAAAAGCATGAAAAAAGTTTATGGCAGGAAAGAAAAACTTCGAAGCTGGCAGGAAAGACCGCCCGAAATAAAAAGGCTATGGTAATAGCCTTTTTATTTCGATGCTGCAAAACTGCGCAAATAAGGCATATGAAGTATGCCGCATTTGCGCAGTTTTATATTCAGGGAGAGTAAAAGGGGGCACGGTGGGAAAAAGAGGGCCATTGGTCCTTTCTTTTTCCCCCGTCGCGGTCTTATATTTTGAAATTAATATTACTCTAATCTTTCTGAATTTTCATTGATTATGAATTCTTTATGAAGTTGCTGCACGGCTTTTTCGACGTCGCGTTCTTTAATGACGCATGTAAGCGTTATATTAGAAGACGATATAAGGTCTATGTTAGTTTCGCATGCCGCGAGGGTTTTAAAAACGCGGCTTGCGACGCGCGGGTCGCGGACCACGCCGGTTCCGACAACTGAGATTGTGGCAATATTAATATCGGAGATTATTTCTTTACCGCCTATTTTCTTTAAATTACTTTCCAGCAGGTTCATTGTCGCTTTAAAGTCTTTTTCATTCACTGTGAATGTGATATCGTTTTTACCATGATGGCTCTGGGACTGCACTATAAAAGAGCAGCTTATATGAGCGTTGCTTAAAAGCTCAAAGACCGAAGCGGCGGTGCCTGGAACATCAGGGACTTCCGCTATAGATACTTTTGCGATTTCGCGATTAAAAGTAATAGCCCTTACTTCAGCTTTTTCCATATCTTCTCCTTTTACAAGCGTACCTTTATTATCATTGAAACTCGAAGCCACGATTATGGGCATATCGAATTTTTTAGCGATCTCGACCGAGCGCGGATGGAGCACTTTCGCGCCCAACCAGGCCATTTCGAGCATTTCATCATAGGAACAGTAATCGAGTTTTTTAGCATTTTTGACTATGCGCGGATCGGCGGAATAAACGCCGTCAACGTCGGTCAATATTTCGCAGCGGTCGGCTTTTAATGCGATAGCCAGAGCGACGGCGGTGGTATCGGAGCCGCCGCGGCCTAAAGTAGTGACTTCGCGCTCGTGGGAGCAGCCTTGAAAGCCGGCCACTATTACCACTTTATCTTTTTGAATGGCTTCTTTGAGGCGCGTTCCTGAAATGGATAATATTCTCGCCTCGGTATGGGAGGTATCGGTCAATATACCCGACTGTGAGCCGGTAAACGACACGGCGGACACACCCATATCGTTTATCGCCATTGACAGAAGCGCCATCGCTATGCGCTCACCGGAGCTCAACAGCATGTCGAGCTCGCGTTTAGGCGGATCGGAGGCCACCTCGCGCGCGAGAGTCAACAGATCGTCGGTAGTATCGCCCATGGCCGAAACTACGACAAGAACGCTGTGACCGGCTTTTTTCAATTTAACGATACGCTCGGCGACGCTCAATATTCTTTCTGGGTTTCCGACTGACGTACCGCCGTATTTTTGTACAATAAAGGCCATATAAGGGTTTTCTTCCTTTCAACAATTAAAGTTATAATATCAATTATTGTTTTATCAACGATGTAACGCTGATTTTATAATATTCTGAGCCCGTTATATTCAATGTCGTGAATACTGTATCGCGCCTCTATATTCTGGGCTTTGAATATATGCAGTGCGTTTTTAAATTTTTCGGCATCGCCTTCGGCGTCGGCGAGCGCGCAAACGGCGGTGCCGCTGCCGGAGAGAAATGCGCCCATAATTTTATCGGATTCGTTAAGGACTAAAATCGCATCGCCGCAGGACGGGCATAATTTAAGCCTGTAATCCTGATGAAGGCAATCGGCGAAAAGGTTTTTAAGCCCGTAAAATATCGGCTTTTTTTCGCAATTATTGGAATTAAGGCAAAAATCAGCCACCATAAAGGATAAATTTTGAAGATTTTTGACCGCGTCAGCGAGCCTGTAATTAGCGGGAAGAATTTCGCGCGCCATTTTAGTTTCGGTTTCGAGTGCGGGAATTATCAGGTGCAATTTAATAAAGGACGGAAATGGGATATTAATAAAACTGCCTTCTTTCTTATCGACGCGCGCGGTGACGAAGCCGCCGAAGAGGCAGGGCGTAACGTTATCGGGATGACCTTCCTGCGCGATAGCTTCGTTATAAATGGAATGCTTCACGATTTCGGATAATGAAGCCCTGTCCATTTCCGCGCTTATAAGGCCGCCGGCCTCCATTTCTAAAATCTTTATAAGGCCGAGCGCGCATACTAAAGCAGCCGACGAAGAACCGAGCCCGCGTTTCAAGGGTATATCGTTTTTAACGCTGAGTCTGAACGGTTTTTTAAAATGCTGCCGCAGCATTTTAAAAATAAGGTTATCCGCTTCAGCGGGAACGGGGAATTCGCCGTCGCGAACGAGGCTATATTCTTTAATATCGCCGCCGCATTCAAATTTAACTTTAAGATAGCGGTTTATGGCCATTCCGAGGGTATCGAAACCGGGGCCGAAATTAGAAAGCGTCGCCGGGGCGCAGATTTCGTATATCATTTAAGTCCCATCCTTTCGAGAATTTCTTCACGGCCGGAAACCGGCTTTAATTCGCAGGGGTTGTATTTAATGGCCGAATCAGGATCTTTAAGGCCGTTACCGGTCAGGATACACACTACATTGGCGCCGCGCTGTATTTTATAGTTTTTTAAATATTTGATCAAGCCTGCAAGCGATGCGCAGGAGGAAGGTTCGGCAAAAATTCCCTCGGTTCGGGACAGCATTTTATAGGCATGTATAATTTCGGCGTCGCTGACCATATCGATAAGGCCGCCCGATTCGTCTTTAGCCGCCACGGCAGACTGCCATGAAGCGGGGTTTCCGATACGGATCGCCGTAGCTATGGTTTCAGGTTTTTCAACGGGGCGGCCCAGAACTATCGGCGCCGCGCCTTCGGCCTGATATCCCATCATTTTAGGAAGACTGTTAATGAGTCCGGCCTGTTTATAGCGGTTATAACCGAGCCAGTAAGCGGTTATATTGCCGGCGTTTCCGACAGGCATAAATTGATAATCGGGAGCCGCGCCGAGATCGTCGCAAATTTCAAACGCGCCGGTCGTCTGGCCTTCTATTCTGAAAGGGTTAAGGCTATTGACAAGCGTTATATTATTTTCGGCGGATATCGTTTTTACGAATTCGAGCGCCGTATCGAAATTGCCGTTAACCGGAAGAACGGCGGCGCCGAACTGTATGGCCTGTGAAAGTTTGCCCAGCGCGATCTTTCCGTCGGGAATAAGGACGGTACATGCCACCCCGGCTCTTGCCGCGTAGGCCGCTGCGGAAGCCGAAGTATTGCCGGTAGAGGCGCATATAACCCCGCGCGATCCGCTTTCGACGGCCTTTGATATGGCCATGGTCATGCCGCGGTCTTTAAAAGAGCCGCTGGGATTGGCGCCTTCATATTTAAAATAAAGGCAGCCGTCCAGACCGAGATAGCGGCTTAATTTATCGGCGCGCACAAGGGGCGTATCGCCTTCGTTAAGGCTGATTATGAATTTTTTATCTATGGCCGGCAGAAACCGCGCGTATTTTTCAATAAGGCCTGTTTTCAATTAAATCTCCTCATACTAAAATTTTATAGGCGGAAGATATCCGCTTATATTTTTTTCACATGCGTTTATATCCCTATTTTATACCATACGGGTTCGTTGATTATAAATTTATTTCTCTTAATTTCTTCTATCATGGAAGGTATTTTCGACGACTTAGATTCATGCGTGGTAAATATAACGGCGGCGGGTTCATTGGCGTTTGAAATATCCTGCCTCATAGAAGAAATTGAAATATTATATTTTTCGAATATAGTTGTTATTTTCGATATAACGCCGGGAACGTCGAGCACGTTAAAACGGAAATAATTACTCTGCGTCTTCATTTCAGGCGGCATGGAGCTCTTTTTAACTGCGCCGCGGGCGTATGCGACATTAAAGCCGCGCGCGCCGTCTCGTTTGATCCTCAAAAGATCGCCTATAAGGGAAGCGGCCGTAGGACCGGCTCCTGCGCCTCTGCCATAGAGCATTATTTCGCCGATAGGCGCTCCTTCGATGTAAACGGCGTTATATTCGTTATTGACCTGGGCGAGCGGGTGGGCGACGGGCAGAAAAACCGGCCGAACTCCTATATCGATACCCGAGGAAAAATTCTGGATATAGCCGACAAGTTTAATGCGGTAGTTAATGGAGGCAGCGTAATCGAGATCGGTTTTACTTATTTTATCGATGCCCTGGCAGAATATGTCTTCGGCGCCGCATTTATAATCGAATAAAAGGTCTTTCAATATGGTTATTTTATAAGCACTATCGCGGCCGGTCAGATCGAAGGACGGATCGGGCTCTGCGAAACCTTTATCCTGAGCGAGTTTTAAAGCCTGAGCGAATTCTAAGCCGCCGTCGGACATTTTAGTCAGGATATAATTAGTGGTACCGTTTAAAATGCCGATAACCTTATCGATGCGGTGCGGCCTTACGCTTTCGTTAAAAAGGTCGATAACGGGGATTCCGCCGCCGACGGCCGCTTCGAAGTAAAAATTAACGCCTTTTTCACGGGCTATATCTATAAATTCGGCGCCGGCGAGGGCGACCGCCATTTTATTGGCCGTGATAACGCTTTTCGAAGCGTTAAGCGCGTCCATTATTAATTTAACGCTCGCCTCTCCGGCGGTAACATCGACCACAGCGGTAATTTCTGAGTCATTTAATATGTCGTTATAATCGATGGTAAGTTTATCGGCTTCTATGGCGCGCGTTTTTTTAATATCGCGCACGAGCGCCCTGACTATTTCTATATCTTTATAGCCTGATTTAATTTCATTATAAAAGCCGGCGCCTATATTGCCGAAGCCGAGCATAGCTATTTTCATTCGGTATTCCCTTCTTCATGATTATATTTTTATTACATCTTTAATTTAACGACGCCGCTGCCGTTGATACCGGCGCGTTTTTCTTTTTTAAGCGTTTCGATTATTTTATTATCGGCGATCTCTTCGTCGGATAACATCATCAGATCTTTCATGGAGACTAAATTAAGAAAATTATCGTCCCATTCGTAATGTTCGGAAACATTGTTGACTATTAAACTATATTTATCGCCGAGAGTTTCGATTTTTTTGCCGATAGTGAGGTTTTCGTCTATCTCTATATGCAGCAGGATTATTTTTTCGAGCTCGCCGTTTATATTATGCCATGGGATTATAACTATCGAAGCTCCGTCTTTGCCGTAGCCCATTTTAAGCCGTCCGCCGACGCAGGTTATCTTTTTATTACCCCTGAGCCTGCCCGGCTTATCGAACGAAGAAGCACGGCCGCCGGCGATGCCGAAAGCCATTTCCTTTTCGCGCACTCCGTAGTATTCGATTTTACCGGACTCGTTCTTTTTTTCAACGAAGTAAGGCGCGCCGCCGTTAAACGAAACGATGGCGTTAGATATATTTTTCATCGTTTTAAGGTCGTTTATATTAAATCCGTAGGCGTCGATATTCATCCGTTCGAAAACGGGTTCAAATTTCGCGAGCGACTCTATCAGATTCCGCTTATCTTTTAGCATTTCAAACTGTCTGACCAGCTCTTTTTTATCGTAAATAATAAGCTGTATGGGGCATATTTTCAAAAGTAGTTTAACTATGGAAGTAACGGTCTCGCCGCTAAACCATTCATTTATAAAATCGACCTGTTTTCTTAAAAACGCGTCTTCGAGCAAAAGTTTTCTTAAATGATCTTCGCCGATCTTTTTATTTTCGGTTTCAAGCACGATCAGGCTCTGCGCGTCGCCGTATTTATCGAGAAAAAGGCATTCAATATTATATTTACAACCGTTCGTGCGGCAGATATTAAATCCGGAGGCTCCGCCGCGCACGGCAGATTCGACGAATTCACGCGCGGGAGAATAATCCGCGGTTTTAGCCGGCCCGCAGGCTATGAATTTATAATTTTTCTTTTCGCCGAAAGAGGCGCTGAATTTATTTATTTTTTTTACCTTAACGAGTTTTAAAACCGAAACCAACTTCGCCACGGCTTCTTTGGGCATTTTAACCTTTTCGAGATCGCCGGCGAAACGCTCTATCCCGCCGCCGTCGAGCTTAGTTATGTTGTCGAATAAAAGCGCGGCGTCAACCTGCGGGTCGGAAAAGCGCCGACCGGCGTCGAGAATAAAACTTGAAATTCCCCAACCCTGCTGAAATTTAGCGATATTATCGGGTTTAATGGGATTAGCGCCGATTATTTTAGCCATGCCCTGATAATGTATCGCTGATTTAGACATATAAGGCGAGTCTTCGAAGCGGCCGTCAGCAAGATCCATCGCTAAGCCGCGGTTTGAAAATTCAAGTATCAGATCGTTGACGAGGTTATAAAATATAGGCGCCTCATCGGCGTTGTCAGCGTTCCATCCGAGCAGTATCGAAAATAAATCGTCAATATAGGAGCGGGTTTCGGCATTTATTATCGAAATAGAACGGGAGTCTTTATAAATTTTAGCTATCGCCTCGTCGCGTTCTTCTTCGGATATGATCGCATCGATGCGCTGCGATTCTAATTCGTACAGAGTTTTAACCCTGTCTTCGGAGGAAATGCCGCCCGTTTCGAGTCTTTTATATTTTTTCCATATTATTTTAAGTTCTTTAATAATAGCCGCTACAGCTTTCGCCGGCCGCCGCGGGTCGGAGGTGAGCTCTAAAAGGCGCCCGCCCCAGCCGATCATTTCATCGGCTATCTTATTGGACTCGAGAATCGTAGACAGCGTAAGAATATTATCAAGTATTAATTTAGACAGCGCGTCGGTGAAAAGATTATCCGTGGTGGAACCCGGGGCCGCGATAACGAAATCGGCGCCGTTTTCGGACAATTTCAGCATATCTTCTTCGGAGGCTATGACGGCTATTTTACCGACACGCGGCTTATCTTCTTTAATAAGCTGGGCCATCCAGGAACCGATCGAAGTTTCTAGATTCGGGATATGCAGTATAACTAAGGAGCCGTGAGCGCTTTTATGAGAGCGAAGGTAGGTCGCGCGCTGGCCGTGCTGTTCGTAGGCGCCGGAAAAAAATTTCACGCGCGGATGCTGCATCATTTCGGCGAATTTAAGCGCGCCTTCAAAGCCGTCGTAACCGTTGAACGCGCCGACGTAGGAAATATCGATATTATTGCCGGCTATATACTTTGCAAGCGCCAGAGTTTTTTCTTTAACGCTCGCCGAGGCCAGAATTTTTTTAGCGACGCAGGGAAAATTAGCTAAGGCGCGGTATAAATACTGCGCTCGCTCGGGCTTGATAATTCCTTTGACTTCGTGTATGTAAACTATAAGCGCGAGAATGTTCTGCATTGCGGTAAATGCGGCAAAAGTCGAACCCACGGACTTTTCCCAGGGCATATTAGTGACCGAGGCCCCGAGGCTCCTGCTGGTTAAAAGCGCGAGTTCGGAAGTGATAAGATTGGTCACCGACATTACGAAAGGTCCCTGATTAAAGGACGGATCGGCCTTCGATATCACTTCTTCGGCGAGGGCTACGACCGGCTTGGTCCCGCCGGAATTCGAAACGAAAAGCGCCAGGCTTGTTTCGTCGATGCGCGGCCGTTCGATTCTTGCCAGATTCGATTCGAGCGCGTTCATAAAACAGCCGTTGAGCCCCTCGAGATTAGCTATGGAAAAGCACATTCCCAGAACGTTACGCGAAGTGCCTTCAGCGAATCCGTATATTTTATCGATTTTTTTGATAATTTTTTCGATGCCGCTCTCTTTGAGCGCGGGATTTAAAGTGTTGAAAAAAGCGGAAGCATTTAATTTAATGCGCCCGGCGATCTCGCCGTTCGAATCGAATTCGCAGTCGAATATATGCCTGGTATTTCTAAGCAGGGTAACGTAGCTCAAGTAGATTTCGACGCCGTATTGATTATCTATGGCGTAACTTACCGGCTCTTCGACGGCGAAACTTTTAATCTGCTTGCCTTTTATAAAATTCGGTCCGCTTATTATTTTACCGAGGATAGTTTCGTAAATAACGGTGCGCTCGACGCGGCTCTTATTTTTAAAACAGCCTTCTTCTTTTAAAATAGCGCTTTTTTCAAGACCTTTAAGCTGGTAATCGATGATCGGTGATTTTTCGGTCTTTTTATTTACTACCTCAGATTTTGAGATATCGTAGATTTTAATGACCGGTTCTTTTGAATCGGCCGGCTGATAAATTTCGGCCGCCTGCCAGTCGGCGAGCGAGTAATAATTGACGCTTCCTTCGCGCACTACGATTTTAGCCCCGCTGGTTATATAATCGACGGCGATCTCTTCGCGTCTTTCGTCGTCATATTTTTTGATCTGATTACGCATATTGGAAAGAGACGACGCGAATTTAACTGGAATACTGGGATCGGCGGCATCGCGGTATAAAAACATTCCGCCCGATTTAGGCCCGCGCGTTATAAGCGTAACGGGTATCACTGCGCCTTTATGATCGATTATATCAGTGAGCGTCTCGAATACGAAAATAGAAGTCGGGTCCGCTAAGTAAATAAGTTTTGCCGCCACCGCGCAGGCCGCCGTCACTTTAGATGCTCCTGTTTCAAGCAATTTACGGGCGGTTTCAATTATAACGTGCTTCTGTTCTTCAAAATCGAGCATTACCGAAACGCCGTCAATATCGAGCTTAGCCCGTTCGCTGAGGACCTGGTTATGATATAATATATCTGCGAACCATGATAAAAAACGGCCGGCCGCCTTAAGAATCTCTTCGGCGGCTAAGCATTCATAAGCCATTCTGATGATGCGCGGTATTTCTTTCGAATCGGAATCGGCTTTAGATTCAAAGCCTATATTCAAAAAGAATTTTTCCCATTTGATCTTTGAATTGACGTCGCCGTTATGTCCCACTGAAAAAGGGCCGTCGCGGTTAATTATAAGCGGATAAGCGGCGCGGAATTTTTCGAGTTCCTGCCGGCTCATCACTTCGCTAAAAATCTCGCGCGTCATCTGCTCTGTATGAAGATGGGCGTTAGCGCGCGAATACATATTATCGCCCTGGGTGGCGGCGCGCGTCTGCGCGCCGGTCACTAAAACAAGCGCCTCGCCGGTTTCGATTCCCGGGCATTTCTTTAATATATTGCTTATGGTAATATGACCGCGCTCATCTATATCGCCTGAGGTTTTATCGCCGGCAAGAAAAGTGGTTCCCGTTTTTAAATCGAGCACGGCGAGAGTCATGCCATGAGAATCGTATCCTGCGGCCGAACCTTCGGCGGTGATATCGAAAACGGACCATATAAGCCTTAAATTATGCTCTATTATTTCATTCTTATATTTTTTATAATCTTTAAGCGGAAAGAAAATTTTGGTAATGCCGCCGCCTACCGAACAGCCTGAAGGATAAAGAGGCATATCTAAAAAAGAAGTTTGCTGCATCATAAAATTATGCAGGTCTATCGGCTCGACGCTATATATAAAAGCGAACGAATCGATAAGCGCCGTTTTAATAGAACCTGAAGACGCGTCAAAAAAACCGGACGCTTTTAATGAGCCAAGAGCTTCTATCAGACGGCATTTATAAATAAGTGAAAATTTTGACATTAATCTATCTCCTTAGCGATACCCTGATTTCAAATCAGAGTATTCTACCATATTTATTTTATTTTTGCAAAAAAAAAATGAACGGATATCAATAATTTAAAGAAATTATTAATTCTTCAGATTATTAAAAGTAATCGCCGCCACTCCATAAATTATCATTAAAATTATGATCAATTTACAGATATCGATGGCCATAAGATGATTTGCCGCGGAAGGTTTTTTAGAAAGATAACCGGCTGCGGCGTAAAGCTCCTCACCGATCATGCAGTAATCGCAGGCGACCACGAAAAACGGAATCTGGTTGAAATCGTTAGTAGCCGCTATTTGAACGGCCCCGGCCGCGTGTCCGGTTTCGGCGTATATAAGCGATTCGGAAACGAAATGACCGAACATGAAAACGGCGGCCGGCTTCCTGCGGGTTATTATCGAATCGACCGCGCAGGCGAAGCCCCACTGATCATCGGTTAAATACATTATATTTTCGGGCTTATAAAGGTTCGCGCGCCCCGCGCCCGCATATGCCGCGCTCACGGCCTCGCGCGCGGCGTTCATTACAAGCGACCGGCAGCAGGCCATTTCTAATTCAGCCTCATAAAGCGCGGCTTTTTCGGCCACGTGAGAAAGAATATTGATCGAAGCCATGGTGGCTATCGAATTCATATCATACATTCCGCTTAGGTATAATACCGGACGCCCGGTTTCTACCGAGCGTCCGATCGCTTCTTCTATAGCGTTTATAGCGGGGATTTTTCTGACGCGCGCCCTGAAGCCGAACTTAGACGATAAAAAAAAGGCTATAACTATAAAGGAAAAAACCGCGAAGATAAGCAGTACCATTTCGCGGCTTTCCGGATAAAAATTTGAATAAAAAATCGGCGGATGCGCGTTCATATCATCCGGGCCGCTACGATATCGCCTTTCACCGCTAATCCTTCACCCGGCGGAATTTCGGCGAGGCAGTTGGCGTAAAGCGCCGTGGTCAATATATTCGAATCCTGTTTTGACGGCACTTTTATAATCGGCGTAACGGCGTTTCCGTCCGCGCGGTCAGGATTATAAATGAAAGCCCTTAAATAAGTAGTGCGTTCACGGTCTTTTTTAACGCTTTCACTCAGCGCGCCGTAAACCGTAACGGCCTTTGACGGCGAATCCAATCCAGCGTATCTATCGAGCGCGGGCCGCAGCAGCTTGATAAAAGAAACAAGTGATGACGCGGGGTTTCCGGGCAGGCCGAAGACTATCTTAACGGCGGGGCCGTCTTTTTTAAAGGCGAATATAAAAGGCCGGCCTGGTTTTATGGCCATTTTCCATATATTGACTTTAAAACCCAGAAGCTCGAGCGCGGCCGGTATAAAATCGTAACTTCCGACCGAAGCGCCGCCGGTAGTGATAACGATATCGGCCTTTGTCAGGCCGGAAGATATTTTTTCAGCTATATCCCCGGGCGTATCTATGGCGATGCCGCAAAGTTCCGGCTTTAAATAACTCTTAACTAAAAGCCCGTATAAAAGAAATAAATTAGAGTTCATAATTCGACCGGCGCCAGGAATGAATCCATCCCGGGCGACGGCTTCATCGAGAGGATCTATAAGCTCGTCTCCCGTAGAAACTACGGCAACGGCCCTTTTAACGAAAACATCGACGCGGCTGTGGCCTGAAGAGGTAAGTATTCCGAGCGCGGCCGGATTAATGAGCGTCCCGCGCGGAATTATAATATCATCTTTAAAAAAATCGGCGCCTATTTTACGAACGTGCAGGCCGGGCTTTACGGCTTCGCGTGCGGTAACGCTCCAGGCGCCGCCGCACTTTTCTTCGTCGGCATTTTCTTTGATCAATATTGCGTCCGCGCCCGAAGGAAGCGGTGCGCCGGTCATTATTTTAACGGCCTCACCGCTTTTTACGGACATAGACGACGACGAACCGGCCGCCGCCTCGCCTGTGACAATAAGTTTAACGGGGCCGCTCCCGATTTTATCCGCGGACAGATCGGCGCTTGAAACCGCGAAACCGTCCATAGCGGAAGTATCGAAGGGCGGCACGGAAAACCGTGCGGTTATCTCGCGCGATACGATTCTATCGAGGGCGTCAAATATGAAAACTTCTTCAGATTCACGCGCGGCAGGAATATAACTTAATATCTCATCTATAGCGGAGTTTAAATTTTTTAAAATCGTAAACACCCCGTTTCAATTAATTGCGTTTCGTTAAGTAAAAGCCCCATTAAATCGAAGATACCAGCCCGGATTCACCGGTGAGCGGCCGTTCGATATTAACGTGACCTATAAGCGTTTTCATAGGATAGCCGTTTATCAATATCTGCACGTTTTTAATCGATTTGCCGTCAACTGGAGGCAATTCCATAAGGGTATTGACTATCGAATAAACGGTGAGAAGCTCCGCGCCCACGCCGCCGGAATGCTGATTAATAAGATCTTTCGAAAAATCTACGACGAGCGTTTCGCCGTATAAAAAAACCGCGCGAAGGCTTACCGCCGGCGGGATAGTTCTATAAAGCCCTTTTTGATTCGGACCTTTAATAAGCTGAGCAATTACGGCTTTTGAATAGGCGAGTATGCTCGGGCATTTAGCCACGCCGCGGTCTTCAGCGTTCAGAGCGTCGAATGCCGCGTTAGCGAAATAAAGCCTGATGTTAGCCTGCTCGGGGGCGACCGATTTCAAATCGGCGTCCCTGCCCTGGACTAATATCTTTTTCTTCGTCGAATCGATATTTTGAAATCCAAGCGCTTCAGGTTCCATAAAAACGTAATAACCGAGCGTGACTAAAATCCCTAAAATTATCAATAACATTAACACCGATAAAAAACTTCCGCTCGAAGAAGTTTGCTGCTTTTTTTCTATCATCCGCGTTCAACTCCCTATCAATTATTTTTAGCGCTTAATAAATAGTTTTTAATACCTTCAAAAATAACCGCCGCCACCTTATCTTTATAATCATCGTTCATAAGAGATTTTTCATCTTCGCGATTGGTTATAAATCCCGCTTCGATCATTACAGCCGGCATCATGCACTCGGAAAGCATTAAAAAATTAGCACCTTTTAAATTACGGGCCTTAAGATCGCGATTTTTTCTTACGGCCTCGTTTATGGACTCTGCGAGCCTTTTAGAGTCTTTTATCTTTTTAGACGAATTAAGCGAAGCCATTATTTCACTTACTTCAGCGTCTATAACGCCGGCATTTGAAGCTATAAGCGGGGCGCCGGCGGAAGTCTGCGCTCCGACGTCAAAATAATAAAGGCCAATTCCCGATGCCTCCGGCGAAGCCGCGCCGCCGGCGTGAATGGATACTAAAAGTTTAGTATCGTATGTATTAACGACTTTAAGCCTGTTTTCAAGCGGCATAAAATAATCGCCGTTTCTGACTAATATGGCCCTGAGTTTGGTTTTATCCATCAAAGATTTTAACCGGCGGGCGATATCGAAAGCCGCGTCTTTTTCTTTAAGCCTGTTTTCCGAAACCACGCCGAATTCTTCGCCGCCATGGCCTGCGTCGATAGCGATGATATGATCGAGCGAATCGAGCCCCGATATCAACTGTTCGAGGTTGGAAACTTTAACCTCTATTTTATCGGCGCTTTTAAGAACGTCCGCGCCCGGCGTTTTTTTAGGTTCGGCGGAGGCCGTCCCGTCCTTTACTTCAGGCGTCAGGCTGATATCGACGCTTTTAGTATCGGCGGCGGCTTCAGCGATCAAAGGCTTTAATTCTCCGGCGGGAGAACCGTCGGCTTTTTTAACGAAAAAAGTTATCATATTTCCGTTTTCTTTAAGCTCTATATTCACTTTTGAATTCGACGCAAGCGACAGTATGACGCGGTTCGAATTTTCCTGGTTTACCATGGTGAGTTTAACGCTTTCGACTATATTCTCGGTAATTTTGATGAGCTGTTCGCCGAGTTTGGAATCGACTTTGTTTATTATAATATCTACGTTTTTACCGTCCATTCCGCTCGAATATTTAACACCTTTAGGCGCAGCGCTGTCAAAAGCTATATCCAGCTCGAACGAATCGGTATTTCTTCTGTATTTGATATTTTCAATGGTAGCATCATGCGATTCAGGTTTTTCACCCGCATCGGTTATCGCGGTTTCAGAAGTTTCGTTTCCGACCGAAGCTTCAGCGGTTTCCAGAGCGCTTTCATTTCCTTCTTCTTCCTCTTCTTCGAAGGCTAATTCATCTTCGCCGTCACCGGTTTCCACTTCTACCGGCAGCGGTTTCGGCTTATTTCCTCCGGCTGCAACCGGCGCCGCGTCATCAGGTTTCGATACCGTTTCCGCCGCAGGTTTTTTCTCCGATTTTACCGGCGCCGAAACTCCGTACAGGCCAGATATAATTTCAACCGGAATTTTAACGTCGTCGCCCGATTCGATAACGGGGTTCGTCGAACGGATAAATGTATCGCCGACTACGACCGCGCGCTTATCGACAACAAACCTTATTTCGCGTTTGTCTTTACCGACGACTTTATACATTTTAGATTCAGGAAAATATTTAACCGACAACCCCAATTTTTTAGACAGCGAATTTAGCGAAACATAATCGACTCCTTCGATAGGCTTCACCTCTATGTCGCGCCCTTCGACGCTCATGTGCGTCTGGCAAAAGCCCGCGCACGGCCAAAATAAAATTGCGCCGATTAAAACAAAGGCAATATAAATATTTCTTTCAAACAAAGAATTTTTTAAACCAGCCACCAAATTCCGCCTCCTGTATTAATTATTATTTTATTAATTTCACTTTAATAATTACCCTTTACCTCTTTCTGGAACTGTTTTTTCAAATCGCGTTCCTTTAAAGTTTCCTTTTTATCGAAGGCTTTTTTACCCCTGCAAAGCGCGATTTCAACCTTTAATTTACCGCGCCTGAAATAAGCCTTGAGAGGTATTATCGAAAAACCGCGTTCGCTCGTTTTACCTATCAACCTCTGTATTTCTTTTTTATGCAGAAGAAGTTTACGCGTTCTTTTAGGCTCGTGATTAAATCTATTGCCAAAAATATATTCTTCGATGTGTGAATTAATCATCATAACTTCGCCGTTGCGGGCAATACAATAACTATCGCCTATGCTCATTTTGCCGTCACGCACGGATTTAATTTCGGTGCCCATCAAAACGACTCCGGCCTCGTAAGCCTCAATCACTTCATAGTTAAAATGGGCCTTTCTATTTGTAGTTACTATTTTTATTCCTTCCATCTTACCTCATCACCTATCATTATTCCGCCGTTCGTTTCATTTGAAATAAGCGCCTCGCAATAATCATTTTCTATTCTCGTAACAAGGAGCTCGCCCACTATGACAGGCCTTTCATAGCCTATCACTTTAGTGCTCCGCGGATCTTTTATCTCGGAGTTACTTTTCGAACGGTATACTAAAAGTCGTTTAGTTATCGTATCGCCCATTTGAAGTCCGTCATTATAACCCGTATCTACAAAAACATTACGCCCGCGCCGTTTAAGAACTACGCTGTGAGAGTCGCGAGCGCTCCTGCTTTCTTTTTCACTGCATTCATTCATTAAAGACAGATATTTTTGTTCACCGCTCAATTTATAAAGGCGTGTATATAATTCGTTAGCCCCCGAGTATTCTTTATCGTTATGGTAAATTCTGGCTAATTTCTTTAAAGCAGTTTGATTGTCAGGATTTATAGCCAGAACTTTTTTAAAATAAGCGCGGGCCTTGCTTATATTTTTCATATCATGAAAAACTTCTGCGATCTTTACTATATACAGTTCATTGTCAGGTTCCATATTTGAAGCGTTTTGAAGCAGTTTAACCGCCTCGTGCCACTGACCGTCGGTAAGAAGTTTGAGCGCCTCTTTATAATTAAAACGGGCGCTTTGCTTATATCTGATTATTTCGGTTTCACTCATCGATACGCCGTTTTCGGCAAAGGCCTTTTCCGCGTCGGAGGCGTTTAACTTAATATGCGAAGCTACGCTCATGATCGATTCGGCCTGTTCATACATTTTTCGTTCGAGATAAATATTAGATAAATAAAAATAAGCCATAAAATTATCAGGATTATCGACTATAGCCATTTTAAATAATTCGATAGCCGCGTCGAGATCCTTTTCTTCATAACGCTGATAAGCTTCGTTAAAATAACGGTCAGGGCTTATTCTTGAAATATCGTCACGCATAATTTTATCGGGATTTTTATCGACCTGCGCGAGGCAGACAACGGGCGCAAATAATAGCGCGAGCGCGGCCAAAAATATAGACGTTAATAACATCGATAAAACGGTCTTACCTTTCGATAAAAGAAAACACGCTCTGTTTTTAATTTTATTAACATCGAAGTTTATTATAAAGCTCATAATCATATTACCCTGCCCATACCTGATACCTTATGTTTTTTATCGGCTATTTTATGATTAAATTAATACCCGGCGTTTATATACACAAATCTCGGTCATCCCGGCCTGTTTTACATAAAAAGCAGGAGCAGGCCGAATACCGCCTGCCCCGTAAGTTTAATTTTTTTTATATTATCATTTAATAAAAAATTTTAAAAATATTTCATAGGATTAACGAACCGGCCGCCTTTTTGAACTGAAAAATGAATGTGCGGCCCGGTGGACAGACCTGAAGAACCGACCTTAGCGATTTGATTTCCGCGGCTGACGCGTTCGCCTTTTTTAACGGTTAGTTTGGAACAATGCGCGTACAGAGTGTAAAGGTCGTTCGAATGTTTTATAATAACGGTCCGGCCGTAAAATGATTTCCAGCCGGAATACACTACCGTGCCGGCGCTGGCGGCTTTTATAGTCGAGCCGTAGCCTGCGCCTATATCGATTCCGTTATGAAATTTTTTAACGCGGTAAATAGGATGAACTCGCACGCCGTAACGGGAAGTTATTCTGCGGCTCGAAGAAGGCCATAGCATGCGTTTAGACGACTCCGCAACACCGGCGGTCATATTTTCGACTTTAATTTTTATATCTTTATTTGAAGACTTTTCATCGTTCTTGTTATTCGAACTGCCTTTGACCGGTTTATCGGCAAGTACAAGTACCGTTTCATTTTCTTTATTTTGCTTTTCGGGAACTAAAAGCGTCGAGCCCTGGCTCAAAGCGGTGGAACTGAGATTATTAGCCGCCATAAGCTCTGAAACCGTAACGTTATATTCTTTAGCGATCGATATTACGCTGTCTTTGGCTTCTACTACGTGAAATTTATTAAAGTCTTTCGGGCCCGATTTTTCAGGAAGAAAAGAGCAGTCGAGTTCGAAAGGCTCAATCTCATTAGCGGATACTATATTTAAGTCTTCAAAACTCGAAAATCTTTTAAAAATATCTTTAGTGGGAAGTTTATCGGCGCTTTGATCGAGTTCGCTCATATCTAAAGAAGTTTCGGACTCGGTTATGGAAGGATTATCGAAATTAACGTTTAATAGCGTGGTAAGTCCATATGCCATTTCGCCGTCAAAATTATAACTGCCGTTAAACTGGTTTTCTTCTTCATCGCCGGCGCGCTCTAAATGAAGGCTTGCGTAATTGGCGAAATCGACGCCGCGAAGATATGCCGGCACGTAAGTTTCGCTCTGAATTTTACCTACGTATAATTTATTGGCGGTTAAATTAGAAAAACTTTCAAATTTATCGTCGATTAATATCAGCGAAGAAAGATCGCTATCGGCGGTATTTTTTCCATCCGTCCCCTGAGCCGGCGAGGATGCAGTCAGATCGCCGGCAATGCCCTGCGCGTAAATATTTGAATTTACGCTTAAATAATCGGGCGGGGCAGATAAAACCTTATCGGCTATTAAAATATTAGAATTTTGAAAACTGCCTTCAATATTGTCGACGCCGGAAATATTATGGCTGACTAAAAATTTATTTCTAAACTTGCGTTCGATCTTAAAGTGATCCGCCGGAAGAATAAACATAGAGTTATCGAATTTTTTTTCAAGCAAGAGATTAATGGATTGAGTGGCGATAACCGGATTAATAAAAGAAGTGAACAATATATAAAAAACCGGTAAAATTGCAATCGAAAAAAAGCATAAGGCTTTTCTGGATATTTGCATTATTAAGATTCCCCCCGTTTAAAGTAAAGCTGACGATAAAAACTTGTTTTTATGGCACTTTACTAATGTTTATAAGAGTTACGCCTTATATATTTATGCCGGCGTATTTCAAAAAGAATTTCTAAGATTTTATTTGGAATATTATACCATATCGGCATGAATTTGTCAAGTTTTATCAAAATCTGCGGGTGTCAGGCAGGGCGGTATAAGGCAAAACACCGTTTTTAGTCAACATAAATTACTTTAAAAGGCTTTATTTATCGCACCTAAAATAAACAGGGCCCGGCGTAAACCGGACCCCGCTTATTTATTTATAAACGCCGTGTTATTATCATTTTAATTGGCATCGGCAACGTGCATGGATTCGAGAAAATCTTTATTGCGTTTAGTCTTCGACATTCTGTCGACCATAAGCTGCATAGCCTCCGCAGGCGAAAGAGGTTCGAGTATTTTTCTGAGAATCCACACTTTGTTGAGTGTATCTTTGTCTAAGAGAAGCTCTTCTTTGCGCGTTCCGGTGCGTTTGATATCCATACATGGGAAGAGACGTTTTTCGAATAACTTTCTATCGAGTATTAATTCCATATTACCGGTGCCCTTGAATTCTTCGAATATGATGTCATCAAGTTTGGAACCGGTTTCTACAAGCGCTGTAGCTAAAATAGTAAGCGAACCTCCGCCCTCGATATTACGGGCCGCGCCGAAGAATTTTTTGGGCTTGTAAAGGGCCGCCGGATTAACGCCGCCGGTAAGAGTTTGACCTGATGAAGGCAAATGCAGATTATAAGCGCGCGCTAACCTGGTGATACTATCTAAAAGGATTACGACGTGTTTATTATTTTCAACCATGCGTTTTGCTTTTTCGAGAGTGAGTTCGGAAACTCTGATATGATGTTCGAGAGGTTCATCGAATGTCGAGCTGATTACTTCCGCGTTTACCGAGCGCTGCATGTCGGTAACTTCTTCGGGACGCTCGTCTATTAAAAGTATCATGACTTCGACTTCCGGATGATTTTCGATAAGCGAATTAGCGATACTTTTTAATAAAGTCGTTTTTCCGGCTTTCGGCGGCGCGACTATAAGGCCGCGCTGGCCCTTGCCGACCGGCGAAATTAAATCGACGATACGAGTTGACAGGTCGCCGTAATCGACCTTTTTTTCGAGCGTAAATTTATCGGTAGGATAATAGGGTACGAGGGTATCGAAATATTTGCGGTTTTTAATTTTTTCAGGTTCTTCAAAATTAATAGCTTCGATTCGAAGCAGTGCAGCGAATTTTTCGCCTTCTTTCGGCGCGCGTGTCTGGCCTATTATAACGTCGCCTGTGCGAAGATCGAATCTTCTTATCTGAGAAGGCGAAACGTAAACGTCTTTTTCGTTTATTGAATAAGTCGCCGTTCTTAAAAAACCGTAACCGTCTTCTAATATATCAAGAACGCCTTCTGCGGCATAACCTCCGGCGCGTTTGATCTGCTCGTGCATAATGCGCATAATAAGAGTATTGGTGCGCTTATGAAGCTGGGGGGTAATATTTAAATCTTGAGCTATTTGAAAAAGTTCGGCGACCGTTTTTTTATTTAAGTCCTGAATCGTAAAACCTCTTGCCATTTCAACGTACTGATGCTGTTGAAGCGCCGCGTTCTGAGCGTTTTGACCGGCGGCGGCTGCCGCTGAAGAAGCATTCTGGTTTTGATTATAATTTTGATTCTGATTCTGGTTGTAATTTTGATTCTGGCCCTGGTTCTGGTTCTGATTATAGTTCTGGCCCTGACCCTGATTATAGTTTTGATTCTGATTATAGTTCGAGCCGGTGTTCGACTGCCTGTAATTAGAACTATTGTTATCGTTATATCTATTTTGAGAGGAATTCGAACGGTAGTTATTCTGGGGCGTACGGCCGCCGTTGTTATAGTTCTGGTTATTTTGGCTGTTATTATTGCTATTGCCGGACGAATTTGAATTGCCGGAATTACCGCTGCCGCTGGAACCTCCGCCATGTGTTCGGCCGCTATGCCCGCCGTGAGTGCCGCCCTGGACCGGAGCCGTTGGCGGGGGCGCGGGAGCGCCTTGCAAAGTCTGCGCAGGAGATTGATTAACCGAAGGATTATCCGCAACCGTAACGATTTCGACCGCAGGGTCTTTTTTATCTTCGGACGGCGGCGGCGTTACGGACGCCTTATTAGACTGGCGGATCTCGCCGTTAACTGCCGGTTCCTTCTTTCGGGGCTCGCTTTTTTCAGAAGCGCTATCGGCGTGCTGCCTTACCGCCTTTGTCTTAGACTTCTCATCGCCTGAAATCTTTTCAGCATCCTTTTTTTCGACGGCCGCCTCTTTTTTTTCTGCCGTTTTAACGCTTGCTCTGCGTTTCACCGTTTTTTCAGCTTTAACTTCCGGTGCACCGTTTCCCGTAGGCGGCTCCTGAACTTCAATTTCAGGGTTGTCAACCTGGTTTGATACCATAATTCCTCCTGGTGTAGGTTTAATTTTGTTCATTGAAAATATAATATTGAAAAGGCTGATTTTTTCTTAAAATTAAGATATTGAAAGAAATGACCTGGCAACACTTAAATAAGCGCCTGATTCAATTATTGTATGGATTTTTAATTATTTTCGATATTCAGGCAGACTGCCTTAACTTTATTTAATAGTTTTACTAAACTGTTCATAAACTTTGCGGGCAATTCCAAAATCACTTCTCTGGACGGCGATCTTAGAATAATTTTCGTCAAGCATATCCTGATAAATATTTTCAGCATTACCGCCGGAAATAATATTGGTTTTTTGAATGGTGCTGCGCATAGTTTTAAGCAGGTTGTGCACGAAAATGGACTCAAATTCCGCCGCGGTCTGTTTAAGCTGTTTAATTTTTTCTTCGCGCGATATTTTCTTGCCGCTCGCGGAAATACTTTCCAATTTTCTGGCGATTGCGGACGGATCGCTGTTTTCTCTGCCGCTAATCGATGATGAACCAGCATTATTTAAAGCTGATATCGCCATATTGTGCCTCACTGTAATAAGATTTCAGAAACGGCCGACGCCGCCGCTGATAAAAGATTAAAAATTAACATTTTATAAAATTAATTTTATAACCCCTATTACATCTATCGGCTTTATTCAATTTTTTATTAACCGTTTACCGTATATTTATATAACGATCGTAATTAATATGAAAATTATATTAAATAATTTTTATATTTCTGATTTTGCGGTTCGAGAGCGACCGCTTTTTTTAAAAATTCAGCCGCTGCCGCTTCATTATTTAAGGCCTTTTGAACGTTAGCCATAGCGTAAAAAACATCGGCGTCCGAATAGGCGAGGCCTAAACTGTAATGAAAATCTATTTTATCGGTGTCTAATTCTATCGCACGCTTTAAATTAAGCTCGGCTTCTTTATAATTGGCATTATAAAAATAAGCCATTCCTATAAAATAATGCGCCTCGGCGTAGTTTGGCTTAATTTTAGTAAGCGCCGAATATCTGGCGATAACTTCGCTGAATTCAGCTCCGGCCGCGGCTTTTTTACCCATTAAATAAAGCGCGAGGCCGTTATAATAACGGGCCGCAACTGCCGTAGGATCGGCTACTAGCATTTTACGCATAAAACCAAGGGCCTGTTCGTATTCTTTTTTTTCAACGCATATTGCGCCAAGTTTTCCTAATATTTCGTAATGATGCGGATCGAGCTCAAAAGCAGTTTTAAATTCTTTTTCAGCCTCTTCTAAACGCATAGTTTGTAAATAAGCGCAGCCGAGATCGAAATGAGTGTTTTCAATATCAGGTTTTATATCGGCCGACTTGCGGTAGGCGTCTATAGCTTCGCTATATTTAGCCTTTTTCATATATATGTCGCCGAGTTTGTTATAAGCTTCAGCGAAATCCGGGTCGCATGCTACGGCTTTTTTAAAAAAATCTAAGGCTTTATCCGTATCGCCCTTCAACTCAAAGGTAAGACCGTAATCAAAATGATCGTTAGCTTCCGCCCTTTGCTCAATAGATACTTTTGAAGCGCCGTAAAATTCGCCCATATTTCCCTCCGCTTTTCAAATTACTCGTTAACGGCCTGATGCCCTTAAACGACTAACTAATTATAACAGACAATAGATAAAAAAACAAGAAATTTCAATAAAATACAATATAATAATTCTTAGGACCGGTAACCAAACATAGTATTATAATATTCGGCATTTAATCGCTAATTATTACTTTTAGCTATAACTCGCATCGCCTCTGATAATTTTGAAATTAGATCATCGGTAGTCATGCTGTATTCAAATATCGTAGCTGCCGCAAGATCTCCAGCCTTACCGTGCACGTAAGCCGCGCTTATCGCCGCGGCGAAAGCTCCCATCGAGCCGCCGGCCATAAACCCCGCTATAATTCCTGAAAGCGCGTCTCCCATACCGCCTTTTGCCATGGCGGAATTTCCCGAAGTATTGATATAAGCGTTAGCGGCTTCGTCGCAAACGATCGTACGGTGGCCTTTTAACAGAATAACCGCACGGTAGGCTTTTGAAAAATCTTCGCATATCTTTAAGCGGTTCATAAGTATTTCTTCGACGCTTGCGTCGATAACGCGGGCAAGCTCTTTTGGATGAGGCGTAACCAAAAGTTTTAAATCGCGGTTCATAAGTATTTTTGCCCTGTGTTTTTTCAAAGCCATCAGCCCGTCGGCATCGAGGCATACCGGCACTTTCAAACGGGCGAGAATTTCGGCGGTAAAATCGCAGGCGGCCTGGCTGTTAGACATTCCCATACCTATGGCCACGGCGTTGATACGGTTAGTTTCTATAAACTGGAGCGTCGATTCTATGTTATCTTCGCATGAATCTATTGCGCCTTCAACGCTGGATTTAAGCCCTATGGTAATAACGTCGGATAGTTCCGACTGCGCCTGGTTTAAAATAACATCGGGCACCATCATAAAAGAAAGCCCCGCGCCGCAACGCAAAAGCGCGCGCGCCGCTATTTTTGGGGCACCTGAATAAAGACGGGAGCCGCCGATGATAAGAGCGCGCCCGAAATCGCCTTTATGCGAATCCGGCGGACGGCGCAAAAGATTTTTACTCACAAAATCTTCGGTGATCAAATTCAATTTAAACTCATCTGAAGAAAATAACTGTTTAGGAATACTGATGTCGGCGACAAATAATTTGCCAATGCACTGAGAGCCGGGATCTAATATATGTCCGATCTTCGGCGTTTCAAAAGTTACCGTAGCCGAGGCTTTTATTGCTGCCCCCATTATAAGGCCGGTCGAACCGTCTATTCCCGAAGGTATATCGACGGCGAATTTAGGCGCCGCGACGCTGTTTAAACCATTTATAAGCGCAAGATAAAGCCCTTCTATTTTTTTAGACAAGCCGGTGCCGAATATCGCATCGACGATCACGTCGGAAAAATTAGCCATATTCATAACTTCGTATATTGAAGATTCCGAATTGATCTCATAAACCACGATATTCATCGCCGATAATATCTTCAAATTTTCGGCGGAGACGCCTTTATATTTATTTACGGGCATAGCCGCCACCACGCTGACCTGGCATCCAAGATTAAAAAGATGACGAGCTATAACGAAGCCGTCACCGCCGTTATTGCCGGGACCGCAGACTACTAATATATTTTTTTTATGAATATCCGGATACATTTCACACATAGCCAGCACCGATTTAATACCGGCGTTTTCCATAAGTATCTGTTCGGATATGTGATAATCAGAAACAGCCTGAAGGTCTATTTTTCTCATCTGTTCAGCCGTCAATATTTTCATGAAAAGTCTCCTTTTAATAACTTGTCTTATAGAGCAAACCGCGAATTTTTATAAGGCCTGGCCGTTAAACATGGCTTTTTACGGCATTTATCAATTCGTCCGCCTGTATCGTCGAAGTGCCGAGCTTGGCGACGACCTCGCCGGCGGCTATATTGGCAATCAGGGCGGCGTTTATATAATCGGCCCCGGCCGCGAGCGCCAGCGTGAAAACGGATATCACCGTATCGCCGGCGCCGGTAACGTCGTAAACCGCGCGGGCGCAAGCCGGAAACATATAAGCCTTGCGCTCATGCGTAAAAAGACACATGCCGCTTTCTCCAAGAGTCACTAAAAGCGAATCGAGCGAAAGATCGTTTAATACGGCGCGGCCTCCGGCCGCTAATTTTTCATCGTCTTCGACTTCATAACCGAGAACCTCTGAAATTTCTTTGCGGTTCGGAGTAATGCAGCTTACTCCCCTGTAATGATAAAAGTTAGAAACTTTAGGATCTACGTTGATTATTTTATTATGCTTTTTAATTATCGGAAGCGCTTCATCGAGCAGTTGTTTATTTATAAAACCTTTCGCATAGTCGGAAATAATTACCGCGTCGTAATTTTTGATATTATCGCTTAGATAGCCTATTACTTTTCTTCTTATTGCTTCGCTTATATCTTCTTTTCTTTCTATATCGGTGCGCGCAATCTGCTGATTATGGGCTATTATTCGGGTTTTAAGCGTGGTCGGACGCGAATCGTCGCTGAAAACGGCGTCGGAGTTAACCCCGCAGCGGCCGCATTCTTCACGCGCGAGTCTTCCGATGCCGTCGCGCCCGCTTACCGCGCATATGCTCACTGACGCCCCTAACCGGCCGAGGTTGTTAGCGACGTTCGCGGCGCCGCCAAGGCGGTATTCGCGCTTTGAGACCTCTACGACCGGCACCGGAGCTTCCGGCGATATTCGCCGGCAGCGGCCGATGAGATATTCATCTATCATTAAATCGCCCATTACAAGTATTTTAGTTCTGGCGAATTTTTTAACGATCTTTTTATAATCGACCGAAATGTCTTTGATTTCGCACCTGATTATATTAGCCGGATGTTTTTTACTTCCCACCTGAAACCTTCTTTCGTTTATTTTTTAATATTAAGTTCAAGATTTTTTGGCTTTTTGATATTACGGGCGAATTTATACCAGGCCTTCCAGTGCTTTTTATCGAAGCTGTAACTTTGCATAAGCTCGTTGTCGTCGAGATTATATGAAAAAAGATAATAGCCTTTATCATCGGCCGTAACGCAATACTTACTCATATCAGAATCCGACTGCGGCGGCGCGACTTTAAGGCCGCACGGCGCCCATCTTAAAAACGATTCAAGATCGCGGCTGATATTATGATAAACCGAACGCGTAAGAGGATTATACGAAAAACACATAATCGAATTTTCATCTTTTTCAAACGAAATATAACAGCGCGAGCCGAAATTCGGCGGCAGTTCGACGCGGTTGAAAAGCAGCCGCCAGTCGGGAAATGTTTTTTCATCAGCCGAATTCATAAAAAACAGATCGAGAGTTTGAGGATTATACGAAAATATTAAAAAGCCTTTTATCCATTTTTGAACCGATAATTGAGTCATTTTGCCCATATTCGGCGGGAGCGGAAATTTTACGGAGCCCGACCACTGCGTCCAGGATATATTATCGGCGCTTTTGGAATAAGAAAGACTCATTTCATTTAAATTGACGGAAAAGCAATATGTATATGGCCTATTTTCGATATAGGCCCTCGAAAAAGAAATCTGGTTGGAAAACTTCGCGGTTGCTGATTTTTCATCGGAAGCCACCGATTCGTTGAGCGATTCGTCGAAAGCGGATATCCTGTAAAAATATTTTACTCCATAGTCGAGATTGATATCTTCAAATTCGCTCTGGCCGGGCTTTTTAATTTCGGCGATAAGCGAATATTTATCCTGCGAATCGGCGCGCCTGTAAATATAATAGCCAAGAAGATCGCGGTCTTTCTTATTCGGCTTCCACTTAAGAACGGTTTTAGCGATACGCGAAGACGCGCTGAAGCCCGATACTTTTTCGGGCGGGGTTTTATCGCGCGGTATGCCTTCGCCCGTCTGAGACGCCTTGCTCTCATTGCCCTTATTATCGTAGGCGACTACGAAGTAATAGTAAGCCATAGCGTTATACAGGCCGTCATCTATATATTCGTAAATAACCGGATAAAATTTATCTATGGAATGCGGCCCCCGGCCGCCGGACTTTTGCTTTTCGGCCGAAAAAAGCTGGACTGCGGATTTTTTAGGTTTTTTAATATCGGCCACAGCTATATATTTAGGAAAAGCGCTCGATTTACGATAAATTCTGTAACCTGAAAGGTCTTTATCAAAATCGGGCACTGAAGCCCATTCTATTTTATTTGCGGCATTCATCGCGCTTACTTTTATGTACGACGGCGCGGCCGGCGGCATGAAATCGACGGGCGCCCCCTTTACTTCGAAGGCCTGAGCCGATTCGTTTCCGCTGTAATCAACGGCCGAAACGCTGAAATAATAAATTTTACCGTTTTTAATATCTTTAACCTGATAGCTGTTAATAAATGAATCTTTAGCGGGAGTTTTCACTAATAATTTAAGTTTATTAGAAGGAGACGGTTCGCCTTCGCAGAAATATATTTTATAAGCCTCGCAGTCTTCGTCCGCGGAGCGCTCCCATGCGATAGTTACCATATTATTGCCCGGCTCTGCCCTTAAATTATGCGGGACCACAGGCGCTTTCAAATCCTTCGGCCGGCCGATCGCTTCGTTTGATTCGCGGCTTAAATTTCCGCTTTTATCGACGATTCTGATCATATAGCTATAACTTTTTCCATTTACGATTTCAGAATCGATAAAGGTGCATATGCCGCTCTGCCTTACCCTTGAAATTATCTCGTGCTCCTGGCCCTGCAGCAGAGGCGCTCTTAAAACCTGATATTCGTAAAAATCGTTTTTAGTATAAGGCTTCCATGATATTCTAACGAAGCCGTCGCCGTTTTCGATCGAAGGCTTTTCGGGACGGGCCGGCCTGTTAATATCGCGCGCCATAGCTTGAAACTGAGGCAAAAAATCGTTGTCGCCGCCGTCGGAGTCAACGAGCTTGATAGTGTAGTAATAAACTACCCCGTTTTTAAGTTCGAAATCTTCATACTTATAATAGCCGGAAGAATCCGCATCGATTTTGGCAAGAAGGACGAAATTCATATAACGGTTCTTCGACTTATAAATATGAAAGCCCGCCGCGGCTTTTGAACGCGCCTTGATGCTCGCCGCGAACAGATCGTTTTTTTTAGGGCCGCGCCAGCGTATTACTATTTTTTCTTCGACCTCTTCAATAACTATGCGGCCGTCTTCGATTAATTTTTGAGTCGTAAGTCCGATATCGCCGGAGTCCGTGTCAGTATCGCTCAATATATCTTTAAACGAAGGCGCGGCCGGCTTATCGGCGAACGCCCGCGAAGAATACACGGAAATTAAGGGAATAAAAGCGATTGCCAGAAATGCCGCCGCCAATATAAATAATAAATATTTAGCCGTAAAAATATTACTTTCAGACGGTCTTTTAAACATAAATTTATTTAATACCTTTCCATAAATCTGTGCACTTTAGCCGAATAACGATGAGCCTGCGCGCAATCCATATTACCCTGCCCGGCGTTATAATGGCGAAGAGTTTTATCGTAATTTCCGTTATACTTGACCAAATATTTATGCAGTTTTTTGCATGTGTATTTTATATTCGTTTCAGGATCGAATAAATTGACGCCGCGGGCAAAATCATCCACCGATTCCTGCATAAAGCCTATAACATACGATCCGTCACGCGGATAGGTACGCATATTAAGCGATATATTCACCCTGCCCTGCTTCATTTGCACGGCGGAAGATTCCACCTCTATAAGCGCCCGCAGAAGTTTTTTAGCTGTATTAAAACTGATTACGCCTTTTTTGCCGCCGCTTTTTTTAGACGGAATTTGCGGGTCTGAATGTCCGGGAAATATGGTTCCATAGGCTAAAAGATTGGCGCCTTCGTTAATCCAGCGGCCGAAGTCTTTATGAGTTTTAGATAAATTACCGCTGTCATATTTTTCAATGACTTCATTGATGAAGCTGCCTACTATAAACAGTGCCATTTTTGTTCGTTCGTCGAGCGAATCGCCACCCTCCCGATTTTTTGAACCGGTTTTATTCTTAACGCTTCGGGCTTTTTTTAAATGCGGAATATACAAAGTTTTAAACATAGTCAACGAACTTAGATTTACCCGCCTCATTATTTCTAAAGCGAGCTTCATGTCTATGCCGTGATGGCTTTCAGGCAAATTAATCGAATATTTATTCTTTTTTCGTGGATTAGCTTTCTTATGTTCTTCAAAATCTTTCTTAACGTCCGCGGCTAATTTTTTTATTTCATTTATTTTTGATTTTTTAACGGCGGCATCGATTTTTTCCACGGTATTGCTTTTTTCTGCATTGTTGCTTTTTTCTAATGAAATACCGCCGACCTTATATTTTTTTGAATTAATTATAATTTCATCGGTAGCGATATTTAAAGTTTTTAAGTTCAAATCTTTCGGCGGCAATACTTTTTGTGTATCCGGCTTTTTATTTTTTTTGTCAGCCGGTTTCTTACTTTTTTTATCAGCTGGTTTCTTCTTTTTATCAGCCGGTTTCTTTTTACTATCTTTCGATTTTTCAGCTTTCTTTTTCACTTTTTTTTCAACGGACGCTTTGTTTTTTTTATCTTTAACGCCGCTATTTTTTTTAACGCTTTCTTTACTTTGCTTTTTATTTTTACTTTCGCGCTTTTCGATTTTTTTTTCAGTGCCGCCGCCCGAACCGGAGCCGGCGGCAGCCGGGGCTCCGACAACCGTCACGGTTGCAACAAAAATAATAGCCAGCAAAACAAATATAGTTCTGATAAAGATAAATTTTAATGCCGGCGACAAAATTTTATAACGATCAAGCGCAAATGAAATAATGCGTTTCTTCATACTTTCCCCCAACCATATATTTTAACGAACCGCATTTGCCGCTGTTTTTTCAAAAATCCACCTTAAAATAAATGAGCGCATCAACTTACTACAAAACGAAACGCGTCATTAATAAAAAACGCCAGACTTTAGCAAAATAACGGTTTACTTACAAAACCGGACTGCTAAAAACTGACGGCTGTGATAATAATAAAATGCCGAAGCCCGGACTTGAACCGGGACGGAGTTGCCCCCAGTGGATTTTGAGTCCACCGCGTCTGCCAATTTCACCACTTCGGCATAACCTATACTTTCAGGTTAATGTTAATAATATATCACAATTTAAAATTCAAGTCAATGATTTTTTTGATTTTTATTGATTTTTGTTATAAATTTTCAGTTTAATTTTCATCGGCAAAAAT
This sequence comes from uncultured bacterium, assembly GCA_964436235.1. Taxonomy (GTDB): domain Bacteria; phylum Muiribacteriota; class UBA9980; order UBA9980; family UBA9980; genus UBA9980. Next base: position 48,331 of record CAYTCW010000006.1, read on the forward strand.
AGTTATAGTCATTTTATACACTAATGTTATCCATTAAAATTATTACCTTAAAATCGCACAAAAAAAGACGCCCCTTATTTTGCGGGGCGTCTTTTTTTATTATAGGTCTTTATTTTTCAATATCCGTAAGATTGTATAACCTTTCGGAATACCGAATTAGTATATCATCGGATCGAGGGGCGGCCAGTGAGGATGAACGCCGGGCATACCGGGCATATTGGGATACGAAGGATAGTAATTGCCGCTATTAGTCGAAGGAGCGACCGACGGAGCCGGAGTTTCGGCAACCGCGGGAACCGCTGCTTTCATGAGCATCTGAACCATTTCATCCCACTTATATTCGCTGAATTTAAGCGTTGAATATTTTGAATTCCATGAGCTTTTCGGGAAGAATATAGCGATACCGGTCGAATTTTTGGTTGCATAGCCGGTTACATTATTCTGAACTACGGCTTTTTCATAAGCCATTAAAAGTTCCGCGCCGGTTTCTTTAACTTTAGCGTCAGCGGTTTTGTCGAGTATAAGTTTTACGACATGGCCGAGATCTACGTTTTCAGGATAAGCATATTTCTGAACTACGTTAAGAGCGTCTTTAGCGATTTTAGCTTCAGCGGGAGTATTGATTGCATCCATTAAAGCTACCGCGAATTTATTTATAGCTTCAGCGAGAGCATCCATTTTAGCGAGAACAACAGCCGACTGAGTCGTCGATTTGCCCTGATAGCTCTGAGCGTATGCCTGAGGTATCAGTTTAGCGAATTCAAGAGCGCTCATCGAAGGGTTTTTAACTAAAGGAAGGCATACTAAGTGATAAGGCCAGCCGTCGCCGGGTTCGGTTTCTTCGGAAGCAACCATGTAAAGAACGTTTTCACGAACTTCGTAAGCAACTTCTACCATCTGCATGAGGCATGCATCCATCGCCAGAACGTCTAATTTCTTGCCGAGAACGCCTGCTATCGACTGCATTGCGGTACCAAGCTGAGCGGTGCTTATGTGATTTCCGGACTGATCGTCGTAGGAAATGCCTTTAGCTACTTCAGCGCTTCTTTTTTTCCAGCCTGCGCCGTGGTTCCATATTACAAGCGCGTAATTTTCAGCGGGATAATTTTCTTTTGACCATTTTACGAAGTTAACCATTTCTTTGTAATCGCCCATATCGGCTTCGCCCATATTCTGGACCATTTTCGAAGTGAGGCCCCAGTCATCGGCCGTAGCGTCTGCCGCGCGGCTCGTAGGAACATATCTTCTTGTTTCTTTTTTGAAACGGTCTAACTGAACGACGATATTAACGTCTTTGCTTAAGCCGACTTTTTCCATTTCCTGTACGTCTATAACGCCAAAACGATCGAGATTGTTGTCGGCATTAAGAAACACCATAAATGTCCACTGAGCTTTTTCAGCAGCAAACACCGTTGAACTCATCACAAAAACAGCCATCAGAGCAACTAATAAACCTAACTTCTTCATTAAAATCCCCCTTTATTTTTTTGTAGACTTTGTAAAATCACACAAAATGATTATACTAAAAAAAAAAGACTTTGTAAAGTTTTTTTGAACTTTTTTTATTTTTTTTTTGCTTATTTTCGATTGATTTTTTAATTAGACGATATATAACCGGATATCAACTGCGCAATTTCAACTTCTCCAAGAGATTTTGCCAGCGCTAATGGCGTAATTCCCGTTTCGTCTATCGTATTTGCGTCAGCGCCGTTTACAAGAAGGAGATTAACTAATTCGATATATTTACAATTAACCGAATGAGTCAGGGCCGACCATCCCTTTTTATCGCGCAAATTTAAATCGGCATTGCACTGAATTAAAAGCGCGAGAACGTCTTTACGGCCTTTTAAAACGGCGTTCATAAGGGGCGTAAGACCGTTAGCGCCCGTGGCGTTTACATCGGCGCCGTGATCGATGAGAAGTTTTACGATATCTATATTTCCATAAGCGGAAGCTAATGTAAGCGCGGTATCGTTTTCGTAAAATAATATATTAACGTTAGCGCCGCGTTCTAATAAAATTTTAACTATTTCAACCCGTCCTTCGACTATCGCGCTCATCAAAACGCCGTTGTTATCGTCGAATGCGAGGTTAAAATCGGGCATTTTAGAAAGTATAAGCTCGACTATGCCTATCAGGCCGTGCTCGATAGCAAGCGTCAGAGCGCTGTTGCCGGCCCGGTCTTCCGCTTTCAGCGAAGCGCCTTTATCGATAATCATTTCGGCCAGCGCAGCGTTTCCGGCCGCTATAGCCTCCAGCAGAGCGCACGAATTATTTTTATCCTCCAGATTGACGTCGGCGCCGTTATTAATTAAAAGCTCGGCCAGCGAAAAATTTTTGCGGGCGATAGCGCGGCAAAGCAGCGAACGGCCCTTTGAATCCAGCAGATTAACGTCGGCGCCCGCGCCGATTAATATTTCTACGCATCCCGAATGGCCTCCGTTGGCCGCCCACATCAAGGCGTTGTAGCCGTAATTGTCTAACGCGTTAATATCTGCGCCGAGCTCGATAAGGATTTTGATGGCTTCTTTTCTGCCGTGATAAGCCGCGGCCAGAAGCGGATACATGCCGTTCGGCGCGCCGCGGTTTACGTCCGCGCCCCTATCCGCAAGATACCTTATGCAATCGGCATGACCGGCCGCCGCAGCCAGGATAAGCGGCGTTTCGCTATCCGAAACCGGCTCGTTCAAATCGAAATTCGCGCCGATAACTAACTTAAGAATATTTGCGTTGCCGCCCGCAACGGCATTTTTTATCATTGCGACGCGCTCGGCGTTAGTGATTATTGTATTGTTTATTTTTTGAAGAAGCAATTCAGCAATTTCGGCGTAACCTTTTTCAATCGCATGACTTAAAGCCGTATTGCCCGCCTTGTCTTCGATGCTTACAAGCGCTCCGCCGTTCAATAATATCCTGACGGTTTCTATATGGCCCCTGTCGGCGGCCGCCATCAATGCCGTAACGCCGTTTTTATCTTTAAGGTTAAGGTTCGATTCGCGATTTATCAAAAGTTTAATTATCTGATCGTGGCCTTTATACGCAGCCCGCATCAAAGCCGTGCGCCCTTTTATATTTTTAAGATTGGTATTGGCGTTATGCGTGAGCAATAAATTAACGATTTCCACGTTATTTTTATATGATGCCGCCATCAGCGCCGTCCCCATATAATTTTCGGAAGAGTTTATATCCGCGCCGGCTTGAATAAGCAATTCGACTATTTGATAATAACCGTTCGCGGCAGCTATTATTAATGGAGTATTACCGTCGGCGTCTTTGGCGTTAAGCTCCACCGAATGAGATATAAACAGACGGACGGTTTCGGCGTCATTATGTAAAACCGCCCAGATAATAGGATATTGCGATTTGTAATTACCCCGGCTGACATCCGCCCCGGCGCCGCATAAAATTTTAACTATTTCAAAATGCTTTTTTTCCGCCGCCGAAAGCAAAGCCGTGGTGCCGTCGTTAGAAATTTCATTTACGGCGGCCTGCTTAGATACCAGAAACGCGACTATTTCGGTAAAACCTTTAAAAGCCGCTCGCATTAAAACCGTACGGCCTTTTTTATTTTTGATGTCGATATTCACGCCCGCATTTACAAGTATTTTAACGGCTTCTATATGCCCGCCGAAAACCGCCCACATTAAAGCGCCGCTGCCATAGTTTTCAAGCGAATTCACGTCAGCGCCCTTCGAAATTAAATATTCGATTATATTAATATGCCCGCCGAGCGAAGCCCACATCAATGCCTGACTTCCCGATTTTTCGCGAAGAAATAAATTGGCGCCGGCCTCTACCAGAAGACGGACTATTTCATAAAAACCTTTATACGCGGCCCACACAAGCGCGGTCATTCCGTTATCTTTCTGAATGTTAACATTAGCTCCATGCGAAAGCAAAAGCCTTACCGAGTCGATATTTCCCCTGAAAGCCGCCCAGATAAGGGCCGTGCTGCCG
>CAYTCW010000006.1:52387-66668 GCA_964436235.1 uncultured bacterium
GCGCTTATAAGAACGGTAGCCGCGTCGTAGTTAGCGCGATCGACGGCCACCATCAAAGCGCTTTGCTTCTTTTCATTGACGGAGTCGATATTTTCGCCTTCACTTATCAAATGGTTGAGTAAGGATATATCGTTTTCCGCGGCCGCCGCAAGCAGTTTAACTGAATTATCACGCGCCGGGCGGCTTTCAACTTTTTCGCCCGTCAATATATCTATTATTTCAGGATTGTTTTTAGCCTTAGCGTACATTAGCGCGTCAAATCCCGCTTTGTCTTTAGGCTGAATCTTTGACCCGTTTTCCAATAACAGCTTTACTAAATGAAAATTACCGCTTATAACCGCATGCATCAGCGGGGTAAGGCCTTCGCCGTCCGGCGCGTTCACATCGATATTTTTAGTGAGCATCATTTTAACCAGATCTATATGTCCGCCTGCTATGGCCCATATCAACCCTATCGATCCGTAATTTTCTTCTTTCATCATTCCTCCAGCTTCAATGCACGACCCGATTCGCCCGTTTCAAATAAAAGGGTGATTTTTATTTCAAGATTTTTGTTTTTAAATTTTAAATGGAGACAGTTCCACAATCACAACGATTTGATGGTCTGACAATTCTAATATTATAATTCTTATCAATAAAAGTCAAGTATTTTTTATTTTAATAATTTTTAATAATATTGAAATATTTACCTTGTTATGATATAATCAACCCATGAGCAATTTGACTGACAAATTTAAATTATTATTGAACGGTTTTGACGCTAAAACCGTCGAATATGCCCTCGATTTATTTAAATCGCCGGAACCGGATTTTTTATATTCTAATTCTTTTTTCAATCTTTCACGCGATGAATATTTCGTAAAAAGATTAGCGCTTTTATATAACGACGGCGATTCCGCCGGGCGTGAGAAAATAATCGAGATACTTTCGTTTATGGGTAACGGCGATGCTTTAAGCGAATTATTAAATTTATACTCATCCGGCGACTCGCAAACGCGCGCCATCGTCGAAAATAAACTCATGAAATACGGCTACGGCTATATCGACCATTACGCCAAACTCAGAAACACGCACAAATCAAATCCCGACGCCGTCGCACTCATAGAGCGCATCATAACCAAATCCGGATTTTTTGAAGACCTTAAAGACCTTCTCGAATCGCCGGCGGAAAAAATTATTCTTTACGTATTAAAGCAATATCATAAATACTGCGATAACTCGGTTATCGATATATTAAAAAAATTAAAAAAAGACTCGAAATGGATGATACGCTTCAATGTTCTGCAGGTGGTAAAAAAACTCGAAACGCCCGAAGCGCTCATTTTAATGCTCGACTTTTTAGCCGACGACAATATTAAACTGCGCGAAGAAGCCAAAACTTTTATCATATCCAACTACAAACTCTTCGCCGAAAAAATTACCGACCACATCGACAATCCAGGTTCCATAAGCGATCTGAGCTACTTTCAGGGAGTGCTCGAAATTTTTGAGTATCACCCCGATTTTTCGCGGATTTTTAAAATTATCAAAATTATGACCGATTTTCCGGAAGGCGTCAGTCTTAAAGCGCGCACGGTGCTTTTTAATATACTCAAATCGACCCATAAAACTAAAGAATTAGCTTTAGACAGGGATTCCGAGCGTTATCAATTAATCGGCCGCGTAATAAACCAGCTGTGCAAATGGAATTCCGACCAGGCCGCGAAGTTTATATCCAAACTTATAGACAACTTCGGCTACCTTTACGTTGACGTGCTTTGCGGACAATATTTCGCCGCCGAAAACGAAGACGTCAAAAACCTTATAAATAAAGTATTCCGCGACCACCAGTATTTCATCAAAGACCGCGCCGTGCTGCTCGAACTTTGCCAGACGCTCGATATCGACGGAATTGAAAAGTTCATTAAACTGCTCGTTGAAAATAAAGTCAGAGAAATAATTCTCAGCTTCGCTAAAGTGATCGAAAGCCTCGGCCACAAAAGAACGGTCGAGTTCTATCGTATTTTCACCGAAAACGGGCTTAACGCAAGGGGGTTCGGCCTCAAGTATAAAAAAGAAATTAATAAGTACGACTCGGCCGCGCGCATCGAATGCATCGAAGCCCTCAGCTTTTTAAAAGACCCGGAGCTTCTCGACATTATATCCGCCGAATGGAAGACTTATCCGCAAGAAGTTAAAAATTTCGCCCTCGATTCAATCGAAAAAAATTTTTTAAACGAAACCGCGATTAAATTATTAAACCAGATTTTTATACACGAGCAGGACCACGAGCTCAAAGAACGCTCGCTGCAAATGCTTGCCAGGATCGAATCGACGGAATCGACGGAAATCATTTTGAAAGCGTTTGCCAGCCCACGCAAAGTCATAGCCGAAATAGCGGCTAAAATTCTCGTCGACAAAGGCCGCGGACGCCTGATGAGCCAGATAAACGTTCTGCCGGATAGGTTAAAAGAAGAACTCGGCAATATTTTAATAAAAAACGACAGCAAATTTCTCGATGAAATCGAGGCGCAGGTGGCATCTACCGATCCGAAGGCGCGCAACCAGATAATCAAGCTGCTGACCTACCTTTCTAAAAACGAACGCTCTAAAATATTAAGCCTCTTAAAAAAATTCGTTAAAAATCCCGACCCTCATATCAGGGCGGATTTCACTAAATTAATGGAAATAGTCGGCGGGCCCGAAATCGTCGAATATCTTATTCCGCTTATAAACGACGACAACCCGCGCGTAAAAGCCAACGCCATCGAAGTTATCGCCGCACTCAACCTCCGTGAAATAAGCAATATGCTCCTGCCGCTCACTTCGCACGTTAATAACCGCGTGCGCGCAAACGCTATCATCGCCCTTTATAAACTCGGAAACCCGAACGTGGTCGTCGGTCTTTCGGAAATGCTGCGCTCATCCGATAAATGGATGCGCGCCTCGGCCACCTACGCGCTCGGCGAAATCAGCGATCCGCGCGTACTGCCTCTGCTGTACACGGTTTTAAACGACGGCGACCACGACGTGATCAAAAACGCTTTCAGGGTAATAAGAAAGATCGGCGACGCCGAATCCATCAAACACCTTACCAAGTTTTTAAACCATGAAAATAAATCCATCAAATCCGCCGCATCCGAAGCGATTAATCATCTGAGAAAGGAAACGGTTAATAAAAACTGATATGGACGAAAGATTTCAGGAATTTTTTAAAGGCGTATCGACCGCCATGAGCTCTAATACCACCGATATCATAATACTGCTTGTAGTAGCGAGTATCAGCACGGCCGTTCTTATTTACGTTTATTACGTTTATCCTAAATACTGCGAATATATATACAGACAGAAACTTCTTTATTTTTTCAAAAAAAGATATCTTCTTAAAAGTTACGAAACTCAAGCATTGGTCGAAGTGGCTAAAAACAATTCGATCATACCCGAATATCTTATTTTCACCAGCCGGGCGGCCTTCGACTCCGCCGAAAAAGATATCCTGCGCGCGCTCAAGCGCCGCTGCCCCGAAGGCATAAGCGCCGAAGACACGCTCGGATCGCTTAAAGAAAGATTAAACGATTAACCCCGGTTAATTATTATTTAACACGGGATCGATTCGATTCTTTAAGACCTTTAAATGAGTTATTTTTTAAATTTTTCGACTAAACTGTCGTAATTTTTACGGCGCTTTCTATACTCGTTAAGTTCCTTGAGTATTTTCATAATTACCCGCAGCCCCGACAATTTAGATTCGCCCGCCGAACGCGGATAATACATAAGCCCGATCTCCTTGATTTTATAATTCAGCCTCAGCGCCTCTATCAAAAGTTCGGCGTCGATGAAAGAGCCTTCCGAATGAAGAGATATCTTATCTAAAATTTCACGCTTGAATACTTTAAAGGCGAAATTAACGTCTTTAACCTTCAGGCCGAATAACAGCCTTATTATCCAGTTATAAATTTTAGACTGCACCTTGCGCCTCATCGATTCGGTCCTCATGAGACGGTATCCTATGACTACGTCCGCATCTTCTATCATCGGAAGCGCGAGCTTTATATCGTTTAAATCTATGGGCAGGTCCGAATCGATATAAATGACTATATCGTTTTTGGCGTTGTAGAAACCCGTTTTAAGCGCGCCGCCTAACTTGCGGTTGCGTGGATGATGTATGGGTTTGATTTTAGGATATTTTTCGGCGAGCTTATCGATTAATTCCCCGGAACCGTCGGTAGAGGCGTCATCGACTACTATGATCTCGTAATCATTTGTGATAGTGTCGGTGACGGCCATCGTCGAAAGCACCATCTGCTCGATATTGTCGATTTCGTTGAACATCGGAAATACGTAGGATATAGAATGTTTGAACTCCATAAAATTCCTTTCTCGCTTATAATAACTATTTTTATTTATTGGTGATATATGTGTATTTTCCAGCTAAAACGCCGGGTTTGTAATTAATTTTAATTTCCTGCGAATACTTTTGAAAATCGGAATCGAGCATAATAACATAAACTTTTTCTTTATGCGACATAAAATTTCTTAATTTTCTAAACTTATCAAGATATTTAAAGGCGTCTTCAAATTCTAAAGGCTTTATGTTTCTTACGAAATCTTCTTTTAAGACGACCGATGCGCTATTGTCTCCGGCAGGCGCCGGCCCGCCGCCGCGGCCGCCCGAGCCCATTCTCGATGAAGCCGATTCGTTGACGTGAACTATGGGAATATCGCTGTAAAACAGCGCGGACATGGTTTTAGAAAAATAACCGAGCTTTTCGCCGGGCTTGATTTCATTTTTAATGGCCATGCATATATCGCGGGAAGAATGCAGGGCGCCGAACTGGGGAAGCAAAGTAATATTGAGCGTCAGCAGAAAAACGGCCATCAAAGAACAATTCAAATATACAAAGGAACGGCCGCCCGCGGAGATCAAACTGAAAAATATATTCAGCGCTGTTATAGCCGCTGCCGCGATGGCAAGATAAAAAAACGGGGCGGGATTCGCAACGGCCACTTTAAGCGGAGCAATGGCATAAAAACAGTAAGAAAGCGCGCCGCCTATCAAAAGGCTTAAAAAGGCCCCGGCGGGATTTTTACGCCCTGAAACGCTCAATTTATGGTAATAATAACCCATTATCATTGAAAAAGCCGGAAACATCGGCAGAATATAGGTTACTAACTTGGTTTTGGCTATCGAAAAAAAGCCGAAAACGACGGCCGAAATGAAAATCAAAAAAGAAAGCGCGTCTGCGGGCGAAGGCCCCTGAACGGATATATTATGTTTAACGAATATATAGCGCGCGTAAAAACCGCGAGTGAATATTTTAACGAAAAAATCTTTGATAAAAGCCCCGAGCGGAGCCATGTGAGGAAAAAAGCCGGCGATTAAAACCGGAACGTAAAAAAACACCGACGAGGTGCGCACGTGCTCGGGCTCTAAAAACCTTATCAGATTGTGATAGCCTATAAAAGTATTAAAAAACTGCGTACCGTGAAGTAAAAGCATGGCTATATACCATGGCAGAGCGCTAAGTGCGAAAAGCGCGAATCCCGCCGGCGAATAAAGCGCCCTTAAAAACTGCCAATCGCGGCGGCATGCGAGAAACGCGATTATCACCATGAGAGGAAGAACCAATCCTACGGGGCCTTTAGTAAGAACCGAAAAGCCGGAAAAAAAATAAAAAAGATTTATATACTTGAAGCGTTTTTCGGGCTGAGTGAAGCCGAGATAAATCATGTAAAACGAAAGGTTCATAAAAAAACAAAGAGTCATGTCGGTAACCGCCGCCCTGGCGAGAAATGCGAAGATCAGCGATACGCAAAGACTCAATGACGAATACTGCGCGATTTTTTCACCGAATGCGCCAAGCGCCCATATATAAACGAGCATTATAAGAAGCGCCGCCATAAGGCTTGACGGAAAACGCGCGGCGAACTCGCCTACCGAAAATATTTTAAAAGAAACCGCCGAAAGCCAGAAATACATGGGCGGCTTGTCGAACCACAAAAGCCCGTTGAGCCGGGGCGTAAGCCAGGAACCGGTTTCGACCATTTCTCGGGCCGTCTGGGCGTAAACCGGCTCGTCCGGATCCAGAAGGGCCGTCGCGCCGAGCCCTATGACATAAAGGGCCATAGCCAGCGAAAATAAAATCAGCGGTATTTTTATTTTATTATTCATTTTTAATTTACTTTCCTTATTTTTCCTTAAATTCTTTTATTTCGATCCGCGCGGGAAGCGGGCCCGCGGCAATTACCGAATTAAGCGCCCGGGCGGCCTGAACTAAGGTTATATCTTCGATCCAGAATCGGCCGGAAGATAACCTTGCTCCTATTTTAAAAGTGCCGAGGACCTTGTAATCTAAAACACAGGCAAGAGTGAGCTTAGGTTCTTCGGTCTCTTTAACGGCGAATCCGGCGGTATATTTGGCTAATTTTTCCTTGGCGCCCGTATTTAAATCGATCTGGACCTGAGGAACGCGAAGGCCTGAAAAAGTGACTTCGGATGCGGCTATCTGGCCGGCGTCGTTAGTAATTATCTCTTCCTTTAAAACCTTGAACTTATTTATTTTCTTCTTTGCAAAATAGCTGTATTCAAAAAGCTCGTCGATAGCCGATGACTGAAATCCTTCACTGCCGTCGATAACGCGCCTGAGAGAAAAATGACCGCGGCGGGTTATGAAATCGGTAAAAGACTGGATGGAATCGATTCCTGAAACTTCAAGCGAAATAATCTGAGCGTCATAATCGACGGAAAAGTTGTAATTAGTATATTTATTGCCGTCGAGCCGCTTTTTGAGGGTATCTACTACCGAACCGGCCAGTTCTTTAAACGAACCGCCCTTCGGAATGAGAACCGCTATTTCTATCTGATAGAACTTCAACGAATAAGCGGGCTCGAAGCTGAAAAGTTTCCATCCGTCTTTTTCTTTTTTGAGCACCACCCACAGGTACTCGCCGCCTTCGATTCCGCTCGACGCTTCAAAACCAAGCTTTATAACGCCTTCGCCGGTACGATGAGTTTTTATATATTTCATTTTTTTTAACGCGGCCAAGCCGTGGCCGTCTTTAGATTTCATCTGATCACCTATGCCGGTTAAAAATTCTTCAGGCGAATCCTGAGAAACGATCTCATTAAGGGCAGCTGCGTCTTTTTTTTCGATCAAATTTAAAAAATTATTCCACACGGTTAAATGCTCGTCGGAAGCCGATACCGGTGAAACGAATAATACGATAAACTGCACGGCTAACAAAAAAGAAGTTAAAACTAAAGCGGCCGCGGACATAACCCCTGCCGAACGCACTCTTAAAATAAACATTTCTAAAAACCTCCGATTATCTAAATATTAGCTTTTTAACTTATTATCGATACCGCCGCTAAAAATCGAGGTCGTCGAGCGTTGGACGGGCGCCGGAAGACGATCCCGACGAATCGCCGGACGACGACGAGGCGGACGAAGAATAAGACGACGAACTGCCCGGATCGGCCGAAACCAGATCTTCATCGGTGGGCATGGTTAATTTGGATATGATCCACTTTACGTCATCCGCTTTTTTAAAGGCCGGATCTATCGAAAGGACCTTATGGTATTCTTTTAACGCTTCATCATATTTTTCGAGAGATTTCAGCGAATTGGCTATCCTGTAATGCACTGCCGCGGTATTATAGCCGCCCCCGATAGCCTGATTGTAATATGATATCGCGTCGTTGAAACGGCCTTCCAGCTCTAAAATGCGGCCTTCCGCATAGGATATGAGCACTTCGTAAGCATCGACGAAACGGGCGTTGGCTATTTCGCCGCGCGCGAGCTCGACTTTGTCGTTTTCAATATGTACAAGAGCTAAAAGCGCGTGCGCATTGGCGTCTTTAAAATTAACGGCGAGCGACTCGCTTAAATTTTTTTCGGCCTGCTTTAAATCGCCCTTTTCGTAATTAACTAAACCAAGAATAGCTCTGGCCGAAGCGTTTCCCTCTTCGGCGGCCAGCACTTTATTCAGCTCTTCCTCAGCTTCGGAATATTTGTGAAGATTCGAGTAAATCTTAGCTATCTGAATATTATTTTCAACGTCGTCAGGCTTGCGGTACTGCAGCTGAAGCGATATGTCGAGCGCTTTGGCCATGTTATTTTTAGCCATAAAACATCTGGCAAGCCCCTTATAAATTGAAGGAAGCTCGGTATTGATCGTAAGAGCCTTCGTATAATAAGATATCGCGTCGTCAAAATTATTCATTTTAAGAAGCACGCGCGCGCAAAGTACGAACCCGTCGGTTTCTTTAGGATACTGGATAACGAGATTATCGTAAGCCTTGACCGCCTGTTTGTAATCGTGGACCGACTCGTAAGACTCGCCGAGAAGCAATATGGCTTCTTTTAAATCGGGATTTTTAGCTATTATGGATTTTAACGCTTCCTGCGCCTGCGAAGGTTTCTGCATTTTAATATAACAGCGGGCTTTATACATCAAAGCGTCTTTATTATCGGGCTCTAATGCAAGCACTTCGTCCCAGTTTTTAATGGACTGTTCGTAAAACTGCTTGTTAAAATTTTCAATAGCCAGCTTGGTTAAATCTTCCTGCTGATTTTCTTTGATATCTTTAGCCACTTTATATGAATAAAGGCCGAAACCGCGCGTACCCAGCCATAACTGGGAATAATTAACGTCGGCTATCGCCGAATAATTAAGCGACCATATAAGCCGCCCGTTAACCGCGCCAAGAAGCGCAGGAAGCGGAAGAAAAACCTTGCCGTCATGCAGGTTGATGCCTTTATCGGTGGCTATTACTATATTGTTGTAAAAAACTTTTTCTATGCCGGTTATGTAATCTGAAACGAGTTTTGAATTGCGGTAATTATAGACGACGCAGCCGCCGTTTTCCATAATGCACAGGCCGATTTCCGTGCCGATCCACACGCGCCCGTCGTCGCCCGCGTAAATCGCGGTTATATAATCGGATGGCAGGCCTTCTTTTTTTGTGTAGGTCGTTATTTTCATCGCGGCCATATCGAATTCGACTATGCCGGCGCCCGAAGTTCCGAGCCATACGCAATCGCCGCTTTTAGCGTGCATGGCGGTTATGCTTGCAGTTTTTAATATGTCGCGCGGAAAATCAAAAGTACTCCATTTTTCGCCGTTATATTTATACAGCTTACCGCCGGCGACCACGAATATATTGTTTCTGTTATTTTTAACGTCTTTGACAACGAACAGCTTGTTTATAACGTTAGAAGAAATAGGGCAGTTGCCCTCGACCTTTTTTTTAGTCTTCGGATTTTCGTGAGCGCCAAGATAATGCGTCCAGTGGCCATTTTCAAAGACCGCAAGCCCGAAGCCGGTGCCGAACCATACTTTAGAATAATTATCGCCTTCATCGACGCCTACCGCCCACACGGCGTTATCTTTAAGACAGCCGTTTTCAACGGTGAATTTCTCCCACTTATCGCCATCGAAGCGCGCCGCGCCGTCGATGGTGGCCGCCCATAAAACGCCTTTTTTATCCGAAGATAAGGCCGTGATAGTGTCGGAAGCCATTCCGTCGGTAACAGTATAACGCTTAAGCTGGGCGGCGTCAGCCGATACCGTCCGCAGACATAATACCGCACCGCAGCCGGGCTGTAAAATAAAAACGAAATCCAGCGGAATTAAAAACGCGGCAACTGCCGCCGTCAAAAACGCCAGACGACGCAGCCATATAAACGGGCTAAACGACGATGCGTTCGCTGTAACCATCGACTACCACCTCTAATTTAAGGCTTTTAGGGCTTATGATCATACCGTGAACCGCTACGGTTTCAGGTATTAATTTAGACGCGTGTATAAACGCTATCGTTTTGCGTATATTCTGCTTGCAGTTTGAAAAACCGCCGCCAAAGGCCTTTATATCGTTAATTTCAATATCGGTCCGCCTGATATCATTCTTACGCATCGCGCCGATAAGATCGGCCGATGACAGCTGTTTCAAAACACAGTCTTCATGGCTTAAAACTATAATTTCCTCGACGCCGAACATGTGAACGCCCACTACTAAAGAACGCATTACCTCGGAAGTAAGATTTTCTATAGTCGAAGACCCGAGGACTTTTATCATATAGGCATCTCCGGGACTAAGCCCCATGGCGCTTTCTAACGCCGCCGTCATCGAAGGACACGAACAGCCGATAACGGCGAGCTTATAATTCGGCGTTTTCGAATTATCGAAATACGCCATCGAATTAGAATTGATGAACGCCTTATTGGCCGAAATTATTTTATTGACTAAAAATCCGTCGGATGAAAGCGGCTTCCGGCCGCCGCCGCGGGCAGATCCGCCGCCGCCGGTTTTTCCGCTTTTATAAGCCACATTCGATAAATTTAAATCATAACCGCTTCCCGCGTTATAACTAACACCGGCAGAATCGGGCCGGACGGCATGCTGGTCTTTTTGGTTGTGCGAAGCGGTTTTATTCTGGTACTCATCGACTTTAAGTTCGTCTATACTAAACATCGAATTTTTACCGCCGATATCTATCGAAGGGCCGAGATAATCATTTTTACTGAAATCAAAATCGCTTTTTTTATTGATGTCGATCGTGCTTTGAGATTTAACTCCGTCTAAGGCATTTTTCGAATATACTACATTCGGCTTTTCAGTTTCTTTAACCGGACCGGCCGCAGGCTTCGCGGAAGTGTTTTCAACGCCGGAACGCCTGTGCCCGCGATTATCGGCCGGCGCGGCTTTATTGACGTCAATGGTATTTTTACCCGAGAGTTTTACGACTTTTTCCTTGCAAACTTTTCCGCAGCCGGAACATATATAGGAATGCTCCGATATATTCATCCCGCATGACGAGCATTTATAGGCCATTTATCCGCCCTCCGCTTCGCGTATTATTATTTTACATTTCAGTGGAGCCGCACCGATTTTAATTTGCGGCAGGCTATATTATAATCTAAAATTATTAATCGGTCAAGACTTTTAATGAGTTTTAATAGAGTTTTATATAGTTTCATTAATAGTTTTTCAACGGCATAAATATTGCCCTTCATGGTCGAACAAAAATATGCCGTCGAAAATTACGCCGGATAAAAAAATAAAATCATGAGCATCACCCTTGTCTTATAAGTCAAAAAAAAGCTATATTTAGTTATCTGCATATTTTAGCGTGTACGGGGTGATATTATGTTTTCTAAAATTTTTTCAAAATCCTGCATTAAAAATGGCCTGCGAACGGCTGCCGCCTTTTTTATAGCGGCGGGCCTTCTTTTTTCTCCCGCCTTTCAATCAGGTGCTGCAGCTTACGAAGAGGCCTGGGACAGCATCGAGGCGAGAAAAAGTCCTATCAAATGCAAAAGAAAAGTTGAGTATAAAAGAATAAAATCTAAAAATAAAAATTATTCGATCCCTTTTAAAGTTATTTTACCCTCCGATTATGAAACTTCCGATAAAAAATACGGAGTCGTTCTAATGCTGTGCGGGGCTTCCGGCGCAAGACGCGGCGCGGGGTCAGAACCTCTTTACTTTTCAGTATGGTGCAAGCTTCCTCGCGTTATGGATAATCTGTCAAAACAACAACTCACTAAAAAAGATTTTCAATATGCCATAACCGATAAGGAACTTAAATGGTTTAATGAAAAATTATCGCAAGATCCTTTCGAAGATTTTATCGCCGTCGATTTATGGCATCCTTCTTCCGGGCGTGATTTGAATTATGATAAGTTCATCACTGAAGAGCTATTCGCTTTTCTCGACGAAAATTACCGCACGATACCTTCAAAGGAATTCAGGGCTATCGACGGCGCTTGCGGCGGCGGCGCCGTGGCGTTAATGACGGCATTCCGTAATCCTGAATGTTTCGCGGCGGCCGGCGGCATGCAGACCGACCTGGGCACCTTTCCCTACGCCCTCAAATACTTCGAAGAAAATAAAGAAAAAATAAAAGCGGCGGGCCTTAAATTTAACCTTAACACCAATAAAAACGACGTTTGCAATTCTTATTACTTTAACACTAAAAAAGACGCGGACGGAAATAAAATTAAAGTCCCGTCGGGCGCGCTCGCCAAACTTTCAACTATGATAGAGGAAATAGGACTTACCGCCGAAGTTAATATTTTCAGCCACTGCATACACGGCTATTCCGCCTACCGCTATCCTAACGGCCACCAGACGATGTTATTTTACAGCTCTTTATTCAAAGCTAACTCCGCTAAAATCAAGCCTGATGAAGTAAAATTAACGGGCGTAAAACATTAATTTTCTTAATTTATTTTTTTTATTTATCTTTAAAAACTTGACAGAACCGATAATTTTTAGTAAAATTACTGCATACTTACTTTTGAGATACAAATATGGCAATTGAAAGTAAAGCACATTAGAAGGAAGGTATGTCGTATGAAAAAAAATCAACTCCTAAGGTCCTTATTATTGGTTCTTGCAGTTTTATTACTGTCGTTCAACCTGTCTTTAGCTTCTTCCATCGATACCGATGAAGATGAAGGTATTTTTCCGCCGCCAGATCCTAACTATGGCAATATTTTAAGAAACGAAATCATATCCAATATCATCACAAACATCGACTCCGCAACGGCAAGCGGCGAACTCACACCCGCAACTTCTTTTTTTATTAAAAGACGCGTCAACGAAATATCCGAGATAGTTTCAGGCGACGAACGCGAACCGGTTCGTAAAGCCCCCTCAAAACATTTTGACATCAGCGCTCAGTTAAACGAACTTAATCCCGTTTTCAATATAACCAGAGCTACCGAAAAACCCAAACTCGAAGTTCTTAAAAAAGATATAGACAAACTTGCAGCATCCACCGGCGCATTCGATTCATGCAACTCACTTTCAAATGAAGCGCTCAAAGAAAAACTCCATGACCTCGTCAGCGGCCACAAATCTCTTGGCTACAACGGCATACGCCAGGCTATGTTCTCCGACGTCGATAACGAAGGCGGCAAGGTCAGATGCGTTTATACCGCACGCCAGGTTTCATGCAACAGCACGCCGAGCGCCAATCCGCCTCAGGCAATGAATACCGAACATACATGGCCTAAATCACTCGGCGCAGGCAGCGAACCCGCTAAAAGCGATATCAACCACCTTTATCCTACCGATACTTTCGCTAACTCAACCCGTTCGAGCTATCCGTTCGGCAATGTCACCAACCCTAAATGGGCACAGGGCGGCTCTTCTTTCGACGGCAATTCATTCATGCCCCGCGAAGATCACCGCGGCAAAGTCGCACGCGCTTACTTCTATTTCTCAGTAAGATACAACATACAGATAAAAGACGCCGAAGAAAAAATTCTGCGCGACTGGCACGCTAAATATCCTGTATCGCAGGACGAAAAAGACCGCAACGAAAAAGTTTTCGGCTATCAGGGCAATAGAAACCCCTTCGTTGACCGTCCGGACTTCGTAGATAAAATAAAGAATTTCTAATTGTAAAAAGTCAGTCAAAAACCATATAAATCAACGCTTATATTAACTGACAAATAAAATTTATAACTAATTTTAAATATATTTTAAAAACAGGTTGAAAAACCTGTTTTTTTGTTATATAATTACAAAACTACCGCACATATATCATAGAGGAGCTGCATAATATGAAAAAAATAATATACCTGAATTCAGATACCCTGGGCTCCGGCTCAGATGAACTCGGAAAAATTTTAGTCAGAAATTTTTTGTTAACCATAGCCGAAGATCAAAATCTGAAAGTCGAAGCCGTTTTTTTAGTCAACGCCGCCGTTAAACTCGCCTGTGAAAACTCTCACGTTCTCGACGCACTCGGCGAATTAGAAAATGACGGCGCTAAGATTTATTCATGCGGTACCTGCCTTGATTATTTCGGACTGAAAGATAAATTGAAAACCGGCACGGCTGGCAATATGAAATCACTTTGCTCAAGACTTTGCGACGAAAATACATTTGTAATAAGACCTTAATAAAAAAATTCCCCGCCAGGCCAAATTATGAAAAAAATAATAAATAATAACGAAAATACCGATATAAAAGCCGGAGCCGAACCACTCAATAAAAATTCGCCACAATTCTGCTATATCTTCGCAGGCGCCGTTGCTCAAAATATGAAAATACACTCCCTGCTTGAAACACACCTCGATTTTGTGACGCTCGATCCGGCGCCCGATTGGATCAGCTCAGATTGCGCCATAGTGGTTAAAATAAAAAAACGCGACCTCGACCGCGCTAAAAATATATTATCAGTTTCGAATATATCAGATGTTAAATATTACCAGAACCCTTTATAAGACCGCGACGGGGGAAAAAGAAAGGACTAATAGCCCTCTCTTTTTCCCCCAGTGCCCCCCT
>CAYTCW010000007.1:0-20931 GCA_964436235.1 uncultured bacterium
AGGGAGGGTTTAAGGGAGGGAGAAAGGGTTGCTAACCTTTTCTCCCTCCCTTATTAAAAAAAGCCTTGATAATAGCAGCGATCAAAAACGCCTCATGCCGGGGAAGGGCGTGAGGCGTTTTTGCGCTGGTTAACGATTTTTGATGATGCGTATAAATATATAAAATTTAAGATTATGGTAATTAAACTTTAGACTTTTATAATATATGAAGAAAATAAATTAAGTATTTATTTTAGTCATGCTATTTTATAGATATATGAATCAATAAAAATTAAGTTACCGTCACCATTTAAATAGTTTAGCCAGCGTTTTTTTAGTTTTATCGATATCGTTCTTTATATTATTGCCTATTTTAGTGACTACTTCTTTTCCTTTATCATAAACCTTTTCGACTACTTTTTGCACTGGCTTGAGCGCGTCGCCGAAATTAACGTTGACATCGAAGCCGACCTGGCCGCCGATGCCGAGATAAGCTCCCACATTGACTTTAGCGTTAATTCCGCTCCATGAAACTTTGCCTTTCGCCTCGAAGTGCGCTCCGAGTCCTGCGCCGACCGTGCCGTTGAGCGCGCCGGTAACGGAAGTTTTGCCGTGCGATATAGTGCCGCCGATCTGGCCTTTAGCGCGCACTCCGACGAATGCGTCGCCGGAAACGCCAGCGGTCAGGCCTTCTTTACCGATTCCCACATTGGCGTCGGCATTAGCGCCGGCGCCGGCGGATACTTCGCCGCCAACGAAAGCGCGGCCGCCAAGCTGGCCGACCTGGATACCGGTGGATACTTCGCCGCGCGCGCGCGAACCCGCGAATACCGAGCCCTGAAGTCCGGCGGCGAGCTGGCCGTTGCGGATACCGACATAGGAAGCGCCCTTAGCCTCGGCGCCGATGAGAAGAAGATCGCCTTTAGCGCCGGTTTTGATTGTCGCGCCGCCGAGTCTGAACTGTGATTCGGTTCCGGCTTTAATTTGTGGTCCTATGGTTTTACCGATTTCGTTTCTGTAAAGATCTATGCTGATACTTGGATTGCGCCATGGCTGGTTCTTTTTAGCGGCCTCGGCTATTTTTTTCTTTTCTTCTTCGATGCGCTGCTGTATTTCGGCGGGCGTCGGCGCCTTGACTTTGCCGGTCGGATAGGCGGTTATGACCGAGCCGCGGTATTTATCGTCGTTATCGACGACCACTTTTATTTCTTTGCCGTCAACCGTGCGGGTATAGAGCATTCTGTGCTGCGCCTGGCCGTTGCGTTCGCGGACCTGTTCTTCGGGGGTTCCGTTTTTGATGGTATCGAGTATGAATTCGCGGACGGCTTTATCCTGATCGGCGAGGCCGAAGGCTTCTTTAATTTCGCGCGCGTGACAGGTGCCGTCGGGGCGGTCGTAGGCTATATGGGTCCAGCCGAATTTAGTGCTGCCCTGATTGAGTTTGACGTCGCTGAATTCGGTGTTTTGCGCTTTGGCGAGAATGTTTTGCGCCATGGCTGGATCGTCTTTGGTGTTAAGGAAGTTTGACGTGTAGGATTTAGATATGGACTCGGCGCTGTTGGGCGCGTCGCCGTAGCTCCAGGAGCGGTTCAGCAGCTTGTTATCGTCGTATTTATCCTGCCAGAGTTTAATGCCCGAGTTTGCTTTCATTTCGAAGTCGGGCGGAATTATTTTTTTGGAAATATCGGAGCTGGTCGAGTAATTAAGATATGATTTAGTTTCGGGCTTGAGTTCCTCTTTGAATTTTTCGAATATCGATTTGAACTGCGCCGAGTTAGGGTCGGCGTCTTTGAGTTTGGATACGAGGTTTTGCGGCTGTCCGTCGCCGGCTGATACCGCGGAAGTTGCCGGCTGGTTATTTTGAGTTTTAGTTCCGGGTTTAGCGCCTGCGGCGGCGGGCAGTTCGAATGCGGGAAGCGGCGCGGCCTCGATAGTTTTATTAATGACCGCATTTGACGGCGACGACTCTGACGGAAGGCCGCCGGAGGCGTTATTGCCGCTTTGAGTAAGAGTTTCGGCTATATCGACGAAACTGTCATCGTATAATTTTTCGAGCAGCTCGAGTTTTTTGTTTAGAATTTGTATTTCGGAGCTTATTTTAGCGGCGTTTGGCGCCGGCATTTTTAAATTGATCAAATTTTGAAGTTCGACAGGGTCGATTATATCGAAATTGACCTGCTGTGTTTCGAGGATTTTTTTGATCTGCTCGTCTGACAGGCCGGTTGAGCCGGCTTCGCTATTTTTTTTATCGGAAGATTTCGAAGAGACTGAATCGACTATTTTTTCGGCTATAAAATTAGCGCCGTCGAAAAACATTTTAACTGGAATAAGCGGCCATAACAGAGGATTGGCAAAAGCCGCCGCGGCCGACGAAAAGAAAATGGCGAGAGTTAAAACCGGTATTAACAATACTTTTATATCAGCGTTTTTAAATCTGCTTTTTAACATAATCCGATACACCCCTTTCGGGTACATAAATTACAAAGTAAGGTGCGGGCATATAAAACAGTGCCCATATATTTATTTTTAAACTATGCGGGCCGGACGGGTGGTAAAGAAGCGCCGGCCCCGTGAGCGGGTATAACGAAGTAAAGTTCCGCTAATACAATTATAATAAATATAACGCCGCTTGTCAAATTATATTTAGTCATCATCTAAATCTATTGACACGGCCTGATATATGTGATAAAATTTAGATATAATGATATGGTACATTATCCTGCTTCTGCTCAAAATATTTGTATACTCCGTTCTTACCGTTACGGTCTGCGCGGTCATTTTGACTTTGATTCCAATCGAATTCAGGTTTCGGGTACAAAATACCGACGATGAAAGCGACAGCGTTTTATTTCGTGTAAGCTGGCTTTTTTCGGGGTTGGTTTTTGCCGTAAGCGCCGATATCAGCGGAGCGTATGAGTACCGGCTGAGCGTATTGGGCCGTAATTTAATTAAAAAAAGGGATATTTTCTATGATGAAGAAGATTTATAAGTATTTCAGGCTGTTTTTGACCTATAAAGGCACCGCGCTCGATGTGATAACTCTGTTGTGGCGTTTTGTATTAAGAGTTTTGGCCTCATTTTCGTTTAAAAAACTTAATATCGACGCTAATATAGGTATGGATAAGCCTGAAAATCTCGGCTATACGATTGGTGCGGTTGAGGCTGTCCGTGTTTTGCTGAAAAATAAAAAAGTTTTAGTTAAAATAAGGCCTGATTACGGCACAGAAAATTTCATATATGGCGAAATGGATTTTTCTTTTAAATTCCATATTTACAGGTTCATTAAAAATATGATGATGCTTGCTTACGAGGCGATGTGGAAGAAAAATTTAAGAAAAACTATCTGGCGCGAATTAAAAAAATTAGTTTCGAACCATGTTTTTAAAAAAGAATAATAATGGAGATGCGTTAATGAGCGTAAAAAAAAATAATCGTTTTATACCCGCCGTTGCCGGTTTAATTTACGGGGGCGGTTTTAACGGCCGGAAATTTTGCTTAATTTTTTTAATGGTTTTCTTGCTTTTAGCGTCCGCTTATTTACCGGCCCAGGCGGTAGCGCCGCCATTAGATCCCGCTCAGAGCGTTCCGCGCCACATTCTCGATAATATGCCGCCAGCCGGCGGTTACGGCCGTATGATAACGCCACTTGTTCCGCAGGTGCAGTTCGGACCGTTAAAGGCGATGGGCGACGGTATCGGCAATATGACTCTTCAAAATTATATCAAAACCAATACCAATGTGAATTTGATAGTCGTTTTAGTCGAATTCAGCGATATCAAAATGGGCGCTAACGGCCGTACTGAAATCGGCAATATGGTAACGAGCCTGACTGCTTATTTTCGCGAGCAGTCAAGAAACACTATCACCATCACTTCCACTCTCAGCGCTTCGACTTATAATTTAAACAAGACTATGGCAACTTACGGTGCGACTGACGATGTTGGCCAGTTAGCGCGCGATGCGGTAGCCGCATCCGATCCCGATATTAATTTCGCCAATTATCAATGTGTAATGGTTGCTCACGCGGGTTACGGCGATGAAACGTCCGGAACGCCGAACGGCGGCGACGATATATGGAGCATGTACTGGTACCGTTCTTCCGGCAGCACCAATTTAATTTCTACTAATGACGGCGTCGGCATTAACGGCCTTACCATCGTGCCGGAAAAAGAATACGGCACCACGCAGGCGCTTGGCACTATATGCCACGAGTTCGGCCATCAATTAGGCCTGCCCGATCTATACGACACCACATATAATACCGAAGGCGGCATGGGCAAATGGTCTCTAATGGCCACCGGCAATTATAACGGCACGCCCAAAGGCTCTAAACCGGCTTTTTTAGATCCGATTTGCAGAAAACTTCTCGGCTGGTCCGATGTGGTCAATATAACTGATAATCAGCAAAATTTCAACTTCGAGTTCGGTAAAACTTATCGGCTTGAAAAAGGCGGCGCGGCTTCGGGCGATGATTACTATTATATCGAAAAACGCGGCCTGATAAGCGGTTCGTGGGACGAAGGCCTTCCGGGCGAAGGTCTTTTGATATTTCATGTAAACGGCGCGAAAGAAACTACCAATAATCCTAACGATACGCCGCCGCGTCTTATAGAGCTCAAAGTGGCTTCGGGCGGCGATCATCTTACATCGGGCCCGCCGCGTTCGAGCATAAGAGGGCTATCGACAGATCCTTACCCTACTACGGGAAACAAAGAATTTCACAATACTTCGACTCCCTCGTCAAAAACCTGGACCAATCAAAATTCTTATGTCGGTGTTCGCGATATAGTTAAAACCGGAACGGGTGCTTCTCTCGATATAAAGGCTACGGCCGTTCTGGTTAAGCCAAATTTTATAGCAGCGCTCGGCAATAACCAGTCGGCGGCCGTAAATACTCAATTTCCGGCTGCGCTTCGCGTTAACCTGGCCGAATCTTCAGGGCCGATAAGCGCCACAGCAGTTACTTTCAGCGTTACTTCCGGCCCGGCATCGATAAACGGGCTGGCGACGGTTAATACCGACGCCGCCGGCAACGCGCAGGTAAGCGTTACCGCCGGCGCGACGGCGGGACCGGTTGTAATAACTGCAACTACTACGCCGGCCGGTTGGGCTACTCCGCTTACCGCGGTTTTTAATTTAAGCGTAACAGGCGGCGGCGGTCCCGGATCAGGGCCGATTCTGCTGAGCTCCGGCTGGCAGGATGTAAATACTAACGGTATAGCCGATGCTGGCGATAAAATAAATCTCATTTTTGATGCCGCAATAACTATTTCGGGCGTAGCTGCTTCAGATTTCACGCTTCCGGTTTCCGGCGATTCGCTCGGCACTGCGCCGTCGTTTGCCATAGGCTCGCTTGCCACTCAACTTGCCATAACGCTTGGCGCCTCATGTAAAATAACCGCTCCCGGAGTTTTCGCTCCGGCGGTTCTTGCCCCCGGCTCGCCTTCGGGCATAAATCTTTCGGCGACTATGCCTTCCGGCCGTATAACCGGCACTGGCGGCGACGCACGGCCTGCCGCGGCCGCCGTCGATATAGCCGCGCCCGCCGGCGCGGGGCCGCAGATAGTAGCGGCCACTTTAAACGATATGAACGGCAACGCACAGGCTGATGCCGGAGATAAAATAGCGGTCGTTTTTGATAAAGCCGTCATAATTTCGGGCGTCGTCGCTTCCGATTTCGCCCTGCCGGTTAACGGCGACAGTTTCGGTTCTTCGCCTTCGTTTTCTTCCGATGCAGATCCGCTTAAGTTAATTATCACCTTAGGCGCTTCGTGTAAAATAACCGCTCCCGGCACTTTTAATTCGGGCGTATTAACCGCCGGCGCGCCGTCCGGCATCAATATATCTTCATCGATAACGGCCGGCCACATTACCGATATCGGCGGCAATAATGCCGCTCCTGCCGCGGCCGCCGTCGATATAGCTCTTACGACCGAAATAGGCGACGTATCGACTTCTAAATCGTATATAACCCTTAAAAATTCAGGCGATCAGCCTTTTATTGCCGACGGCGCCGGCGGGGCCATATTCGAAGTCACCATACTCGACGACAACGGCAACGCCATACCCGGCTGCGACGTTTTTATAACTTCAGACCGTAATCAATTCGCTAATATCGATGTTTTTTCGCCGGCTTCGCCTTCTAAAACCGAAGCCAGCGGCAAGATAAGTTTCACAGTTAAGACCGTGCAGACCGGTACGCGCACCATCACCATAGAAGCTCAAAAAACAGGAAACGCTAAAAAAAACATAGGTTCCCAGCAGATCGAATATAAAGCCGGCGCGGTTTCACCGTCTCTTTCGACGATCACCGCTACTCGCACCTTAATAGTAGGCGATGGCGCCGACAGCGCCGAAATCAGCGTTAGCCTTCGCGATGCGAACCACAATCCCGTTATTCAAAAGCTTGTTACAATTAACCCGAATCCTTCAGCCGGCATAATTATAACTCCAACATCGGCGGCTACCGACACCGGCGGCAACGCGAAATTTATCATTAAATCGAATCAGCCCTCCAATAATGTCGTAATAACGGCGGTTGCCGACGGTGGTATCACCATAACTCAGACGCTTACGATCACTTTTATGTCGCAAATGGTCAGTATCGCTAATTCTAAGGTGGAAGAAGCCGTGCCGGGTTCCGTTTATATCGCTAACGGCCAGATCAATGCTCACATAATAATTACTCTCAGAAATTCTTCCAATCTGCCCATTGCTAATATTACCCCGCAGGTAAGCGTTTCGGGCATGAATAATTCCGTTAAAAATTCGGACGGCCAGCCGGTTCCGCCAAATGCCCTCCGTCCTACGGATGCCGAAGGCAAAACTTATTTTGAGATTTCATCGACGACTTCGGAGCAAAAAACCGTTGTGGTAAAGGTGGACGGAATCGCGCTCAACCAGCAGCCTGTTTTAAATTTTACGGCCGGCCCTTACGACAGATTGATTTATTCGTCAGGCAATACGCAGGTAGGAGCAATAACCACCAAGCTGCCGCGGCCGCTTAAGGTTCAGGTATTAGACGCAAACAATAACCGCGTCAGCGGCGCGATAGTTAAATTCCGCATAGTTCAGCAGCCGGTAAGCGCCGTCGGTACTGCGCTTTCGAGTGCTCAGATGACCAGCGATTCGAGCGGCTACGCCTGGGCCGATTTAACTTTAGGCTCGGCAGTAGGGCTTTATAAAGTCAATGCCGAACTTACGGGCGCAAAAGACTCGCCGGTCGTTTTTAATTTAGAAGCTCAGAGCGGCCCGCCTTCAACTATGATAATAGAGTCGGGCGACAGCCAGAACGGTTCCATAGGCGCACCTCTCAATCAGCCGCTGGCGGTGAAGGTATTTGACGCGTCGGGCAATCCGAGCCCCAATGTAATAGTTCATTTCAGGCAGAGCGTAAAACCTCTCGACGCCTCCGATTGTCAGCTTACCTCTTTAGACGTGCCTACCGATAATTTCGGTATGGCGCGCGCGCTGGTGGCTAAACTCGGCGATAAGATCGGGCAGTATAAAATAACGGCCTCCATAACCACGCCGCCCGTATCGGTAAATTTTACGCTTACCGCCGTGGCGGGCACTCCCGCTTTTATGCAGATACTATCCGGCGAATCGCAAAACGCGGTTGTAGGTACGCCGGCGGCCTCACCGCTTAAACTCGTGGTAAAAGATAACTCAGGAAACAGCGTTTCAAGCCCGGTTCCCGGCTGCGCCGTCCGTTTTTTTATTTATAAAGGCGACGGTGCTCTAAGCGCTGAAACTGTTCAGACGAACGCATCGGGCGAAGCTTCGGTCAATTATACCGCCGGGCGCACGATAGGCGCTCAGGAAATATGGGCGAGCGTCGAAGGCAACTATAGCGTTACTCCGGTAAGGTTTTACGTGAACGCGACGGCCGCGGCGGCCGATAAATTAATGAACGGAAATTACTACGGTTCGGCTTACGGCCGCGCGGGCGAGGCGCTTCAGCTTCCTTTCGCTGTCCGCGTGGTAGATATTTACGGTAATCCCGTCGCAGGCCATGCCGTCACCATTAGTATCACGCCGCCGAATGTCAATCCGCCCGCATCTGCTTATTCGGTAATTAAAGTTGAGCCCGCCGATTCAAAAACGAACTCTGAAGGTTTAGTTACCTGTTTCGTCCGCCTCGGCGATAAAACTGGCACTTACGAGGTCAGCATGGCCGCCGCCGGCTTGAGCGGCAGCCCCTTTAAATTTGAAGCTGCCGCCACTTCGGGCGTATTGAGCGCTCAAAAAACGGTTCTTGCCGTAACCGGCGGAAACGGAGCAACGGCGGACGGAGTGAGCACTATCGAGGTGAGCGTTGGATGCAGGGACGAATTCAACAATCCAGTAACCGGCGCCTATGCTTATTTTTATTCAGACCAGCCGTCGGTGGTAAATATAATACAGCCGCAGGAGCCGACGGGCGCTACCGGCGTCGCTAAGGCATATCTCAGGTCTAACCGTAACGGCGTTTTTAAGATAAGAGCGTCGGTAAACAGCGTTAATATCGACGGCGAGGCGCAGGCGGCTTTTCTCAGCGGCCCGTTTACCGCGTCAGCTTCGCAGTACTATGCTTATCAGCCGCCCGCTAAGGTTTTAGCCAACAACAGCGATTATTATACGGTCAAAGTCGAAGCGCGCGACGCTAAAAGCAATCCGATATCCGGCGTTTCGCCGGCGCGCTTAGCCATAAATAACGGCGATCCGATCAACGTTTCGGTAACTTATCCGGCTGATGAAAGCGATACCTACGGCGTTATGCTTTTTAAGGTAAAAGCCTCACAGCAGGGCGTTAAAACCCTTGAGGTTTATATCGACGGCGAGCGCATACAGACTAACGACCGTAAAAATTTTATCGAACTTGCGTTTGTGACCAATCCTGTCGATGCGGGCAAATCATACGCCGAGGTTGACGGCGCTTTATCCGCGCCGGCTGACGGTAATTCCGAGATAAGGCTTAAACTTTTCGTCCGCGACACCGCTAATGCCCCCATCAGCGGATTGAATTTTCAGTCCTTCCAGCTGAAATTTAAAAACACTAAAACTAACGGTTATGAAACTTTAGATTTAACCCAGCGCCCGCTTTTTTACGATCCGGCGGATTTTTCTTATAATTTCAGCGTTAAAACCACTAAGGCTGCGGCTTTTGAAGTTGAAACAACCGTTATCTCAGATCAAACCAATTACGCGCTCAGCTCGCGTCCGCTTATAACCTTTACCAGCGGGCCGGCTTCGCAGATGCTAAACCTCAACGGCGCCGACATTTATTCGCGCGTGGCCGAAAAGTCGCTTACGCTGCTGAATATATCGGTGGTTGACGCTTATAATAATCCAGTCCATTCGGCCGCCGTCGATTTTTCTCTCATCAGCGCCCCCGAAGGCGCACAGCACATGTCGGTCGAAAAATCATCGACGGTTTACACCGATGAGAACGGAATGGCGACTACAAGCGTTACGCTTGGAACAAAAACCGGCCTGTACGTATTTAAAGCCGAATCGTTCGGATTGAATGGCTCGCCGGTTTACTTCACCGCATACGCTACGCCGGGAACGGCCGCCAGCTATGAATTGCGCAATATACCCGTCGAGCTCATGCAGGCCCAGCCGGTTAAGCAGATAGAACTGGCGGTTTATGATTCGTACGGCAACTTAAAGTATGACTGCGCGGACGCCGTTTATCTGCTTTCTTCCGATAAGAGCGCCGTGCTGCCGTATAATTCGATAGAATCTCCCTATATTTTCAGCGCGAGCGATAACGGCCGCAAGGTTTTTAACGAAGGCCTTTTATTTTTAACGGTGAGCCCTTCGACCACCCTTACGGTAAAAAAAGTGACTTCGGTCAGTCCGCTCGAAGTTACTTCGCCGCCGATGCGTATAGTTAAAATGCAGCAGCAGCAGACTGATAATTTTTTTATCGGCTCTTTTTTCGTTCCGGGTTCGTCGAATCATATCATGATAATGGCGAAGTCTAAGTCTGAGCTTATTTCGCCTCCGGAATTAAATATTTCATTCGACGGCGGGCCGCCTGCGTCCGTTACCATGAATAACACTTCGAAGGCCCGCGTTTACTATAAAGTAGTCGAAATAAAAGCGAAACCTTTGAAAGCCGATATTAAAATATTCGCCCAGTCGAGCGTTTCCGGTGATTATTTATTTTCCGAAAAGGTTTTCAACTATTGATCAAGTTTATGCAAATAAGAGAAATAAAGATAAAAAGATAAAAAAGCGAGGAAAGGCTGATGAAATATTTTAAAAATAGTAATGATATAAGGTCCGGTTTATTAAAGGCTGCGCGCGCCGCGTTTTTATTAATGATCGCTGCTGCGCTTTCATTGTCGAATACGGCCTGCGGCGGAGGCGGCGGGGGCGGCGGTTCGGTGGTTAACCCGGTCAATAACACCGAGGCGGCCGTTAAATTAAATACCGGCCTGACCGCTTTGAACGGCGCGACTCCGGATTACGCTACGGCTAAAACGCAGCTGGCCCAGGTTATAACGGCTCCCGACGCCACCAACGAGCAAAAAACTACGGCCTATTCGGCCCTCGGCTGGGCAAATATAAAAAGTTCGGCGGGAGTTTCAGATATCGACCAGGCCATTTCGAACTTTTCAGAAGCCATAAACAGCCAGTCTCAACAGGGGCAGGTTTCAACGGCGGTTAACCAGGCGTTCGTGGGCCGTTCGGTCTCGCAGATAATTAAAGACAGCGCGGCAATAACTTCGGCTATTAACGATCTTAACAGTGCGGGTTTTTCAAACCTCGAAACCCCGTATCAGGAAGACGCGATCAAAGCGGGTATAACCACTCCGCAAATACGCGGCTATAAAGCGTTTTTGCATTTAATCAGAAACGAAAGCGCCGATACTCAGCTTTTTAGCGATAATTACAACAAGTTAAAAGCGACCGCCGCCAGCGATAAAAACGCGCTTTTGATGATCGATGCTTTAGATATGATGCTTAAGGAAAATTAAAGTGACGCTTATGCACATTATAAAATGCGGATACAACTATAAAATCAGCTGCCGGACCGTTTGTGAGCCCCTATCCGGACGCGGGGGCGTCAACGCTTTACTCGCCGGATTTTTAGTTTGTTTATTCGCTTTATTTTTTTTCGGAAATCCCTGCGAGGCAGCATCTAACGATTTTTCTCTTTTAAACGCTAAAGAGGTTTCTAAATATCCCGAAATTAAAAAATTAATCGACGGCTGGCGATATTCAGACGCTTTTCTGGCTATAACCGAAAAGCTCAATTCTAAGGCGGAATTAAGTGAAAGTGATAAATTATCACTTTATATAAGCCTTTCGATCGTTTTAAAAATGCTGGCAAGGCCCGCCGACGCGCTCGTGAATATTAAGCGCGCCTATGAAATCGATTCTTCGTCGGAAATATGCCTCTATTATCTTTCTCTTTTAAATCTTTCGGCTGCCGATATAGCCGCGGCGAGTTCCTGCGCCGTTCTTTTAAAGGAAAGGGCGCCCGAAAATCCCTGGGGCTATTTAATAAGCGCCACTATATTCGCCTATGAGGGACGCGCCAAAAAAGCCTTTGACGAAATAAAAAAATCCATAAAATACGAGCGCGATTTTTTCGAAGCGCGCGCTTTTTTGTTCAGTTATTACAAAAAAAGAAAAAAATATGAAAGCGCCCGCGACGAGCTGAAAAAATTGATGAAATTAACGCCTAATTTTGAATTGGCCCCGTTTTTTAATTCGTCCGGATTCAGCGATCGAAAAAGCGCCGAAGCCGCCGTCAAATCCGAATTATTTTACGAATACGGCAATTTGATGTATAATTATTTTAAAAATCCTAAATCAGCCCTTAAATATTACAGGCAGTCTGAAAAGTTAAATCCCTCTCACGTCAAAACTAAAATAGGTATGGCTCAGTATTACGCGCTTTTCAGGCAGAATGAGACGGCGGCCTCGCTTCTTGCGGAGGCGTTCAAACTCAATCCTGACGATAAAATAGCCTCGCAATATTACGATAAACTCGATAACCGTGAAAGCGTTGAAACTTTTATCAATCTTAATATCAACACTCTTAAAGCCGTCGAGATTTCAACTAAATTCACTTTTTGCCCCGGCTGCGGCATGGCGAATAAATTAAAGGCGAAAAAATGTTCTAATTGCCGTAAAGCCATACCTGAAGAGGACGAAATAAAAAAAGACGCGGCAAACGGCTCTGAAAAAATTCGGACGGGTCCTTCGAAACCGCCTGCCGTCGAAGAATTCAGCCAGAGCGATGAGATCGAGCAGAAATACGACGATTGTCTCGAAGCGGGAATTAAAAATTTAGAGCAGAAAGAATATGAAGAAGCCGAGAGTAATTTTAAAGAAATGATAATGTTGATGCCCGATTCTCCCGAAGGTTATAACATGCTCGGCGCGACCTATCTTGCAACCGGCGATTACGGCGTGGCTATAAGTAATTTTAAACGGGCTATCGCCCTGAATTCCGATTTTGCGGAGGGTTATTTCAGCCTCGGCAAAACTTACGAGTTGACTTCTAAGCCCGAAAAAGCCGCTGAAATGTATGAAAAAGCCCTGAAAATAGATTCCGAATACGAAGAAGCCGCCGATGCCCTGAAAAAAATAAAGCGGACCGGCAAATAAAGCGCGCAATAAATTTATTTATCGATACTAATTTTATCTTGAAAAATCGGCCGATTTAATTTATAATAACGGTATAAAATTTATCGATCGGAATAAATTATGAGCGCTGGTTTAAAAAAACGAATATTATTTCTTACGCCCTACTATCCGCCGGAGATAGGCGCTCCGCAGTCGAGGATATCGGAGCTGGCTAAAAAGTTAAAAGAGCGCGGCCACGAAGTTATCGTGCTGTGCGCGTTTCCTAATTATCCGTCAGGCATAATTCCAAAAGAATATAAAAACAAATTTTTAATCAGGCAGAATATAAACGGCATAACCGTTTACAGGACCTTTATTTACGCGGCGCCTAATAAGGGTTTTTTGAAAAGACTTATCACGCATATATCCTTTGCCGTATCTTCTTTTTTCGCCTTCGCGAAAGTTAAAAACGAAATCAGGGCCGATATATCTATCGTCGAGTCGCCGCCTTTATTTATGGCTTTTACGGCAATGGCGATGAAGGCGGTATTCGGCGTTCCTTATATTTTCAACGTGGCTGACGTCTGGCCCGATTCGGCCGTCGAGCTGGGGATGCTTAAAAATAAATTTTTGATAGGCTGCGCCGCATTTCTTGAAAAGGCCGCTTACAGGTTCTCCGCGGGAGTCGCCTGCGTCACGCGCGGAATTGTAGATAATATACGCTCTAAAAATATCGAATTCAATAAAGTACATTTTTTGCCTAACGGCGTTGATTGCGGTTTTTTCAGTCATGAAAAACATTCGCGCGGCGAATTCGATTCTCAAATAAAAGAATTCCGCGAAAAATTCGGTATAAACAATAAGTTTACGGTATTATATTCCGGCACTATCGGTATTTCCCAGAATTTAAGTTTTTTAATAGATATCGCGGCTAAAGCATCTTCTATGGAAAACATTCATTTTTTGATAGTCGGCGACGGCGCCGAGCGCGGGGCGCTCGAGGAAAAAGCCGCTAAAGCCGGTCTTAAAAATATAACTTTTGAAAGGCTCATTCCGAAAAGCATGATGCCGGCGTTAATAGCCGCGGCGGACGCCTGCATCGTTTCGCTTTTAGACATAGCCGTTTTCAGAGGCGCGCTGCCTTCTAAAATGTATGAATATATGGCGATGAAAAAGCCCATATTGATGTTTGCAGCAGGCGAGTGCGTCGAATTGCTCGAAAGCGCGCGGGCCGGCTTAGCTTCAGCTCCAAACGATTTAAACGCCGCTTTAAAAAATCTCGAAACACTCGCCGCCGATAAAGAGCTGGCCGGGCGTATGGGCGATAACGCTTTTAAATTCGTGAGCGAAAATTTTTCCAGAGACGTTATTTGCTCTAAATGGGAAAAAACTCTCGGCCGGCTCTAAAGTTAACGTGCGCGCCCGTTTCACGGTCGCGGCGATCCGGATTATTTTTTATGAGAATCCGGTGATTATCAATTAATCAGGAAGGAATTACGAAATTGAGTCAAATAATAAAAGATAGAAAGATTAAATTCGCCCTTATCGGCTGCGGAAGAATATCCGCCCGTCACTTCGAAGCGGTTTACGGCGACGCGGCCGCCGGGATTCCCGCTAACGCCGACGCGGAGTTCGTAGATATCTGCGATATCGACCAGGGCGCGCTTGAAACGGCATGCAATAAATTTAACATTCGCGGCTATCGCGATTATCGC
Source organism: uncultured bacterium (assembly GCA_964436235.1). Lineage (GTDB taxonomy): Bacteria > Muiribacteriota > UBA9980 > UBA9980 > UBA9980 > UBA9980. Next base: position 14,265 of record CAYTCW010000007.1, read on the forward strand.
GAAATGCTTTCGAAAACCGACGCCGATGTCGTTGCGGTATGCACGCCCAACGGGCTTCATTACGAAATGGGAATGGCCGCCGCGGCGCACAAAAAACATGTTTTAATGGAAAAACCTTTCTGCGCCGATCTTATGCAGGCCGATAATTTAATCGCCGCCGCGCGCGATAACAGGCTGCATACTTTCGCCGTGCTTCAGGTGCGCTACAATAACACAATACAGCTGCTTAAAAAGCTGCTCTGTGAAAATAAGCTCGGTAAAATTTATTCGGCGGCCGTATGCGTCCGCTGGCTCAGGCCGCAGAAGTATTTCACCGGCTGGCGCGGAACTAAAGATTTAGATTGCGGCACGGCGCTTAATCAGGGCATTCATTACGCCGACATTCTGCAGTGGCTGCTCGGGCCGGTCAAGCGCGTGGTGGCTCAGAGCGCGACGATCGCCCATACCATAGAGCTCGAAGACCAGATTTCTTCTTTGATCGAATTCAAATCGGGCGTTCAGGCTACTTTTGAATTCAGCGTCAACACTTTTCCAAGAAACAAGGAATGCTCGTTATACATATCGGGTGAAAAAGGTTCGGTCGAAATATCGGGTGACGCCATGAATAAAATCGAATATTTCGAAGTGGAAGGCAGCGAACGCCCAGATATCAGCGTGCGCGACGGAAATACCTATGCGGGCGGCCTTTATAAAGGCTCGTGCCCGAACCATCCTTTTATTTACAACGACGTTGTGCGCGTGCTGAAAACAGGCGACGTTAACTATATAAACGGCGATCAGGCCCGTAAATCTCTCGAACTGATATTAACGATGTATAAATCGGCGGCCGAGAAGAAATTTATCGAATTCATATAGATGATTTATCCGTCGGGTAGTGATAACGGCCGTTTCGGATATTGCCGGAAAGAGATAATATTATAAAATTCGAATATATTAAAATAAACAGGGGTGTGTAAAATGGCTAACGCCGAAGTAAAAGACAACTTTAAATACCAATGGTTTACTCTGGGTGATTTAAACGCCTTTTTCGGGCTGATGATCGATAACGTTACTAATCTTGTTATACTTGCCGGTATATTGGTTTACGGTTTTGGTTATCCCCAGGAATACGTTTATACTAAAATGATCCCCGGCACGGCGCTCGGCGTTATGTTCGGCGATATAATATATACCATCATGGCTTTCAATCTGGCTAATAAAACTAAGAACTCGAACGTTACAGCTATGCCGCTCGGCCTCGACACGCCTTCGACTATCGGTATCGCCGTGGCAGTTCTCGGCCCGGCTTTCATAGCGTCCGGCAAAAATCCTGAAGTCGCATGGCAGGTAGGTATGGCGACGATGATATTGATCGGCGTTCTGAAGTTTTTCATGTCTTTTTTTGGAGAATACGTCCAGCGGATAGTTCCAAAAGCCGGATTGCTCGGTTCAATAGGCGGTATCGGTATCGCTCTCATAGGGTTTCTGCCTTTAGTGACTCTTTTTCAGATGCCAGTGGTCGGCTTAGTTGTGCTCGGCATAATTTTATATTCGCTTGTAGCCAAACAGGCTTTGTTTTCAATGAATTTAATGGTCCGTCCGCTTGGTCTCGGTCTGCTGGCGATACTTCCTATTTTGACTCTTTTTAAAATGCCCACGCTTGCGCTTATTGTAGTCGGTATTTTCGTCTATTCGCTCATTTCCAAAATAGATCTTCCGTTTAACGCTCCCGGCGTTTTCGTCGCAGTGGTCTTCGGCGCAGCGCTTTATCACGTGCTCGGGCCGCTCGGTCTGCTCGGCGCGGCTAAATACGAAATGCCGCATTTAGCTTTTTCGATGAACTTTCCCATTCCGTCTCTGGCGTTTTTAGACGGTATGAGCGAAGCTTTAAAATATCTTCCGATAGCTTTTCCTTTCGGGCTTTTAACCATAATAGGCGGCATTAACGTTACCGAATCGGCTAAATGCGCCGGCGACGATTACAACACTCGCAACATACTGCTTACCGAAGCTTTTGCGACTCTGCTTGCCGGCGTATCCGGCGGCGTGGCTCAATCAACCCCATATATAGGCCATCCGGCTTATAAAAGCATGGGCGCCCGCGCAGGCTATACTTTAGCGACCGGTCTTTTTATCGGCATAGGCGGCATGTTCGGCGTGCTTACCTGGATGCTGCAGGTGCTTCCTGAGGCGTGCGTGGCGCCCATATTAATATTCGTCGGTCTTGAAATAGCCAGTCAGGCTTATCAGGAATGTCCTCACGAGCACGCGCCGGCGGTTACTTTTGCCTTCCTGCCGATTATAGCCAATCTTCTTTTGATAATGATCAGCCAGATCAATGCTGAATTTTTCGGGTTCCTTGCAACGCTTCCCCAGGATTTGGCGTCTAAGTTTATGTTTTCAGAGGGGCTGCAATCGAAGCTCGACGTAATCAGGGCCCTCGGGCAGGGTTTTATATTAACGGCGATGTTATGGGGCGGCGCACTGGCTCTTATAATCGATAAAAAATTAGTCCAGGCCGGTCATTATTTTCTTATAACTTCTGCCCTTACGCTGTTTGGAATAATTCATTCCATTTCGCCATCCGGCGACGTATATCTTCCCTGGAAGATAAATTCGCCGCTTCCGATACAATTCGCCGCGAGTTACTTTATTCTGGGCGTCATTATGTATCTTTTCAGCACGCTCAGGGCCGATGAAGAAAAAGGGCGCGCGGAGAACCGCGGTGAAGCCGAAGCCGGAAAAAAAGCTCAGGCATAAAACGGCGGTCAAATAAAGATTGATTTTATTAACAATTTCTGATAAGCTATACTACAGGAGGATTTATATGAAAATTAATTCGAAAATCATAATAACGGTAATTTTATTAACGATTTTTACGCTCGTTGCTGCAAATGCCGTTCATGCTAAAAAAATACGAATTACAAAAAGCGAGGCGGCGGCGCTTATAACTAAATTTAAGGCGGCAAATCCGCATATCGCGATCAGCGATGATTCTATTGAGAGCAAATCCGCCGGTTATAATGAAAAATTTCATAAAAATCTCGTTATAAATATAAAAAGATGGGAAATGCTTAACGAAAGAGCTCAAGATGCGTCGGCTCCGGTTGAAAAAAAGGAAAAAGCCATGGAAAACTCTCAAAAATTAGTCGAAAAGATAGCGAAAGCCTGCGCCGAACAGGCCGCCGCCGTTTCGGCCGCGGTTAAAGTCAATCAGAGTGCGCCTCCCGCCGCCGGCGAAGCGCAGGCGGCAACCGAAAAAACCTCGCTTTCACCGGAAAATAAGATAGAAAAGGCGAAATCGAAAAAATCATCTAAAAAGGAAAGCGAACCGGAAAAATATCAGCCTAAAACCGAACGCGGCCAGAAAATAAAAGAGATGCTGCTCGGTAAATAGGGCGTGAATTTTTAAATTTATTAAAGGCCGGCGCGGAGTTTCGGATTGCCGGTAACTAAACTTTTTATTTACAAAGACTTACTGTAACGATGGTGAAAGATGGCAATAGAGCGTAAAGATTATTTAAGCACTACTATCAATATAAACCTCGGGCCTTCGCATCCTGCCACTCACGGCACATTGCGTTTTTCACTCGAACTCGAAGGCGAAAAAATAATTAAATGCGTTCCCGAAATAGGTTATCTTCACCGCGGTTTTGAAAAATCGGCCGAAAAAGGTACTTATACACAGGTTATTCCATATACCGACAGACTTAATTATTGTTCGGCGATGATTAATAACGTAGGTTACGTACTGGCGGTAGAAAGCCTTATGGATATTAAAATAACCGAGCGCTGCCGGTATTTGCGTGTTATAATATCAGAGTTATCAAGAATAATGGACCATTTGGTTTGTATCGGCGCGAACGCCGTCGATCTCGGGGCGCTGACTAATTTCTGGTATTTTTTCAGGCTGCGCGAAGATATTTACGATATACTCGAGCCTTTGTGCGGTTCGCGGCTTACTACAGCCTATACGCGCATAGGCGGCCTCATGCGCGATGCGGGCGCGGATTTTAAAGACGCCGTGACTGCGCTTTTAAACGATAAACTGCCCGCCGCTCTTAAAGACGTTGACGCGCTGCTTACCAGAAATAAAATTTTTTACGAACGCAGCAAGGGCGTCGGAGTAATATCCGCTCAGGATGCCGCTGCATATTCAATAACCGGGCCGTGCCTGAGGGCGTGCGGCACGCCTTACGATGTTAGAAAAGCCCAGCCATATCTTGGTTATGACGAATTTGATTTTAATGTCGCCGTCGATTCGGGCTGCGACGTGTATTCACGCTATTTAGTTCGTATGCAGGAAATGGTCGAATCGGCTAAAATAGTCGAGCAGGCCCTTGAAAGGCTTCCCGAAGGCCCCGTTAATTGCGGCGATAACTATGCTTCCATGCCTGAAAAAAATAAAGTTTACACCGAAATGGAGGCTTTAATAAGGCAGTTTAAGTTAGTTATAGACGGCGTAAGGCCGGCGGCCGGCGAGGCTTATTCCGCCGTAGAAGGTGCTAACGGTGAACTCGGGTTTTTTGTGGTTTCAGACGGCGGCCGCAGTCCGTATCGTGTAAGGGTTCGTCCGCCATGTTTTCCGATATTGTCGGCGTTTCCGAAAATGGTCGAAGGCCGCCTGATTGCGGACGCCATATCTACATTAGGTTCGTTGAATATAATAGCGGGCGAGTTAGACCGATAGATCAGATAAGCTCAATTTACAAGGAGATGTATAAATTAATGGAATTGTTAGAAGCTATAAAACACGTATTGATCAAAAATAAAAAACCCATGCATTTTAAAGAAATCGCCAGAACTATCAGCAGCGAGAAATTAATTGAAAGAAAAGGCACTCAGACGCTTGAAACCGTTATAGTAACGCGTTTGGCGTTAGAGGTAAGAAAGGCGGAAAAGTTAAAAACCCATACCGATTTTTTAAAATTGAATAATGGTTTGATAGGTCTTAAAAATTATAACGAGCCTAAGATTGAAGAAGCGCCGCCTGTAGTCGTTGAAGCAGCTCCGCTTCAGCCGGCCGCGCATATCGAAGCCGCGGCTCCGCAGTTAGACTGCCTGCAGGATTATTTAAACGCGAATTATATAAAAATAAAAGCCCAGTTTATTGAAAAACTGAATAAACTTCCATTTTTAGTTTTCGAACGGCTCGTTGAAAATCTTCTGCGTGAGCTTGGTTTCGCTAAATATACGGTCGTCAACCGGCGCACCGACGGCGGAATCGACTATGCCATAAATTTTCAGCAGTTCGCAAGCAACGTCAATATGCTCGTAGTTATCAGAAGATGGCCGGCCCAGCGAAAATACGGCGTTAAAAACGCCGAGGAGCTCATTAAAATAATGACGACGCATAAATTCAATATGGGCGCTATTATATTGTTTTCAGAATACGAGGCGGACGTAAACGAATATATAAAGGCCAATTCGCCCTATCCGATAATGCTTTTAACTATCGAACAGCTCGCGGCGATGCTTATCAGCCGCGGCGTCGGAGTTACCAAAAATATGATCGAAACTTATAACATCAACGACGATTATATAAGCGTACTGGAAAGTGAAATAATTCAAAAAATTGAAAAACACAAAAAAAATACCGTTCCTAATGTCGCTAAAAGCGTTAAAAATGTAAAACAAAACGGGAGGCCTGGATTTTATGGACATAAAAAAAATCACCAGCAGCATAATCAAAATAAAAATAATCCCTGATAAATTTGATGAAATAATCCCGGGGGCGGCGGCCTTGAGAAACGGCATTATTTCCGGCGGCGCGTTTAAATTAAGTGCCTTCGTCTTCGTGGCTCTGGCGTCGGTTTTATTTTTCACATCATCGGTTTTTGCGGCGATGATCGCCTGCCAGCACTGTAAAAAGCAGGTGGACGAAGTTAACACCGTCTGTCCTTACTGTCTCGGCGATTTAAGCGTTCCGGTCGTTGAAGCGCAGCAGCCGGCGGAGAAAAAAAATAAGAAAAATAAAAAAGGCGCAAAAATCGTTAATATTAATAACGCCGCGGATGAAGCCGAAAATGCCCTGCGGGATGAAAAAGCCGTAAAACCTTTAGTTACCGAGCAGCAGGTTAAGCTTTATTTAGAAGGCGTTATATTAAAATATTTTCATAACAATTTTTCCGGACAGAAAATCACTATCGAGAAGATCAGGCGTGACGATTCCGATCCCTCGCTTTTTAAAGTGGTGGGAACTGCTTATAGTTCTGCTAACCGTCCCTTAAATACCGTCGCTAAATTCATCGAAACGTTAATCGACGCATTTCCCATATACCGCGCCGATTTAAACCATGCGGCTAAAGTCGATATAGATAATCCCACGCTGGTTAATTATACGATAACCTTAAAAATCGATCCGGCTGATAAGAGTTTTTCAAATTCATCGGCCGCGTCTCAACCTCTTGATTTTACATTCGTGGTTCCGCCGTCAAAATCAGAAACCGTAAACGTTAAAATTTTGAAAATTAATGCCGATTCAGATAGTGTGCTTTATAACATGAGTAATAAAGCCGGCGATAAGGTCACGCTCAATCTGATCGCCGAAGGCGGAATGAAAATCGTCGTTATGATCGACGATAAAAAAGTTTACGAAAAAAATTATTGAGGTGATTATGAACAGCGGTGTGAATTCACAAAAATTATTTTACGCGATATCTTCTTTTTTTCTAATGGTGCTTATAAT
>CAYTCW010000007.1:21031-59836 GCA_964436235.1 uncultured bacterium
GTAAAATGCCCGGCGATTACGGCATCGTCGTAGATAAAAGCCGTTACACGCTTAAACTTTATAAAGGCGGCGCGTTAGTTAAAACTTATAAAATCGCCATAGGCCGCAATCCTGACGGCGCCGATAAAAAGAAGAAAGGCGATTTACGCACGCCCGAAGGAAATTTTTATATCGTATCGATCCATAAAAGCGACAAGTGGCTCCATGAGGGTAAATATGCCTACGGCCCCTGGTTTTTACGGCTTAAAACCCCCTGGCAGGGCATCGGCATACACGGAACCGACGAACCCGAAAGCCTCGGCACTAAAGCTTCCGAAGGCTGCATTAGAATGCATAGCGAGCATATCACGGAATTAAAAAAATTAGTCGAAGCGCAGGTTACTAAATCCAAAAAAAAGGTCACCGTCGATATATACGCAAATTGCGACGAAATCAAGTGATGACGGCATGAAATGGATATAATAAAAACTTTATATTTGAAAAGAAAACTTCATTTCATAGTAATCGGGATAGCTTTTTTTATTTTTTCGGTCAGGCTTTATGACGGGCCGCTTCGCACTTACGACGAGTGTTATTATGCCGGACAGGCTAAAGAAATACTGATTACCGGCGATGCGCTTACCATGCATCATTGCCTCAATCCTAACTATGAAAACGACCCGGTTTATCTGTGGTCGATGGCCTTGATGTTTAAACTATTCGGCGTAAGCGAATTTTGCGCCCGCTTCCCTTCCGCCGTTTACGGCGCTCTTACAGTTTTAATGGTATTTTTGACGGCCACCCGCCTTAGAAATTACCGTTTCGCGCTTCTTGCTTCTTTAATATTAGCAGCCACATGGGAATTTATCCGTTTTTCAAGATACGCTCATCTTGACGTATGCCTTTCTTTTTTTACCGCGGCCGCCATTTATTTTTTTATCAGACACGAATTATGCGCTGAAGCGCAGTCCCAAAAGGGCTTGCGCGGCCGGCTTTTTTACGCCGCCGCCTGCGGAATTTGCGCGGGTTTCGCCGTATTGTCTAAAAATATTCTGGGCGCTTTTTCGATAACTGCCATAGTCATTTATTATTTAGTTAAAGGCGATTTTAAATCTTTATTCAGTTTAAATTTTGTCGTTATCGTGCTTTGCGCGGCGGCGCTTCCGGGCGCCTGGTATTTGTATCAGTACAATGTGAACGGTCTCGAATTTTTCAGGGTGCATTTCGGATATATACTACTTAAGCGCGCCGCGGATAATCCTGTCGAAGCGGCGCCCGCCTATCAATACCTGAAGATATTGTTGCTTACATATATTCCATGGCTGCCGATAGCCGCGGCCGGCCTGTTTTTAATTTTTAAAGATTTTTTTACCGGCAAAGCCGGCGCTAAAGGCCGGAATAAAAGAGAAGATTTATTTATATACGGCGCTATATTCGTAATTGGTTATATAGGCATTATGAATATGGCCAGCGCTAAAAAGGGCTGGTATATAATGCCGGTTTATCCTCAACTGGCAATAATAAGCGCCTTCGCGCTCGAAAGATTTTTTTCACGCGGCGGCGCTTTTAAAAAAGACTCGCGCAAAAAAACGCTCGGCTTTATTTCACGGTTTTTATTATTTATGTTTTTTGCCGCTTTTATAATATCGGTATTTCCGGTTAAACTATATAAAACCGATAACTTGGAATATAAAAATGAGATAGCGGCGTATGCTAAAAGCCTTCCGGCGGCGGCTTATAATAAAAACTTCATATTTCAGCCCGCAGGATTCGACTGCGATTATTTCGATTATCAGCTTCCGCTCCTGTTTTATACCGGAATAATCCCCCGTCACAGCGTTAAAGCGACCGAAATGAATAAGATTATAGCCGGCGGGCGCCCGGGACCGTCCGGCGGCGTTTTTGATTCGGCGAAGGCGGGAATAACTTTTTTTTCCGAAAGGAATAAATTTGACGATATTATTAAAACTGCCGGTTTGAGCCCCGATTCGTGTGAGATAATCGTGAAATCGGCAAACTTCGTTATATACGGAATTAAGTAAATATTATATTTAATGATAAAACAATAATAGATTAAAGGAGAAATTTATGCCCAGAATCCCCGATATTTTTGTGGTAATGCCGGCCTATAACGCCGAGCGGACTCTTATTCAAACTTATAACGACATTCCGAAGGACATCGTAAAAAAAATAATATTAGTCGATGATAAAAGTCATGACCAGACGGTAAAAGTGGCCCGCGATCTGGGGCTTACCATATTCGAGCATCCGGTTAATAAGGGCTACGGCGCCAATCAAAAAACATGTTATCAGATGGCCCTCGATCAGGGCGCTGAAATAGTCGTAATGCTTCACCCCGATTATCAGTACGATCCGAAAATAATGGCTAAGATGGTAAGGCCGATAATAAACGGAACGGCGGACATAGTCCTCGGTTCACGCATGCTTGACGGAAGCGCGCTGCCCGGCGGAATGCCGATTTATAAGTATATGGCCAATAAATTTTTGACTTTTTGTGAAAATAAGGTTCTGGGGCTTAACCTTTCAGAATATCATACCGGATATCGCGCATATAGCCGTAAGGTGCTCGAGACTCTGCCATTTGCCAAAAATTCGGACAATTTCGTTTTTGACCAGGAATTTTTAGTCCAGGCGGTTTACTTTGATTTTAAGATAGGCGAAGTTGCATGTCCGTGTAAATATATGGATGACGCCTCGTCGATAAGTTTTAAAAATAGCGTCGTTTATGGTCTTTCTACTCTGCAGACGCTTGCGCGTTACGCCGGTCATAAATTATGCATTAAAAAGTCGAGATTTTTAGAAAGTTAACGGGCGGCAAAAAAAACGCGGGCCTTAATTTTTTCAGCCATGGCGGCAAATTTTAATATAATTTTAGGCGATTGGATTTTATCGATTATTGAATCGAAGGTTTCGGTTTCTTCTTTATCGCCGTAAATATTGATCAAAAACACGGCTTCTAATATTTTTATATCTTTAGCAGCCTGTTTTTGGTATTTATCGAGGCATTCTTTGTAGTTCTGACAGTAGCTGCAGCATTGTTCGGGAGTTCCGGTTTCGCCGCGCTGCCATTTGATGCGGCATGTGTCGTATCTGGCGCAGTTAGTGCAGCAGTTCCATTTTATGCGAACCATTTCGCTTGCGCGAACTTCTTCGGCGAGCACCGATAATTTTATAAGGCAGTCGAGATCGGTTATATTATTTATAATATTACGGGCGGTTTCAACCTGATCGTCGCTGCCGTTGATATTGATCATAAATATTTCCGACACTATGCGCCTTGATTTTTCGAGCTTCTGGAATTTGGCGAGGCACCTGTCGAAGTGCTGGCAATAGCTGCAACAGTACTGAGTCATCTGACGCTCACCGCGGTACCATTTAATGCGGCAGTTATGATAGCGCTCACATTTGTCGCAAAAGCAGCAGTTCCAATCCATGTGAGTTATTTCGCGCCTTTTTATTTCTTCGATCACGACGGCAAGCTCGACTATTTTTTCGATATTATTGGGATCGTTAATTAAATAGCCGATTAAGTTGGCTACGATCTTTTTTTCAAGTTCGGTGCCGTACATATTCGATATTGCTATTTCTTCGAGAAAGCATACTTCATTTGAAGACATAAATTCCAGCTTTCATATATTTAAAATTCGAACCCTGACTAATTATTTATAGGAACTATCATTTATGGTTTTCCGCCATGTACTATTATCGGCTCATTTTTCTTTTTTATTAATCAGTCCGCGCCGCTCATGAATGTTTTATTAAAACATTTAGCTATTTTCGACGCTTTTTGAATTAAAGGCTTCAATTTTTGAGGCTTCAGAGATTGTCCGGCATCGGATAAGGCGTGCTGAGGCTCATCGTGAACTTCGATCATTATTCCGTCGGCGCCGGCGGCTATAGAGGCGAGCGAAAGGCTTTCGACTAAATTCCATGCGCCGGCGGAGTGCGACGGGTCGACTATAATGGGAAGATGCGATATTTCTTTGATTATCGATACGGCGGTTATATCTAAAGCGGTTCTGTAGGCGGCGGTTTCAAAAGTTCGAACTCCGCGCTCGCATAAAATAATATTTGAATTGCCCTGGCTCATAATATATTCTGCCGAAAGAAGGAATTCTTTTATCGTCGAACTGATGCCTCTTTTTAAAAGCACGGGTTTTTTTAATTTGCCGGCTTCCTTTAAAAGAGCGTAATTATTGGCATTGCGCGTGCCTATCTGGATAATATCGGCGTATTGGCACACGGCGTCTATATTTCTGGCGTCTAAGAGTTCCGTAACGATGGCGAGGCCGTATTTTTTAGCTATGCGGCCGAGAATTTTAAGGCCGTCTTCGTTAAGGCCCTGAAAACTGTATGGCGAAGTGCGCGGTTTATATGCGCCGCCCCGGAATAATTTAACGCCCATTTTAGAAAGTTTTTCGGCTATGCGTTCGGTCTGCTCGTAACTTTCTACCGAACAGGGGCCGGCTATGAGTTCTATATTGCCGCCGCCGATCGTGCGGCCTTTCACTTTGATGCGCGTGTCGCTTTTATGGTTAGAGCGGTAAACTTTTTCGCTGAATCCGGAGCTTGTAACGACTTTTTTGACCGATTCAAAAGATTTGAAATAATCGAGCTGAAAATAAGCGGGCACGCCTTCAATCTCTATCATCTCGACGCCTTCTTCATTGACTCGCGAGTAAGAATATCCGCTTTGTTTAATATTTTCTATTAGGCGCTCTACGTCTTTTTCGTCCGCGCCGCTCCTTAAAATAATTAGCATAATCTGCCTTTCTAAATAGCGTATCTTTGAGGATACTTACAATTTTGATAATAAGTATGCGGGTAATAATTTACTTAAAATAATATATATGATTTTGATGGTTTTGTCAAATGATAATTTAAAGTTGATAATTTAAAGTTGGCGATTGATAAGATAAATGAAAAAAATTTTAAGTTTTATTTAAAAAACTTCTTATATAAAGAAGGTCCCGGCAGGTTGCTTCATGGCCTTCGCGTTCGATAATAAACGGGGCGTAATTTTTAAATAATTCGATTATTCGTCCTACGGCTTCGGTTCCGATGGCGCCAGTGTAAAAACCGTCGTGCCTGTCTTTTTTTGAACCGAAATCGACTTTAGAATCATTTAAATGAACTAATTTAACCGCGGATTTAATTTTATCGGGTATTTTAAGCGTATCGATACCGGCGCCGAAGGCATGGGCGGTATCCCAGCAGAATTTAGCCTCGCCGCCGAATTTTTCGATAAAATCGAGTATCTGTCCATAGGCGCCCATTAATTTATTACCGGAGTTTTCCGTATTTTCTATTAAAAGATTCACCGGCAAATTTTTTGAGGCGCCGATAATTTTTTCGAAAGAATTTAAAAAATTATCATAAGAACCCGAACCGGGATGGACCACATAATGCACGGCTCCGATTTGCGCGGCCTCATTAAGGGCCTCAGTGACGTGTTCAACGCTTTTAGCACGAAGGCTTTCATCGTTAGAAGCGAGGTTGACCACATAAGGCATGTGAGCGCATATAAATAATTGCGGATATTTATTTTTAAGCGTTTTTAAATTTTGCCGTGATTTCAGCGAAAAAACGGGGTTGAAAGACCTGGGATTCGATATGAAAATCTGGAGCGCGCCTAAGCCGCAGCCGTGAATAAGTTCTTCGATATAATCGGGCGCCGTGAGTGAAAGATGCGCGCCGTATTTAAAACCGTTAGTTTTATAGTCAGTCATATCGTATCGCTCCAGTTAATTAATACGCATTAAAAATTCCGTTTTCTATAGTTTTGACCAATTCGTTTAAATCTCTTTTGATTATGGTAACGCGGTATTTCGCCCCGCCTTTGAGTCCGAGTATTTTAACGAGATCCGCGCCTGCCGCCGAGGTTGCCACCACGTTGAAAATTACGGTTCCCGCCTGATATTCGATAATAACCACCGGATATTTTTCATAGCAGCGCATCATAATCGCGGTTATATCGCATTCGTTTTTTCCGATATCGATATAACATATATGCGGGCTTAATTCGATAAGGCCGCGCGCCATTAAATCGAGCGAGCGCTTCAATATTATATCGTAATCGGAGGCCCGCCGAAGCAGAAGGTCGTAAATAGCCGTATCGCCGTAACCGGACAGCATGAATTCCAAAGATTTAATTTTGACTTCATCGTCTTTGAGGTTAGCTTTAAGCGCCCTGTAAACGACTGCCGAGCGTTCGCTGATGCCGTCATAGCCGCCGCTGTCGATTATATCGGCGTCACGCATCAGCGAAGTTAAAAAATCGTTTTTTTCGCCCGGCGTACCGTAAATAAGCGCGGCGCAGGATTTAAAAGATGCGTCGATAAATTTGAATATGGAATCCGGCAGTTTGATATTTTCCCAGCCGCCGTGATGGTCATAAAGCGTTACTTTATTAAAAATTTCAGCGCATCGGGCGGCGAATTTTTCGGTCATGCCCATACATTTATTATTAGGCGCGAGATCGGCCATAAATAATTCGTTGAAAACAACTCCTTCGTTTTTGAGCGAGTCGAAACGCCGCGATATTTTATTAACGCTGAAAGGCTCGCATGGAAGGGCGATATAGCCGGGTGCGGGCTTGAAAATGTTAATGATAAGAGCGGCCGAAGCGATGCCGTCGAAATCGCCGTGAAATAAAATTATATCCCTGTTCATCTTATAAGGCTACTTTCCGCTGTCGGTAATTTCTATATTTCTGTAACATTCGAAAGTGACCGGCGATAATTTAATGTTTTTAACGGTATTGCGGAAGGCTATCATCTGGTTGGCGTGCGTCATCGGCACCCAGGGCGCGTCTTCGTGTATTATTTCCTGCGCCTTGCGGTACAATTCTTCGCGCTGCTTAGCGTCTAAGGCGCTCTGAGCCTTCATCAAGGTGTAGTGCAGCACGTCGTTTGCGTAAAACGAAACGTTTTGCGCCTGGCCTTTAACGGTATTGTCTTTATCGAGCAGAACGTATAAAAAATTATCGGGGTCAGGAATATCGGCGCTCCATACGAACATTGCCATTTCGTGGTCGCCGTTCATAACTTTTTTCTGGTAATCTCCCCATTCGCAGCTGTATTTTTCGACGATGATTCCGGCGTCTTTAAGATTAGCTATGATGGCCCCTGCGACTCTGTCGGGTTCGGGAAACGCCATCGTGGTTATAGGGATCACATAAAGCGTTGTTTTAAAGCCGTTTTCTAATCCGGCGAGTTTCAAAAGGCGCTTAGCTTCGGCGATGTCGTAGCCGTAGCCGGTTATCTCGTTATTGTAACCGAAAATATTCGGCGGCATTGGATTTTTTGCGAGAGTGGCGGTCTGTTGGTACAAAAAATTAATGATAGCTTTTTTATTTATGGCATGATTGACCGCTAAGCGGACTTCTTTTTTATTAAACGGCGGTTTTTCGGTATTCATGGCTATATAGCCTATATTCATTCCGGGTTCGGTCAACAAGGTAATTTCGGGATTGCGTTTGATGGTTTCGATGTCGTCGGGGTTGATGCCGTCCATTATATTTATAAGACCCGAGTAAAGCTGCATCAGGCGGAGTTTGTTATCGGGAATGGTTTTAAAAATGATTTTATCGGCCTTGGCTTTTTCGCGCCAGTAATCTTTATTGCGTTCGAGAACTATGGAATCGTCTTTTATCCATTGTTTGAATATAAAAGGACCGCTGCCGCAGGGATTTTTATAAAAATCTGCCCCGTATTTTTTTACGGCGGCAGGCGATGCTATCGCAAGCGGCGTCATGGCTAAAAGGTCTAAAAAAGGCGTATATGGTTTTTTTAAACGGAAAACGACTTTATAATCGTTAATTTTTTTAACCGATTCAAGGATGGCGAAATTGCTTTCAAAGCACTCGCAATTGCCGAGCCTGTAAGGATGATCTTTTTGCATCTGGCGCTCGAAGTTAAAAATTACGCTGTCGGCGTTAAATTTTGTTTTATCGTGAAAAAAAACGCTTTTACGAAGTTCGAATGAGTATTCGAGCAGATCGTCGGATATCCGCCACGATTCGGCTAAAACCGGTTCAAGATCCGATGAGCCTTCGACGAACTGAACTAAATTTTCATATACGTTGTTAATGACGCCGGAGGATGAACCGTCCCATTGATTGGGCGGATCGAGCGAGATGGCGTCGTAGGCGCGGCCGTATATCAAAGCGGCTTCGCCGCGGGCGCCGTCGCGGTATAAGCCGGCGACATTATCGTAGAACAGCAGTAAAATCAATAAAAGTACTATGCCGCCAGCGATAAGATAAGATTTAATTTTTTTCATATAAAACCGCCCGGAAAAATAACGGGCGGCTTTTAAAAAGCGGCATAGCGGAACCGCTTTTAAAAACCGCCGTCGATAGGAAAATGTTATTAAATTTATTCGCCGCTAACCTTGCTTATCATTTTATAAACGAAATTAACTATGGAACCCATTTTGCCGCCTGATGAAATGGAGCGGAACCCGCTTTCTTTCTGTTTGTTGGCGTTTTCTTTAATTTCGTTTAGAGTGTTTTGATATGAAGCGCTTTCTTCCTCGCTGATAGACTCGCTCGCTTTTAAAAATTCTAAAATTTTTGCGAGTTCGCCGTTATCGAGCCATACCGACTCGCACGCGGGGCAGTGGTCGATCAAAATTCCCGAAGTGTATGAAAAATTAACCGTTTGCATTACGCTCGAGCAGCGCAGGCATTTTATTTTTTTTGATGCGTCAACAGCCGCAATGGTAGAATGGCCCGCCGCGCCGTCGTTTAAATTTTCAGCCGCTTCGCTGTTTAAGGCGTTGAGCCGGTTGAGTTCGTATTTATCAAGAAAAATTCCGCGGCATGAACCGCACCGGTCTATTTTAACGCCGTCGATATCGAGCAGTTCGAGCGCGCCCGAACAGCGCGGACATTTATTTGACATAACTGCACCTCGTTTTATTTTATTTATTTAACGCTATGAATTGAATTTATTTTTAAGCGCTTTAAATGGATTTTCATCTTCGTCATCGTCGGCGTCGGGAGCGTCTTCGATTTTAGTGTAATTGCGCCAGTTGTCTTCGTCGCCGCGATTTTTTCCGGCAGCCGCCCTTCCATGGCTGTTTTCGGCTTTATTTCCGGTTTCGGGTTCGGCGGCGGATTCGGGCGCGGGATCGTTTTTCTTCTGCAGTTCTTTAATGCTAAGAGATATGCGCTTCTGTTCGAGATCTACGCCCAGCACGATCGCTTCGACCATGTCGCCCGGGTTGATTATTTCGTTGACTTTTTTAATGCGTTTTTCGCCGGTTATTTCGGATATATGGACTAAGCCTTCCACTCCCGGGAAAAGCTCGACGAACGCGCCGAAATCGGCGCAGCGGGTAACGCGGCCCTTGATTATATCGCCCTGTTTAACGCGCGCTGCTACCGATTCCCACGGATGTAGCGAAAGCTGTTTCAAGCTAAGCGATATGCGCGGATATCTCTTGCCCTCGGCGTGCTCTATCTTTAAAACTTTTGCGGTGACTATATCGCCGGGTTTAACCACTTCGGAAGCGTGCGCCACGCGTGTCCATGCGAGTTCCGATATATGGATCATGCCTTCGAGACGGCTGCCCAGATCTATGAAAGCGCCTATTTCGGATACTTTAGTAACTTTGCCGCTTATAACGTCCACTTCTTTTAAATTGGCGATAAGCTTATCTATGGCTTCTTTCTGTTCGGCCTCGAGAACCGGCCGGCGCGATAAGACTATATTCTTTTTTTCTTCTTCGAAGTCGCTGACTTTAAAATTAAAAACGCTTCCCACGTATTGCTCGGGGTTTTCAATTTTTTTAACGTCCATCTGGCTGATGGGGCAGAAAGCGCGTTTGCCCATAACGGTAACGTCGAAGCCGCCTTTATTTACGGCTTTTACCTTGCCCGATACGGTAATTTTGCGCTCGAAAGCGTCTTTAATAACGTTGTAGCTGCCGTCGCCGCTGAGCGCGCGGCTGAGTTTTAGTTCGCTTTCTTTATTGGTGACTATGTAAAGTTCGAGATAATCGCCTATTTTATAATTAAAGTTGCCTTCAGTGTCGATTAATTCGGATTTTTCGACGTAACCATCGGTTTTCGCGCCTATATCTACGAAGACGGAGCTTTCGTCCATACCGACTATTTTAGCGTTAACTTTCATGCCATAGTGGATTTTTTGTTTCGATACCGTTGATTGTTCGAATAAATCGGCGAAATTTTCAGTCATATAATTTTTCTCCTTAACCCATTTAAGAATTATCGCAGATGAATTATATCACGAAATTAATTAAAAATGCAAATAAAAAGCGTAAAAAGCCTAAAAGATTTTTGAATTAAAGGTGTTTTTCCATCCGGCGTTATTCGTATCTGAGCGCTTCGACGCAGTTCAGACCGGACGCCTTATTAGCGGGATAAATCCCGAAAAACAGTCCGACCGCTATTGAAAAGCCGAATGAAAGCAATATCGACGCGCTCGAAACAGAAGTGTTCCAGTTGCCGAATTTCGCTATGAGATAAGACATTCCGATTCCCGATAAAATTCCTATAAGGCCGCCCATAACGCATAAAACTATCGATTCGATGAGAAACTGCTTTAATATATCGGCTTTTTTTGCGCCTATGGCTTTTCTTAAGCCTATTTCGCGCGTCCGTTCGGTGACCGATACGAGCATTATATTCATAATGCCTATACCGCCGACTAAAAGCGATATAAAGGCGATGCCGCCGAGCAGCATCGTAAAAGCGGTAGTAACGTCGCTCATGCGGTTGAGCATTTCGGTCTGTTTTCTTATAGTGAAATCGTCTTCATCGGGGTTTAAAATTCTGTGGCGTTTTCTCAATAATTCGCTGATTTCCTGTTCCGCCGAGTCCATGAGTTCCGCGCTTTTTACCTGTACGCTGATATTTCGAAGATAGTCGAGGCCGAACGCTCTTTTTTGAAAGGTGGTCACCGGTATCATTATCATATCGTCAACGTTGGTGAATCCCGACTGGCCTTTAGCTTCGAGCACGCCGATAACGGTAAAATATATGCGGTTGATTAAAATGTCTTTTCCGATAGGGTCTATATTAAAAAAAATATTATCTACTACGCTTTGTCCCAGCACGGCTACTTTTTTCTGGTTGTGCAGCTCTAAAGCTGTAAAATATCTGCCCTGGGCTATCTTGGTATTTCTGACTTCGGGGTATCGTTCGCTGGTCCCGACCACCTGTGTAACGGTATTCTGGTTGCCGGCCTTTATTTTGGCCGATTTCGATATTTCCGGCGCGCAGCCGGCGACCGATGGGCAGTTTTTTTCGATCTCACGGCAGTCTTCGAAGGTCAGTGTCTGGATGGAACCCATGCCGTGCCCGCCGCCGCCTACTTTCATCTGGCCGGGCATTACAAAAAGCAGGTTGGTCCCCATATCTTCGATAGATTTGGTGATAAGGCCTTTTGCGCCTTCGCCTATCGATATCATGGCGACTACGGAGGCCACTCCTATTATAACGCCGAGCATTGTCAGCGCCGAGCGCATTTTATTTGCGTTAAGGCTTATCAGCGATAATTTGACTAATTCGAAAAAATCCATTTTACGGTCCTTTATTGATTAAGATGAGGGTGAAGATGGTGGCTTTTTTTATTAATTTCTTCGAGTACGGCTTTGGCGTCAAGAATTTGTGCGACTTTTTTATCGGCGACTATCTCGCCGTCTTTGAAAACCACGTTGCGTTTGCAATGCTGGGCTATGTCGGGCTCGTGCGTTACGATAACTATGGTCTTGCCGGCGCGGTTAAGCTCCTGGAATATTAATAAAATTTCTTCCGATGACCGGGAATCTAAGTTGCCGGTCGGTTCGTCGGCGAGTATTATCTTGGGATCGTTCACAAGAGCTCTTGCTATAGCCACTCTCTGCTGCTGGCCGCCGGAAAGTTCGTTCGGCATGTGATACATTCGTTCGCCGAGGCCGACGGCGTTCAGGGCTTTTTTGGCGCGTTCCTCGCGTTCGGCGGCCGGTATTTTCGCGTAAACCATCGGAAGTTCGACATTTTTAAGCGCGCTGGTGCGCGAAAGCAGGTTGAATGTTTGAAAAACGAAGCCTATCTTCTGGTTTCTGATCTCGGCGAGGGCGTCTTCGCTCATGGTGGAAACGTCGGTGCCGTCTAAGTGGTAGGTGCCGCCGGTAGGTTTATCAAGGCAGCCGAGAACGTTCATCATAGTGGATTTTCCGGATCCCGACGGCCCCATTATAGCTATGAGTTCGCATTCTTTTATTGAAAAATCCACGCCGTTGAGCGCGTTCACCTTAATTTTACCCGTATCGTATATCTTGGTCAATCCTTTGATTTCTATGATCGGTTTATTTTCATCTGCCATATTTGTTTCACATCTCTCGTTTTTAAAATTGATCGATAAACTGTCAGTAAATTGTCCGCTATCTGCGGCTGCTGCCGCCCGGAGGTCTGGCGCCCCGGTTTCCTAATAAAGGCATTCCCGGCTGGGCTTTCGCCGTGCTTTCTTTCATGACTTTAAGCGCTTCGCCGGTGTAGAAGCGTTCATTTTCATTAAGTCCGCTTACTAAAACGGTTTTTTCGCCGTTTGTCATTCCTATTTTGATCGGCCGTAATTCGGGTTTTTTACTTTCGCCGCCGTTCGGCAATCTTACAAAATGTTTGCCGCCGCGTTCTATTATTGAATCGTTAGGGATGAGTTTTGCGTTGGCTTCGCTGGCTATTATTATTTCGGCGTCCGCGGTCATTCCCACTTTTACTTCGCCACTGCCCTCGAGAAGATCTAAGGTAATATCGATTACGGGAACATTGTCTTTTAAATACACGCGCGGCCCGATGCTCGAAAGTTTGGCCTTGAACACTTTTTTCTGATAGGCGTCTAATTTAACGCGCGCTCCCAGATTATGCGATAATTTATGAATATCGGTCTCATCCACATTGGCTTTTATCTTTATTTCAGACATATCCGAGAGAGTCAGTATATTGGTGCCGGAAGTTACCGAGGAAATGCCTGATGTAATAATTCCGCCTTCGTCAACCCATTTTTGAGTCACCACGCCGGAAATCGGCGCTAAAACGGTGGTGTCTTTAAGCTGTTCGAGCGAGTCCTGATGGATTATATCGTATTTTTCGACTATAGATTCCAGGTTTTTAATTTCCTGCTCGCGGATTTTTAAAGATTCGATTTTATATTTTGCTTCATCAACCGAGCAAAGCGAAACTTCGTACTGAAAATTCGCCTTTTGAATTTCTTCGTTCTGGTAGCCCTGTTTTAGTAAGTTGAATTTTTCCTCGGCGCTTTTTAACTGCGCCGCTGCGACTTCGCTGGCAGCTTTTGCGCTATCCATCGCAGACTGCGACACTAAGTTTTTATTGTAAAGTTCTTTGTGGCGGTTGAAATTTTTGCGGCTGTTATCGTAATTTGCCCGAGCTAAATCTATTTGAGCTTCAGCCTGTGACAGCTCTTCGGGCCGGCTGCCTTTCTGGAGCAGCCGCAGGTTTGAATAGCTCAAATCGGCGTTGGCTTCGGCGCGTTTTAATTCGTTGGCGTAATTTTTTTTATCTATTTCGAATGAAATTCTGGCTTTTTCAAGCTGGGCCTGTGCCGATTTAAGGTCGGTTTCGTTCTGTTTTACCTTTAAAAGTATATTGCGTTTATCGATGTGGGCTATAAGGTCGTTTTTATTAACGTAATCGCCTTCCATTAATTTCAGGTACTCGACGGTGCCGCCCACTCGCGATTTAACGTCAACGCTCGAAAGCGCGGTTATAGTTCCGGCGCAGGAAACGATAATTTCGAAAGTGCCGTTAGTAATTTGCGTGGTTTTATCCGCGGCGTCGCCCGCGCTTGTTTTGCCGCCGCCGAAGGGATTAATAAAATAAAGTAAAATCGCGATCGCGGCAAAAGCGGTTATATACCTGACGGAAAGAAATCGTTTCATCTGTAAAACTCCTCATCGCCTATATTTCTTCTGAACTTGCATTTAGCGGTCAAAAAATTTCCCTGCGATTGAATATGATTCGTCATAGCGCGGTTGTAGGCGAGCTCGGCGTCTATCAAATCGAGCATGGTAGCTAAACCGACCTTATATTGCTCGTCGGTCAGTTTTAAAGTTAAATCGGCGTATTCAACGTTTTTAGCGGCTGCGCCGATCTGCTCGTATGCCTCGAAAAGATTTAAGTATGCCTGGGTTACGTCGTATTTAATAGTTAAGATCAACTGCTGTAATTTTTGTTCTTCGGCCCTTATTTTTTCTTCAAGTTCGCTGATTTTATTTTCGGTAATATATCCGTTGGTAATAGGCATTGAAATGCTTGTAGTAAAAGAGTAGGATGAGCGTTCGCTTTTATTTGCGGAGTTATCGAAATCGAGGCCGGCGTTTGCTCCGAGTGAAATCTGCGGAGATTTTTCGGCTTTTATCTGTTTGATCTGAAGTTTATAAACTTCGATGCCTTTTTTGGCGGCTTCGATTTCGGTGCGGGAAAGAAGCGCTTTACTTATCGAACTTTCCAGATCTATTCCTATCGTGTCGCAGGTAAGTGAATCTACTACTTTAATATCGTAACCCGGTCGTCCGAGCGTATAGTTAAGCGCGAGCCGCGATTTTTTATTGGCGTTTTGCGCGGAGATGAGGCTGTATTTTTTTTCGAAGGTGTTTGTTTGCGCTCTTATAAAATCGGTTTTAGGAGAAATTCCGACGTTGAAATTAGCCTCGGCGAGGTTCTGGTGTAAAATAGAGCCTTCATAGGCCTGCAAAGCTATTTTTTCAAGCCTGAGCGAGGTGACTAACGAATAATAATTTTCGCATATTTTCAGAAAAATATCCATCAGAAGTTTTTTGTGGTTTAATTCCTGTATTTCAAGATTAGTTCCTGCGGCTTCTATTCCGCTTTTAACCTTGCCGCCGTCGTAAAGCAATTGTGAATAAGTTAAATTAGCGCCGCGGTTCGAATAAAGTGAAGAAGATTCGCCCGCGCGCGTTTGCGTGTCGTTGCCCTGCCAGCCGCCTTTAGCGCCGGCGGAGGTCTGAGGCCTTAAAGACGCCTTCGACTGTTCGAGTTTGTACTTGTAGGTGTTTATATTGAATTGAGACTCTAAAATTTGCGGGTTGGTTTTAAGCGCTATGCTCACGCAGTCGGTTAAACTTAAATGGACGCCGGATGAGATTTCAGAGGTTTCCGCAGGCAGTGCGGGTAATTTTTCTTTTGCCTGCGTAACGGCGGCGGTTTTTAATTCAGCCTTTCCCCCGTTTTTTTCCATTAGTTTCAATCTGGCGCGTCGCGCTCTTAATTCTACCGATTCAGAGCTTTTATTCAGCAGGTTTAATATTATTTCGGACGGTTTTAATTCGGCCGGCCCGGTCGAATTTGGCGCGCTCTGCGCCGCCGCGGGTGAAAATACGGCCAGAAGAATGCCATAAAGCAAAAATGAGTGAAGCAGAGAAGCCTTTCCCCCGTTTTTTTTAAAATCATTAGTTTTTCTTTCCATTAATTGACCACCTTCATTATATAGTTCTTAACGGCCCCGGATAATCTGGTTATTATCGAATTTTTAATATTGTGCAGAGTTTCGCGGCTTACGTCGTCGCAGAGATTTATATTTATTTTTCCGCTGTAACATTTAAGCGTACTTACTTTTTCGTTAGTTTTCAATATGTCGAATATTTTATCTATGGGAGTTCCGATTATTTCTAATTTCATGTTTTTAGGCTCCAATCCAGAATTTACTTTAAGGCTAAGCCGTTGATCGCAAGGTCGGTGATCGCCTCCGCGAAGCGTTCGTAGGTTACGCCTTTCAGCTGCTTTGAAAAAGCGCATTCCTTCCAATTTACTATTGAAGACACCATACTCAGCATTAAAATACTTAAAACTTCGATATCTTTAAAATCGCGGATCGCCTTTTTTTCGATGGCGGTTTTAAAGAAAGTTTTCATCTGTTCGTTTATTTTTTCAAATATATTTTTATGAATCATTCCTCTAAGTTTTTTGTCGCGCGTTACTTCGAACATGAAAACGCTTATTAAATTATTTAGTTTTGAAAGATTTTTAAACCGGTCTTTGCAAAAAAAATTGATGGCTTTTTCGGGTTTTAGAGAAGACATTTTATCGAAAAGAGCGTTGTGTTCTTCGTTGTGTCTGTTAAATAATTCAAGAAGGATATCGTCTTTATTTTTGAAATATATATAAATAGTGCCTATAGCCACTCCGGCGGCACTGGCGATCTGCCTTATGGTCGCCGCGCTGAAACCGGTTTTGGAAAAAATTTCACTGCTGGCTTTTAAGATTAATTCCTTCTTTTCAATTTTTAAATTATTGTTGACGGCCCTCGGCAAATTAATCATCTCGCTTTGCTGTATAATGAATTTAATACTTCCGCCTGATATATCGGCAAAAATATAATTATATTGAGCCGGCGTGATAAGACGCCGGAAAAAAATGAACGATTGTTCATTATGATAACAGCAAAAGCGGATAAAGTCAATAAAATAACTTCCGCATGATAGTTATTTTATAAGGGAGCGTAAAAGTTCATTGTTTTTAATAATATAATACGCGCCGCTCGGAGACTGTCTGTTTATTTTCTTTTTTAACGCCTTTTAAGGTTATTTCAAGGCGTCCGGGTTTTGAAGATAATTTAAGAAGAGTGTAATAATATTTGCCCGCGGATGATTCGGTTAATTTGAACTCGCCGTTTATATAAGGGCTGTTGGAAAATGAAACGGTTAAATCGCCTTCTAAGGCCGTCTGCGGCTTTACCATTAGAATAATATTGGTATCGACGCCCGGCACGGTAAAGGAAGAAGCGCCGAAAAATTGAGCGGGCTGAGCGCCGCTGTATATATCCGCCGTTATTGCAAGCGATGCGCCGCTCGAGGTCCTTTTTATATTTCTAAGCGCGATATTGGAATCGCCACCTGTCCATGTTTTTGAGGACGGATTTGAATGACTGTAAAAATCGGTGTTACCGGCTATGGGATAGGGGTCGGTGTTAAGTCCTCTGACCTTAGAGCGCGGCGTTACGGTGAGGTGGTCGCCCGCGTTGGCGCAAACGAGCCATATAAGGCCGGGCTTGTTATTATTCGGGCTGAGGCTGCTTTCGTTGCCGGCCGTCGCGTTGACATGATATATTAAAAGACCTTCGCCCGGCAGGCCCTCATCATAGCTGCCGGGCGTTATGGCCCTTTTTTCGAATAAAAAATAATCGAGCGGCGGGTTCAGGCCGTCAGCGGCGATCTGGTAAACTTTATTGAATTCAAAATTAAACGTATCGTAAACGCCGGATAAAGTTTCGTATTCGGTCCAGCCAAGTTTTTTGCGGCACCACGGGTCTAAAATTGCGGGTTTGGATCCGCGTGGAACGCCGTTATAAGCTCCGGTTGCCATAAGCGACCAGCGGCCGATGCCGCCTTCAGTAGAATAAGAAGTATCGTAGAGGTCGGGCAGTCCGAGCTGATGGCCGAATTCATGGCATATTACACCGAGCGGGCTGACGCCTTCATATTCGAATTCGGGCACGATGGTTGCGCCGTCAATTTTAACGCCGTCGCTGGTATTAATTGAATTATAACCGTATGAATACCAGTAGCGGCTCCATATATCTTGAGTACTGCTGTCGGCCGGATTGGTTTCATCGCCATAGCCGGCGTGCGCTACCATTACGCATTGATATCCGGAAAAATCGATATCGCCGTCAGAGGCCGCCACTGCGTCGCGCACGAGCGATTCAGCGTCGTCTGAATTGCCGTAACTCCCCATAGTTTTTGATAAATTATAAACCTTCGGCGAGGCGGTCGAGGATATAAGGATTTTACCGTTTGACTGCAACTCAAAAAAACGGGACATTTCCGCCGTCATTGAATTTATTCCGGCAAGCCCCGCCGGGCTCATTTTAACGTCGGTGAATTCAACCATAATAGTTATAACTCTGACGCTTTTATTTGTTTTAATGTAATCGGCGAGGTTGGTGCCGACGCCGCCGCCGATAGCCTGCGATGCACCGCCGCGCCGCGATGAGGCGGGTGAAATCATTGCGCCGTGCGCGCCAGGGAAAGAGCGTTCGGTCATAAGCGTGCGCGGCAAAGTTTTTCCTTCGTCGAGAGGCGGAGCTATCGCGGCGGCAAAGCCGTGAAAAATGAATATTGAAGCCAATACGGTTAATATCGAAGCAATTTTTTTTAACATAAAACCTCTTTTGATTATTACGGCGCCGCCATAAAAATCAACGCAGTTATGAGCTTATTGATATTAAGAGGCATCCGTTCCGATTTTAAAATACAACAAATTATATCAAATTTATGCAGGTTTTACAATGTTTTTAAATGATGAATTTTCAAATAATTTTTGTTGAAAAATATATACATGTGTGATAGAATGAAAATGGTTAAGTTGTTTTAACCTATATATAAGTTAAGTGCCCGTTGAAATATGATGAATAAGAAATATTACGCAAATATGATATTTTTATTATCCGCGTTGATAATAGCCGTTATCTGCGGAGGTTTTTATTTTTCGAAAGCCGCCCGCGAAAAAACGGCGGCGGCGCTCGAGGATAATCTTTTAAGCCGCGTCAGGCTTCTTTCTTCTCTTATAAATTACTCCGACATAAAAAAATTAAGCGGCGATATCGGTGACGGCAGTTCCGAGGTCTATCTTACTTATAAAAGGCTGTTTCTTGAAGCCTGTAATTCACAACAGGATATCCGTTATATTTATATGATGGGCAGCCGCGGCGGCCAGATATTTTTTTACGCGGACAGCGAGCCGGATTCGAAGGCCGATCCCGCTAAACCTCTTGCCGTGCCGGGTGAAATATATCAGGACGCGCCGAGCGGCCTCGAGGAGGTATTCCGCGAAGCCCGTAAAGATTATACGGTAGGTCCTTATACCGACAGATGGGGAACTTTCTTTTCTGCAATGCTCCCGGTTTTTGATTTATCGTCTCAGCAAGTCGTCTGCGTGGTCGGCATGGATATCGATGCGAGGGATTGGAACTTTACCGTTTTTGAAAGCGGGCTTCGCGTATGGGCGATGGCGGTGGCTATTATTCTGGCTCTGCTGTCGATTATCTATAACATAAGAATTCAGTTAAAAAGGGCTTTAAAGGTCGAGGCTAAGTTAAGATACCAGCAGGCGGCCCTTAAACTGGCGCAGCAGGATAATTCCGATTATAAAACCACTCTCGAGCGAATCGTAGCATGCGCCGCGGAAATGCTCGAGGTCCGTCAGAGCGGCGTATGGCGGTTCAGCGAAGATTTCAGCTCTTTAACATGCCAGGCCGTTTTTAATTCAAAAGAAGCCGTTATTAAAACCGGTTACAGTCTCGCCGCGCATAATTATCCCCGTTATTTCAAAGAGCTCAATATGGCAAGGACTATCGCCGCGGAGGATGCAGCCGGGGATGAAAGGACAAACGAGCTTTATAACGACTATCTTTCCGGGCAGAATATTTCATCTATGCTCGATACGATGATCTGGCTTCACGGCCGGCCGGCCGGCGTTCTGTGCATAGAGCACACGGGCGCGCTTCGGCGGTGGCAGGAAGAGGAGATCGATTTCGCTAAAACTTTATCGGACCTGTTATCCCTTGTTTTTGAAGCCGACGAGAGAGTCAGGGCCGAAAAAGAAGAAAAGGAATCTAAACTTTATCTTGATAAAATTATCAATTCGATCGCCGATCCCATATTCGTCAAGGATATAAATCACCGCTTTATTCTCGTTAACGATTCTTTATGCAGGATCCTCGATAAAAAATATTACGAGATAATAGGTAAAAGCGACGAAGATTTTTTTCCTCCGGATCAGGTTTATGTTTTTAAAAAAAGAGATGACCATGTTTTTGAAACCGGCGATCCCGATATTAACGAGGAACGGATTACCGACGCTTCCGGCAGCATCCGCACTATTATAACCAAAAAAACCCTTTACCGCGATAACGACGGCGGCCGTTATATAGTAGGCGTTATCCGCGATATTACCGAACAGAAAAAAATGGATGAAGAAAGGGCTAATATGGGTAAGCTCGAATCTCTTGGAATGCTCGCCGGCGGAATTGCCCACGATTTTAATAATATACTCATGGGAATACTCGGTAATATTTCATTGGCAAAAAACAGATGTTCGGGCGATAAGGGCGTACAGGAAGTATTAGTTCGCGCCGAGACGGTAGTTCATAAGGCGCGCGCGCTTACCGAACAGCTCATCACTTTTTCAAGGGGCGGTCTGCCCATCAAGAAAAAATGCAGGTTGAACGAAATCGTCAAAAATACGGTCCATTTTACGCTTAGCGGCTCAAAAATCAAGCCTGTTTTTAATATCGAATCAGATTTATATATGGTCGAAATCGATGAAGGCCAGTTCAACCAGGTTATTGCCAATCTGGTAACTAACGCCAGACAGGCTTCCGAAGATTCCGGCGAGATCGAAATAAGCGCCGCTAATTTTGAAACCGTTAATGACACGGTGTTTCCACATCAGGCTGGCAGTTACGTGAAAGTGAGCATTACCGATAACGGCCATGGAATCGCGCCCGAAGATATGTCTAAAATTTTCGACCCTTATTTTACGACCAAGCCTTCAGGGACCGGCCTCGGGCTTTTTACCTCGTATTCAATTGTCAACAAGCATGGCGGATTTATAAGGGCCGTTCCAGGACTTTCAAAAGGCGCTTCAATCGAAATTTATCTGCCGTCCGCGAAACCGGACTCCGATGGCCCGGCGGCGCCCGATTTAAAGGTTTTCAACGCGCTTAAAAATGAAAAAACTGATCAGGACGAACTTTATAATATTTTAATAATGGACGATGAGATCGATTCGCTCGCTCCGGTAGGAGATATGCTCAGCGAAAATAACTGCAATGTGGTTTTAGCCGAAAACGGCGATGTGGCTTTAAAAATTTATGAACAGAAAATGAAAAACGCCGATAAGTTCGATACGGCGGTAGTTGATATTATCGTAAAAAAAGGAATGGGCGGGGAAGAATTTATTAAAAAATTGCTCGCTCTCGATCCGGAGGTTAAGGCAATCGTATCCAGCGGCTGCGCGACCGATAAATTAATGATCGATTATAAACTTTACGGGTTTTGCGCTTCCATCGCCAAGCCTTACAAAGCCGAGGAGCTTCTCGCGCTCGTTAAAGATATAACCGCGCCCCGCGGCGGTAAGTCTTAAATTAACTTCCGCTTGATAAAACGATACGGAATAAAATATTAATTTATTTATTATTCAATTCTGAATTTAAGCGCCGAATCTGCGTACCACTTATCGTAGCGCTCGCCGTTAACTCCCCTTGCGGTGCTTTTGCTTTTCACGCCTACGATTTCATTGACCTGATTTTTAATTGTCATCAGTCCGTTCGCGTTATTTATTATTTTTATTTCTTCGCTGCAGAAAGGATCGTCGTAAAGCTGCCTTATAAAACGAGGGTTAGGCTGACTTTTAACAAGTTCTTGCAGGCTGTAGGGACCGGCGCCGTAAATTTTTTTATATTTGATAATGGCGCGTTTGTAGCTTTTTAGAATAAAAACGAGCTCCTCTTCGCGAGCGAGGCGGGCGGAGGTCTTATAAACCGGCATTATCCGCCATGATATCACTAAGAAAACTGCCGTGAAAGTAAATACCCACACAAGCGCGCCGAGGCCTTTGCGTTTATCGGCCGCAAGAGAGCCTGAGAAGGCATTCGCGGCCGTGACGAAACGGGCCTGCCTGCCCGCTGAATCAGTAGCTTTCATAGGCCATGTTCCCGCCGTCGTTTCCGGGCGCGCCGCTTTTTACGTTAAATACGTCGCGTTCGCCGTCTTTAGACGGAATTATTATCCAGCTGTCATATGAAGAAGTGATCGGATCGATCGGAATCGCGCGTATGATTTTTTTTTCGACCAGTTCTTCGAGAGAGGCCGGATAACGGTTATAGGCTGCGTAAAATTTATCTATGCTTTCGCGCAGGACGAAAAGGTCTTTTTTAAGCGCGGCATCCTTAGTTTTTTTTACGTAATGGGTAGCCGCCGGATATGCTATCATGCATAAAATGGCTATTATGGCTATACTCATAGTTATTTCAATAAAAGTGAAAGCGCCGTAATATTTTTTTTTAAAGCAGTTCACCATTGATCCACCTTCGAATTATCCAGCGCGGTATAATCGCTGGAGCTTTTAATATCGTATATATTTTCGCCGTTGGTTTTTATCGAATCGGGTTCGTCCGTCGAAGATATCATCCTGAAGTCGGAAAGTCCCGTAAACGGATCGATCGGAAGTTTGCGCATGAATTTTTTATCGACGAGCTCGTTCAAACTTTTAGGATAGTGCAGATTATCAGCGAGCGCGGGCGATTCTTCGAGTGAGCGGTCGTAATATCGGTCTATGGCGTTTCGAACGAGCCGCAGTGTGGATTTAAGTTCGAACTCCCGCGAAAGCCGCGAGCCGGTTTCGCTGAGCGCCAGCGCCGATGCGGCTATTATCGAAATCACGCTTACGCATATCATCAATTCTACGAAAGTAACGCCTGATTTACATTCGGGGCGAATGGGAATGACGATATTATCATCGTTTTTTTTATAGCTCAGGCAAATTTTTATTATCATATTTAAATTTTCTCTGCTGGAATAACTTTTGCCGCCGTTATTATTATAGTTTCATCAAAGCCCTGTATTCGATTATAAAATTTATCATCATAAGGATAAATGCTAAAAATAAAGGATAGTGAGCTTTTTCTGAATACAGCGTAAATTTTGAAGTTATTATTTCGCTTTTTTCAAGTTTGTTTATTATATCATAAATTTCCTTTAATTTTTTTTCATCGGTAGCTCTGAAGTATAGGCCGCCCGTTAATTCAGCTATTTCCTGCAAAAGTTTTTCGTCGAGTTTCGGGATTACAAGCGAGCCGTCGTGATTGCGCATGTAAAATTTCCGGCCGCCCTGCGTCACCGGGATGGGAGCTCCGTCTTTAGAGCCTATGCCTATGGTGTAAATTTTAATTTTTTCATCGTAGGCTATCTTAGCGGCGAGCATCGGCTCGATATTGCCGGAATTATTTTCGCCGTCGGTAAGCAGTATTATAATTTTCGACTTGACCTTATTTTTATCGTTTTTGCCGTCTTTATCGTCGCCGCCGCTTTTTTGCGCTTCACGGGCGGTTTCGGAGGCTTTAGCCTTTTTATCGTTTTTGAGCTTATATACGCAGTTGGCTATGGCGTCTCCGATAGCGGTGCCGTCGATGGGCATTTCGCCGATATTAATTTTTGAAACGCTTTCGCTCATTATCGAAATATCCGTCGAAAGGGGTGAAAGCGTCATCGAGCGGCCCGCGAAGACTACCAATCCTACACGGTGATCGGACAACTGTTTAATGAAGTCGCCCGTCAATTCGCGCGCCGCCGTTATGCGGTCGGGTTTGAGGTCTTCGGCGGCCATAGAGCCTGAAACGTCGAGGGCTATAAAAATATCGATCCCGAGTTTTGTGGTATTTTGTTCCTCTTCGCCGAATTGCGGCCTGGCGGATGCGACTATCAGTAGGATAATAATCAGCGCGCGTAAAATATTGGAAAAAGCTGCCAGATAAGTTTTATAAGTTTTTTTATGTACGGTTTTATAAAGCGTTATATTAGAAAAGCCGATCCCGGTTTTTTGGCGTGAATCGCGGTAAATATTATAGGCTAATATCAGCGCTGGCAGGATCAATAGGTATAGCGCGGCCGGATATTTGAAAGTTATCATCTGAAATTACCCCCGCGGGTCGTTTTAATAAAATTAAGCGCCGCTTCGAAAATTTCGCGCGCATCGGTTTCGGTCGGAACGGATTTTGCGAACTTAACCAGATCGCATTTCGATTCTAACGCTTCCAAAGCATATATATGGCTTCGGGCAATTTTTAACGATTCGAGTTTTAAGGTTATTTCTTCCAGATAGAGGTCAGAGCAGTTGAATTCGAGCGAACCGCCGGTATATGCCCGTACGATATGCGACAGGCGCATATAGAATTCTTTAAATCGTTTTTCTTCGATAAAGCCTGAGGCCATAAGCTCTTCGAGGGCGGCAAGCGCCGTTTCGTCATGAGGAACGGGCGGCGGCGGGGGCGGTTCGAGCGGATATTTATCTTCGCGGCGGCTTAAACGAATAAATAAATAATACGCCATAGCCGAGGCAAGAAGAGCGAGCAGAAAAAGTATGAGCGTTTTATTATCTTTAACGAACTCATAGCCCATAAGGCCTTTGATATCGCGAATCTCCTCATCGGCTGAGGCGTGCGGCATTAAAAATATATGCGCCGTTATTATTAATATGGCAAAAATAGCTGTACGCATTATTTTTCCTTAACGTTTTCGCGTTTGAAAACTTCGTCGAAAATGACTACGTTTAACTCGGCGAAATTTTTCATAATATAGTTTTGCAGATCGTTTTCGCGTTTTTGAGCGGTCAGGCGGCTGAGTATGTCGTTTTTAACGGATTCGAAGGGCAGGATATCGCCTTTTATGAAATTAGTGAGTTTAAGAACTGCGAAACTGCCGTCCACTCTTTTAATCGCCTTTCTAATTATTTCGCCCGGTACGGCCGCCGCGATTTCAGCGGTAGCCTCCGACAGGTCTATTTCGGCCGCGGCAGCTATTTCGCCGAGCGGCGCAAAAGGCGTCTGAAGCGAGGCGTAGCTTGAAAATTTAGCCGAATCGTTATTCGATGCTATCGAAACGGCTTCGGTACTATCGTTTAGAACTAAGTAGTCGAATTTATATTTATCGGGCGTGCGCATTTCGTTTTTGTGGGCGTCGTAGTAAAGTTTTAAAGACATTTCATCGACTTCGGTTTTTGAAAATACATCTTCGTTTAAAAGTTTTTCGATCATAATCTGTTCTTTAGCCGAATTCACTTTTTTTAGTATCTGCGCGTCGGTGTCGAAGCGCTTCGAATTCGCCAGTTTAAGCAATACTTTACGGGCGATAACGTCTTTAAGCAGTTTCCGCCGGTTTTCCGGATTCGACAGATCCATCTGGCTTTGCTTGAATAAAGAATCGAGTTCGTTGAGATAATCGGTCATCGTAACGCTCGTTTCACCGATTTTTGCCACTACTATAGAATTTTCATCGGTAGCGGCGGCGCTTCCGGTTTCTGCAGGCGTTTTTTTAGAGGCTGCACTGCGGTTGTTGATGGTTTCTAAATCGTTGGCGGCCTCGAGGCGGCGTCCGAGGCGGTCTTTGCAATCAATAACGCGCCGTTCGAGATCGTTTTTATATTTAGTAGCCGGGAATTTGAAAAGAACTTTAAGATAGGCAGCCATAGCTTTTTCGTAGTTGTGAATATATTCGAAATAAAGGTCGGCAAGATAAATCGAAGTCGATTCGACTTCTTCGGGCGCAACTAAGTTGTCGCTTAAATATTTTTCGATATGCGCTGCGGCTTCGTGGTATAATTTTTGCGAAGCGAGTTTTGCGGCAAAATCGCGCGCCCGCTCGATTTTTATTTCGGTCCTTTTTTCGAAAACGCTTATCTGGCGCATGTTATAAAAACAAACTGCCAGAAGCGTTATGAGAAGAATAAAAATGATATTTTGTTTTAAACCGTTATCGTTTGGCACAGATATTACCTCCGGAATTATTTTTTAGCCGTTTCGCGCCGCCGGAAAAATTCCATAATAGGTTTTTGAATTGGATGTCCGGTGGATAGATGCATGAAGTCTATATTGCTTTTTCTGAATATTTGCTTGAGCGCTTCCCGCCTTTTCGTCTTTTCTTTTTCCAATCCGGCGAGCGTTTTTTTGTCGGAAGTGTCGAGCGTGAGAGTTTCGCCGGTTTCGAGATCGTATATATCGATCAGGCCGATGTCTTCTGAGATCAGATCCATATCGTCGTTTAAAACGATGGCGATGGTATCGTGACGGATATTAGTCACAGAAAGCATCTTTTCGTCCCGCCCGTTAACGCCTTCAAAGTCGGACACCATAAAAGTTATGCAGCGGTGCTTGATGGCGCGGTTTAAAAAAGTGAGCGCCTCGTAAAAATTAGTGCGCTTCGAGCGGGGCGCAAAAAATAAAATCTCTCTCAAAAGTCTGAGCGCATGGGTTTTACCTTTTTTAGGCGGTATGAATTTTTCGATTTTATCGCTAAACATTAGCAGCCCGACCGAATCGCCTGATGATACCGCAGAAAGAGCTATGGTGGCGCAAAATTCGGCGGCCAGTTCGCGCTTGTTCTGGCCGAGCGAGCCGAACGCCGACGAGGCCGAAACGTCGATAACCAGCATAACTACCAATTCGCGTTCTTCGCGGTAAATTTTAACGAACGGCCGGTTCATGCGCGCCGTGACTTTCCAGTCGATATTACGGTAGTCGTCGCCCCTTATATACTGGCGTATGCCTTCGAATTCGAGGCCGCGCCCTTTAAAAGCCGAGCGGAAATTACCGGCGAATAAAGAATCGACGAGCTTTTTGCTTTTGATCTCTATTTTTCTTATCTGGGATATAAGTTCTTTAGGTATCATCGTTTCTACCTTTTAAACCATTAATTTTAAGGTATTTCCACTCCGTCGAGTATGGTTTTAATTATATCGTCGGTAGTGAGGTTTTCCGCTTCCGCCTCGTAGGTGAGCATAATGCGGTGCCTTAAAACGTTATAGGCGATCGATTTGATATCTTCGGGCATCACGTAGCCGCGTTTTCTTAAAAACGCATGCGCGCGGGCGGCCACCACCAAGTAAAGCGAGGCGCGCGGCGAGGCGCCGAAGCGTATATAATCTTTTATATTCTTCATTTTAAATTTTTCTGGAGTGCGCGTGGCATTTATTAAATTAACTACATAGGTCAATATGTTATCATCCACGTATATTTTGTCGATAAGCTGCCTTGTTTCGAGAAGTTCGGCGGGCGTGGTTATTGCATCGACTTTTATGTCGGCTTTTATATTTTTTTCTATAACCATCTTCTTGATTATTTCTTTTTCGTCGTCGCCGGAAGGGTAGCCGATAATGACTTTGAACATGAAGCGGTCCACCTGGGCTTCGGAAAGCGGATAAGTGCCTTCGGTTTCGACGGGGTTTTGCGTCGCCATTACTAAAAAAGGCTCGTCTAATTTAAAAGTTTCTTTTTCGATGGTTACCTGCCGCTCTTCCATGGCTTCTAACAAGGCGCTCTGAACTTTAGCGGGCGAGCGGTTGATTTCGTCGGCTAATAAAAAATTAGTGAAAACCGGGCCTTTTGAAGTTTCGAACTCTCCGGTTTTCTGGTTGTAAATGCGGGTGCCTACCAGATCGGCCGGCAGAAGGTCGGGCGTGAATTGTATGCGCGCGAACTTAGTTTTGATGGCAGCTGAAAGCGTTTTAATAGCCATGGTTTTAGCTAAGCCGGGCATGCCTTCTAAAAGTATGTGGCCGTTGGAGAAAAAACTTATTAAAAGCGAATCTACAAGGTGGTCCTGTCCTATTATTACCTTTCTGATCTCGCCCGTTATCTTTGAAGTGAGCTCGCTTTTAGTTCTGACGAGCTCCTGGATTTCTTTAATCTCGTTATTCATTGACTAATTGACACCTCTTTCAAATAAACGGCTTATATTATTTAATTCTTTGATCGTGTTTTCTATTTCGGAGTCGGCGGGCGTATATTTAGCGTAGTTAACCATATCGCAAAGCGAGAGGATATCGTTTATTTCGGATTCGCGCGAAGCTATGCCCGGAATTTTTTTGACGCGGCCGATGAACTCCTGGTTGGTCAGTTCGCACAATCCGCCGTTGTCTTTAGTTTGAAAACTCGCGCATTGCTTTATATATCTTGGTATTTGAACGAACATTTGCCTGTAATCGCCGGCATGTTTAAGCGATATTATATTTTTAAGCGTCGCGCCCGGATCGATTATCGCCCGGTTTTCACCTGCGGCTTCTCCGGCGGAAGGTTTTATGCCTGTCCCTGCGTTATCCGGCGCGGCGCTCACATGCCGTCCGCCGTCGCTTTGATGAAGGTTTATTTGAAGTTTATCGCCGTTATTGACTGCTGTATAAGCCATTTTTCTTTCTTTTTTAGCGCTCTGCCATATAACGAACCATATCAGGGCGAAAGCGGATAAAATAACAGCCGTGATCACTAAAAGATGTTTCGATATTATCTCGCGTTCGACCTGTTCTTCTTTAGGAGCGGGGCTTTCGACGGAAGGCGGCGGTGTTTCTTCTTCGACGGCTTCGGGGCTCACTTCGATTATTATGGGCTCGCTCTGCGCGGTTTTTGCCGCGCCGTCCGGGCCGGTATAATTTATTTCGAATCTGCCGATAGTTAATTTGCCGGGTTTAAGCGGCCGTAGAGAATAGTGGTAGCCGGCTTCGACGCTCTGAGCGCCGTTTACGATTGAAATCCGGCTGAACTGCTGCCGCCCGTCGATCACAAAATCTTTAAGGTCGGGTTGTTTGGGTTCGGTCGTAATACTGGAGTTCGATCTTATTATTACGGTAAGCGTGAATCGTTCGCCCTCTGTTATGCTTTGCTTGTCGGTATGGGTTTGAATGCTGTATTCGCCCTGCGCCAGAGCGGCGCTGGATGGAAAGAAGGCGAAAATGGCTAACGAAACAAGCATGAAAAGCACGGGCCAATAAAAAACACTTTTGCGTTTAATCAGCATTTTCATCACTCTTTTCTGTTTTACTTTGTGTTGTGTCGTTTATATATATATCATACACTCCCGAAAAAAGTCAATCGTAATTAATTTTTTTTTACAAAAATCATTTTAAAAAAAGTGCGAAAACGGCAAAAAAAAATAGAAAATCTCTTTACATTACTTTCGCTTTCTGGTATAATTAAATTAGGTAGCGGAGGTATATTCCGTTATTAGTTTTTTTAAAATTTATAATAGCCGTTTTGCGGCGCAGGCGGGTGTTTTGAGTGAACGATGTCCATCAGCCATTTTACAGGGTTTATTTGTTAGATGACGATCAGTGTACGCTCGATCTGATCGAAGCTATGCTTGCCGCCGATCCACGTAACTATTACGAAGTTTCAAAATACTCCAGCTCGCCCGAAGCCCTAAAGTCAATAACTTTCGATCCTCCAGATATACTTATTCTCGACGTCAATCTTCCCGTCATAAACGGATTTGAAGTCTGCCAGAAAATAAAGTCAACGCCGTCCATAGCCTCGGTTACCATCATTTTAATCACCGCTTATAACTCAAGTTATGTATGGCATGACGGGCTTTTAGTTTATCGCGCCGATTATTATATGACCAAGCCTTTTAAATGCGAAGAGTTTTTAGAGCATATCCACAGCGTTGTCCAGCTCAAATCAAGGCGGCTTACCGAACATAAAAATAATCTGATATCGAAGGTAGTATAGCCGCAATTGTTATTATATCCCTCATTTCATTTGCTTTATTTTCTTTGACTTTTTCCTTCTTTTTTGTTATCATGTACTCTATTGTGCCGCGAGGTATGGCGGCCGTTATTTTGTTGGATGGAAATTACGGTGATTGTTATGAGCGGGTTGGTTTCAAAATATAATGTATTGCTGATAGACGATGACGAGTGCAGTCTCAATCTGCTCGAAGCCATTCTTTTAAGCGATGAAAAAAGGCAGTATTCGGTGAAAAAATTTTCTAATTCACCCGCGGCTTTTAAATGCGCAAAGTCTGAAAAACCCGATTTTATAATTTTAGATATCAACATGCCGGTTATGAACGGTTTTGAAATTTGCCAGAATTTAAAATCGAACGCCGAAACTAAAGATATAATTGTAATGCTGATGACGGCTTACAATTCAAGTTTCGCCCAGTACGACGGGCTCGTTACATATCGCGCCGACTGCTATATAGCAAAGCCTTTCAGCCGCGAAACGCTTATAAGAAATATCGAAAACCTTATGATGATAAAAGAAGGAAAACTGCCGTTCAACCGCAATAATCTTATTTCCAATTTTATTTAAAGGCCGGCCGGCGTGTAGTTTTTAATTTTTAAAAAAAGTATTTTGCGCGGAGCCGGCGGAGTTTTACAAATACAGATAAAAAACAGGGGTGGGCGTATCAATGTTTCAAGTCGATAATTGTTTTAAGTCAACTCGTCAAAAAATATATACTTTAATTTTAAAAGGGTGCGCTGGTGCGCGCCCGTATTTATTTGCGGCTGTTTTATCGGCGGCGCTTCTGTGCCCGCTATTTTTGGCGTTTGCCGCGGGTTCCGGCGTCGCGGAGAGTGAAGCGGCCTGGACTTATTTGGTGTTTTTAAATGACGGCGCAGGAAGCGCGGGACGCGAGATAAATAAACTCGAAAATATAAAGCCGGCCGGCTTTATTAATATAAACGCTCTATGGTACAATAAAAAAGATGGCGTCAAAACTGTTTATGAAATAGTTTCCGACGACGATTTAAATAAGATATCTTCTAAAGAGCTTTTGCGCGAAAAAATAAATGAAAACGACAATATATCTTTTGAATTTTCCGATTTCGTCATAAAGTATTATTTGAAGCATAAAACTCCGGGATTAATTATTACTTTATACGACCGTGAAACGGTAATTAACCATAAACACGATTTTTCATCTCCGGTAAAAAACTGGAATAATTTAAAGAATCTGCGCGCCGTATTTGAAAAAATACGCGAAGGGACCGGCCGCTGCGCCGATATAGTACATTTCGACGCGAATAATTTTCAATGTCTCGAATTAATATACGAATTATCCGACCATGCGGTTAATGTAATAGGCTCCGAAGAGTTGATTCCAGAATGCGGAACGCCCTATGATACAATTCTTAACCCGATCGTCAGCCAGAAAATTACCGCCGTTCAGCGTTTCAGTTTTTTATTCGTGTCAGCCTGGCACAATTATTTTAAACGAATGGCCAAAACCGGCGTTAAAGCCACGCTTTCGGCGGTTAAAACGGCGGAGCTCGATATGGTAAGCGAAAAATTCGACGCGCTTCTCGAGGCGCTTACAAAGGCTTTAGCGCAGAGAGAATACCGCGATATATTCACTTCTTCGGTAATTAAAAAAGTGAGGCGTTATTCGGGCGGCGAGTTTATCGACGCCTTCGATTTAGGCCGCATAATCAATGAAGAAATACATGAGCAGAGCGTCGAGAAAAGTTCGCGTGAATTTTTAGCATCGCTTACTAACGCTACCGTTAAAAATTCGGCGATAGGCGATTTCGGAAAAATTCCCGTTACTTATAATTCGTTCGGAATGTCTATTTATATGCCTTTGCCGGCGCCTAAATTCGATGGCTATGGCGCTTTGAAAATTTGCGGCAGAACAGGCTGGAAACCTTTTTTAGATTATTTTTATTCTTTTTTTCTGGCGAAAGGATATGATTTTGGATTTTAGCGGCGGCACTCGCGGCGCGTCCGCGGGTTTCTTTATTATAAACCCGGCAGCTTATCGTTTTAAGTTTCGACTTATGCTTATAATGTTCTTTTGGTCTTGCTTTTTTACCTTCGTTATAATGCCCGTTGCTGAGGCCGCCGGGTCTCGTGACTTTCTGTTAGATATAACGCAGATAAAAACCGACGAGTTTCCGCGCATAGATATCAAATTATACTTCAGGAACCACGATAATATATCAGAAAACGGCCTTTCGTCATCAAATTTTATTTTAAGTGAAAACCGCGTTCCACAGAGCGTAAATGTAACGCGCACCGCGGAGACTATTAGCTTAGCCTTAATAATCGATTCCAGCCTGATCGGCGGCGGCCGCGGCGATCTGGCCCAAAAATCTTTAACCCGCGCGGCTTCTTATCTTGAAAGCCTCGATAAAATGGCGTTATTTACTTTCTGCGCCGATATATGCGCACTCGATTTTAGCGGCGACAAAAAACTTTTTAATGCAGGCGCGCTCGACCGTGCTATAGATTATACCCGCACCGCCGACGAGCTGATTTTATTCGCGGCCGAAAAGCTATCGCAGCAGCTTGGTAATAAGCATATAATTTATATTACCGCCGATCCATTCTTCGTTAACGAAGCGGTCCTCGAAAATATTAATTTGATTTCTGCCGAGCACAGGCCGGCCGTTAATTTTTTAAAATTAAACGCGCCCGGTGAAACCGCCGACGGCAGTTTTTTCGCGTCGGCTGCCACCCGCGCGGCTTCGGCGACCGGCGGCGTCTTTCGCGAAGCCTCCTATAAAGAAGTTCAAGCGGGCATAGACGCTATAATGAGCGTGATAAAGAGTAATTATCAGCTCGATTATATTTCCAGCCAGCCATATTCAAACGGCCGCAAGCGCGTTTTAAATCTCGGCGTTAATTACATGGATTCATATACTCAGGCTGACGCTGAATACGCGGTTAACTTCAACCTGCCCGAACTTAACTTCGGCCTCGGCGATAATCCGGTTTTTTACCAGGAAATAGATCCTGAGTCGCTTACTAAATCCGTCGAATTGGGGCTTTCGTTATCGGCTAACGTTAAATTTACCGGCAATAAGGCTTTATCGCCGGAATCTACAGCCATAATAGGTTTCGGCGCTTTTCGCGTCAACGGAAAACCGGATGAGCTTAACCATTACTTAATAAGGATGAACAATCTTTTTAATGTAAGCGCTGCCCGTTATAAATTCAGCGGAATGATCGGAGACGATTATCTTTTAAATCCAGCCCGATATATCGACGGCAAAGAAAAAATAGAGGTCAATTACAAAGAAAAGAAATTTTTGGCCTCGGCCGATAAAAATTCGGCCGTAAAAAAAGCCGGCATTTATTGGACGCCGTTTTTTCGCGACGGCAGATACGATCAGTGGGTAAGGGTTTTCATGTCGTTTACGCCGGATAAGTTAGTTCTTGACGGTACGCTGCGTTACGCCATTTATCTTGGCGGCTGTTCCGCAGATGATAGGGAACGTGAAATACTTTTTGACGGCGTCCAGTTGCAATACGGTTTAGTGCCGACCGTATTCACCGAAAATAAAACTATTTATATAGGGCCGCAGGATATAAACAAGCCCATGATTCAGCCGCTGAACCCGCGCATCGAATATCAGATGAAATAAAAACAACAGTCATCTATTATCACCGCTTTCGTTAAGTTTATCTTTTATTAAAGGCCAGCCGGGATAACATTCGGCGGCCTCTTTTAATATAGCTACCGCGGCGGTTTCGTGGTTTATCTGCGTAAGCGCGTCGCTTAATGCCGGATA
Organism: uncultured bacterium; assembly: GCA_964436235.1. Lineage (GTDB taxonomy): Bacteria > Muiribacteriota > UBA9980 > UBA9980 > UBA9980 > UBA9980. The sequence continues at coordinate 54,087 of CAYTCW010000007.1, forward strand.
TAACTCCCCGAGGTATTTTTCTTCTTTTTGAAGTTGTTTGAATAGTTCGATCGCTTCGGCGATATTTTCCGTCCGGATAGCTTCGTAAATATTTTTTTCAATATCGCGTGAATTAAACATTTTTAATAGTCTTTCACCGCAATGTTCGCGGGCTAAGAGCAGACCTTCGCTTTCGAGTTGCGCGTATAATTTTTCGGAATTATCGAGGTTGGTGTATAATTTTGAAATTTCGGACAGGTAGCCGTGCTCCGAGCAGCCTACCATTATTTCGTAGGAATTCAATTCGATATTATTCGACACAAGGCAAATATAAACGCCTTTTGATGGGCATTGAGGCATTCGCAGAAGAAATCCTGCGTCCATAAGTTTTTTAAAAGCGGCATCGCCTCTGAATTCATTGGAAAACGAAAAATCAGTCAGGATTCTCTGAAAGAACAGCAGCGCGCTTTCTAAAAATGAACAATTGGCAAGACATTTTTTTTTATCTTCATTTATATTTTCATAGAGCCGGTCAAAAATATTTGCTATCATAAAATTATCCGTTTGCCGATTATAAAGTAAAACGAATTCCTGCGTCATTATATCGTCTTTTTTATCGCCGCCATATTCTAATATAACGCTTATGGTTTCATCGGCCGAGCCGCTGATATCTTTAATTTTGAGCGGAGCGGCTTTAGTGCTTTTAAAATCATCGATAAAATCCTTTGATAAAAAATCGCTTTGCGGATTAATGCAAAGTTTTGCCGCTGCGCTTATTTTTGAATTATAAATATTGCCTGCGAATTTATTTATCAATTCGCTTATTTTAGATATCTGATCGGCCGAAAGCGGTTTAGGGGCGGCCTGCGGAATACCGGTGGAAAAAATTTCAGTGGAATCCGCCGCCTGCGTTTCAACCGGTATTGTGTCAGGGCGGGCGTCTTCGTGCGCGGTTTTATATTCGACTACGGGCGAAGAAGAATCGGAAGTTTGCTGCGCTGATGCCCGTGCAGGCGTGAACATATTGATTGATATATAAACGAGGAAGATTGCCGGCATGATAATATAAAAAAGTTTTAAACAGGCAGGCCGATATTTATTATTATGTTTTTCATTCATAATATAACGGTTATTATTAAAAGACAAAGTAACCACCCCATGCGATTTTTTGGCTTATCTTAACATAATTTCAAATTAAATTCAACATAAATATAAAATCAATCACGATTATACCGATACTTCTAAAGAATTTTGAATAAATTTAATAACTAAAGTTGGGTGAGTATTTTAATGAATTTAAAAAGAATCGCAAAATTAATAAAAAGTGTAATAGTAATAATACTGATATTAACTTTTTATACCGCGCAGCTCAAGTTTTTTAATTTGAGCGCTAATGCCGGAGAGCTTGACGATACTTTAAAGAAATTGCTTTCAGCCCAGCAGAGCAAACATAAAGAATCCGGTGAGCTTAATAAAATTAAGAGCAATCCTCAGACTATCGAAGAACTTTTTGCTTCGAGGCAGGGAATTATAACCGGCAAATCTTCCGTAAAGAAAATAAGTTCGTCTAAAAAGAAAGCTCAGGCTAAAGCCAAAAAAAACGCATCCAGGAAAAGTACGGCTAAAAAAGTCGTTGAAACTTCATCTGAAGAAAAAAACGAGCCCGAGTCGTTAGAAGATATCCTTACTTCGCAGTCGATCGTGGTTCTCGACGAAGGCAGCGGCAAACTTCTCTACAGCAAAGATCCTTTTAAGAAAATGGCTCCGGCCTCGTTAACTAAAATTATGACGGCGATAGTTCTCTTAGATTCTAAAAGAAATTTGAATGAAACCATAACTATAAAACACGATATTTATGTTAGAAGCGACGGCGTTTCGCTTGGACTGAAAAAAGGCGATAAGACGACTTTAATGGATCTTCTTTATATGTCGCTCCTTCATTCGGCAAATGACGCCTGCATAGCTATCGCCGAAGAAGTGGCCGGAAGCGTCGCGAAATTTTCTAAATTAATGAATGAACAGGCTAAAGAAATAGGGGCGGTTAACAGTCATTTTGTTAATCCGAACGGAATGCCCGATAGCAGGCATCATTCGACCGCTTATGACCTGGCGATCCTTTCGGGGTACGCCATGAAAAATCCCGTTTTCGCAAAAATAGTCGGAACGAGAAAATATCAGGTGAAAATTAAAACTCATAAAGAAGTTGTCGTTAAATCAAATAAAACCGATAAAAAGAGTAAGACTGCTTTAAAATCTTCCGCGAAGAAAAATTCGAAAGCAGCCGCAAAATCAAAATTAAAATCGAAAGAAACTATTGAGTTAGTCGAAGTGACGCGTAAGATAAATTTAACGAACCGTCACAAACTTCTCGGCAAAACTCCCGGCGTTAAAGGAATTAAAACGGGTTATACGCGGGCGGCGGGAAGATGCCTTGCTACGGCCTATTCATACGGCGGAAAACAGATGATCATAATAGTTTTGAAGGCAAAAGACGTGGTAACCGATACCGTAGCCCTGATAGACTGCGATAAATATTTAAACGCTTCGAATATAGCTTTAAAATCGAGCGCGGAAAAGCCCGCGGCCCTTTCGGGAAGCGCGCCTCAGAAAACCAGCGTTACTTTATCAACTATCAGCGTAAGCCGGTAGGCGTATAAATGCGATCGGAAAGAAGTTTGGAAAAAAAACTCTAAAATAAAATGGAAACAAAGTAAGAGAATACAGAAACACAACCGAAAACAAAAAAATAAAAAAACGAGAACAAGACAAGGAAATAAAAAAATAAAAGAAAAAAATAAACAAAATAAAAATATTTTTTAAAAAACTATAAAGTAAAATCAAATTCATCCGAAATATTATATGTAAGTTGAAAAATTCTCTTAGATAGAAGACGAGAGAACTAACCGCAGAAAAACGAAGAGCCACTCCCTCTTCGTTTTTTTGTTTTTCGTAAAAGTTTTTTTGCCGCCCGCCCTCTAATAATTTCTTTTTCTTTTTTTCTTGAGATTTTTAATTATTTTTGTTATATTAGTCTGATATATTAAATCCAGTCTATATTCTAAAAATATTATATCTGGACGGAATAAAGTTGGGGGTGTGTTTATGAATAAGGCGGTTATAATGGCCGGCGGATTCGGTACCCGCTTGAGGCCGATTACCTGCACTAATATAAAACCTATGGTCCCGGTTATGAATAAGCCGATGATGACTCATATCGTCGAGCTGCTTAAACGCTACGGCCTGAAAGACGTTTTATCGATATTATATTTTCAGCCCGAACAGGTTACTTCTCATTTCGGCGACGGTTCGTCGCACGGCATAAAGATGTCGTATGTATCCGCTACCGAAGATTATGGCACGGCAGGCTCCGTGGGCTTTTCGCGCAAGCATTTAAACGAGCCGTTTATAGTTATATCCGGCGACGTGCTCACCGATTTTAATTTGAAAGATGCCATCGAATACCATAAATCGAAAAAAGCCATGATAACCATCGTGTTAACGAGCGTCGAAAATCCTCTGCAGTACGGAGTCGTAATAACCGACCGCGACGGAAGAATAACGCGCTTTCTTGAAAAGCCTTCCTGGGGCGAAGTTTTTTCAGACACCGTCAATACCGGCATTTATATAATAGAGCCGGAGGCCTTAAAATACATACCTGAAGGCCGCGAATTCGATTTTTCAAAAGACCTGTTTCCTCTTTTATTAAAAAATAAAGAACCGCTTTACGGTTATATCGCTGAAGGCTACTGGAAAGATATCGGCGATCTGTCCGAATATCTCCTTGCTCATCGCGACGTGCTCGAAGGCCGCGTCGATGTTAACATTCCCGGCACGCGAATGAACGTTATCGGTAAAGACGTAATAACCGGCGAAAACAGCGTTATCGAAGACCGAGTCGAGCTGCGCGGCGGCGTGGTTATCGGTAAAAACTGCCTTATCAAGCGCGGCGCGTCTTTGTCAAACTCGGTGATCGGCGATAACTGCATAGTCGAATCCCATGCCAAAATATCCGGCAGCATTATCTGGAATGACTGTTTTATCGGACAGCATGCCATTATCAAAGAAGCTATAATAGGCAGGCATTGCCGTATATTAAATAACGCTTATATATCCGAAGGCGTAGTGGTCGCCGATGAGTGTCACATCGGCGAAGACACCATGCTCAAGGCTAATATTAAAATATGGCCGCATAAAGTCGTTGACGCGGGTTCCACCCTTGCCACCAGTCTTGTATGGGGCGAAAAATGGAATAAATATCTTTTCGGCGCTACCGGTATTTCGGGCCTTGGCAATATCGAAATTACTCCTGAATTCGCCTCCAAAGTAGGCGCGGCCTGCGGCGCGTTCTTCGGCGCGCAGGCTAACGTGGCCACTTCCCGCGATTCGCATAAAACTTCGCGACTTATCAACCGCGCGCTTATATCGGGTATTTTATCGTGCGGCTGCAACGTTTACGACCTTCAGGTCATGCCGCCGCCCGTTGCCCGTTACCATCTGCCGGCAAACAACCACAAATGCTGCATACACACGCGTAAATCGGCGGTTGATCCGAAACTTATCGAAATAAAATTTTACGATTCGAACGGCATGGCGCTTTCCGTTTCAAAACAAAAGGCTATCGAGCGTTTTTTCTTCAGGGAAGATTTCGCCCGCGCCGGCTGCGAAGAAACCGGCACAATCCACTTTCCGCATCGCACCGTCGATATTTACTGCGAGGGCCTTTTAAAATTCATAAATACCGAAACTATAAAACAGTCGCCGTTTAAAATCGTTATCGATTATGCGTACGGCGCGGCTTCCATTATATTTCCTCAAATATTGGGCCAGCTTGGTGTTGACGCAGTTTCATTGAACGCCTTCGTCGATGAAAAGCGTCTCACTCAAGACCCGCAGATGTTTTCCACTTCGCTGCGCCAGCTTTCTAATATAGTGCAGTCGCTCGGCGCAGCTTTCGGCGTGATGTTCGATGCGAGCACCGAAAAGATACACTTAGTCGATGAAACCGGCCGAATTCTCACCGACGATATGCTTTTATCCATAATGAGCTATCTGGTAATGAAAACATCCGGCCCCGGCACGGCGATAGCGGTTCCTGTCATCGCTTCGAAGATCATCGAGGAAATGGCCGCCGGCTTTAACTGCAAGGTGGTCAGAACTAAAACTATGCTTCGCAACATGATGGAAGCGGCTCTGAGCGAAAATGTAACTCTTGTCGGCGACGGCGTCGGCAGTTTCGGCTTTCCGGGCTTCCAGCCTGCATCGGACGGCATGGTGACTTTGTGCAAACTGCTCGAAATGCTTGCCATAGTCAAAAAGCCGCTTTCTGAAATCGAAAAGGAAATTCCGGCATCGCGGTTGATTAAAGTTCAGCTGCCCTGCCCGTGGGAATGTAAAGGCACCGTCATGCGCAATCTTATCGAAGATACTAAAAATTTAAATACCGAGCTTATCGACGGCGTTAAAATTTGCTTCGATAATAGCGACTGGATACTGATAATACCCGATCCTGACCGTCCATTCTTCCATCTTTACGTTGAAACCTCGACGGAAGAATCGTCGAATCGCCTTATCAAACAGTATTCTGACAAGATAAGAAGCTGGCAGGCTTCGGCCGACACCGCGCAGGAGCAAAAATAAAAATATTTCTAAAAAATAGTTGAATTTTTTTTTCACTTATGATATAATCAATTCAACCAGCCAACTTAGCTCAGCTGGTAGAGCAGCGGTTTCGTAAACCGCAGGTCGCGGGTTCAAATCCCGTGGTTGGCTCT
>CAYTCW010000008.1:0-1955 GCA_964436235.1 uncultured bacterium
CGCCATAATGTCCGACCACATCTTGATTTCGCGTATGCGGTCTTTAGCGACGCGCTCCATTTCAATGCGATTGAACTGCTTTTCCTCAAGGTCGATTTGAAGCATATCTTTGTCGAAGCCCTGCGCTCTTTTAAGCGCCTGTTCAATGCGGGCGATTTCAACATCGTTACGCCTGTAATTGAACGAAAGCCTTACGAGTTCGCCGAAGTGGACATTCTGCTCGCGTATTGACTGCCAGTATTTAGCGTCTGGCGTTGGAAATTTTATATCGTTTAATACGCTGATTTCCGCTTCTGTTTTGGTTCTGAAAACTTGAGCCGTCTGGAATGTGTTTGAAAGTTCTGCTGATAGTTCAGTTATTATCTGCAAATCGTCTTTTGTGAGGATGTTTGCTGATTTGACTACGTTCATTGATTTTTGCTCAAATAGATTTATATTGTTCATTGTGTTATAGGCTCCTTATTTTGTATATTCTTCTGTGGTTAATAAATTCGCACCGCCCATCACTAACCCTGCCGCCGTACTTCCACAGCCGCCGGGAGATTGTCGTCTTGCAGTTCCCAAATTTGCATCTGCCGTCCAACCTGTTCCATTATAAAACGAACAATTAGCAGTTGCTCCGCCGCTCCCCTCGCCGCCGACTTGTAGAGCTGAGGTTTGCACGCCGAAAGAAGCCGACGCATATATTTCAAAAAGCATATCGTTTTCGTTTGACCATGCTGTTCCATTATAACTTTCAACATTTTTAACATAGCTGTTTGTATATCCACAAATAGAGAGTGCGGCAGATTGAGAGCCACAACCGCTCACCAATGTGCGCGCCGTATTCAAACTTCCCGCAGAACTCCAAGTGCTACCGTCATAAGCTCTTGAGTAGTCTCTGAGTGTTCCACCACCACTTCCTTCTCTTCCTCCAAAGCCCAGCGCGGCAGATTGAGAGCCACAACCGCCCAACCCACTCATTTCATAGCCATAATTCCCACCATTCGACCAAGTTGAGCCGTTAAAATGTTCCGAGGTAGTCCTCATACTTCCGCCGTCATTTCCACCAAAAACCAATCCAGCCGATTGTGTTCCGCAACCAGCAGATTGAAGACGAGTGTTTGCGAGAGAGCCTGTCGAAGACCAGCTTGTCCCATTATAATTTTCACAAGTTTTTATAACAACATTCTGGTCATATCCAGCTATAACTGTCGATGCGGTCTGTGACCCACAAGCGGCTGTAAACATTCGTTTAGAACCCATGTCTCCCCCCGCACCCCACGCCCCAATCCTGCTTATCGCCACATTATTAACTTTGCTCGCAACTGAGTTGTTGATTTTAGGTGGATTTATCACACCGTTCACGCGCATTTTACTTCACCTCTTTGCCTTTGCCACTGCAACTTCGCTTTTTCGGATAATTTCTTTTTGGTTTCATCAGAATGAATTAAAGACGGTCTATCTTTCCTCTTTTTATGCGCTGTCATGCGATAATTAAAACCCTTAACAGAGGTTTGTCCAATATAGCACTTGCCATCTATTAAGTTAGTAATTTTATATAACACTTTCGCCATAATTCACCGCCTTAATTTTCAACGCAAGTTATTTCCGGGCATACATACATTTCATCGGCCCCCAGCGCTATGCCGATGATGTTTATGAGTTTCGTGCTCGTGCTTGGCGCGGTTTGAGTAAGCGCGCCGGCCGTACTGTCCGAAACGTATATTCGTCCGCCCTTCGTCCAGTTCCACGCATCGTTTCGCACTATTCCGCGCGTTAATACTTTTTTGGCGCCGGTTCCGGTTTCAAGAATAATCCCTATGGCCGGCAATGTCGAAAAACTGTCGGCTTTAGCGTGCGCCCAACCCGTGTTTGACATATATACTGCATAAAACTGTGTTAAAGACCCCGAAACGTCGGCAATAATGACCTCGCCTGTATAATCGCCATTGGTCATATTCGCCGGATAATAA
>CAYTCW010000008.1:2005-55734 GCA_964436235.1 uncultured bacterium
GTGTGTTCGCGTAAACTTCCGTTGTAGCCGCGCCGATTGCGCTATTCATCTGCGCTGTGGTCGAATACTGCGATAAATTTGCTTCAAAAGTGTCGTCGATTTCGTCTTTCGTATAAACTCCGCCGTAAATTTGATCGGGCGATAGCAAACCGCCCTGTGCAAACGCGGCAGTCGCGAAAAGTAAAACTATTAATAAACTTAATGCTATTTTTTTCATTCTCGGCATTCCCCCTTATTTATTGCTGATGATAATTATTTCGTCCGTGCTGTTTATGGCGTCCGCAAACTCGACTCGCGTTTTTCCTGCCTCTACACTGGCCGTAAAAAGCTTGCGCGGCTGCATGGCGCGATTACGATATAGCACACTGGCCGTCATATCGTAAATTTTACTGAATTCCCATATCTTGTTATCGCTGATATAAGTGCCCTCGTCTTCGTCGGCCTTTGGAATATTAACCGGCGGATAGACCGCTAATCTCATCTTATTTCCCCCTTTATATTTTTATAAGAAAAAAAAATTATGCTTCTTCTATGCCATAAAGCGTGATTATGGTTTCGGCCGATCCTGCGTCAACCATGCCGGCGAATACTTCTTCAGCCGCCAGGACAATTTTAGTATCGCCCAGCGAAGCATACCCCTTCGCCGCTATTTCCTGCTCGGGTATAATAGTATTAGCCGCCGCTGTACCATGAGCCGCCAGAGATACTTTACGCGCCGTGCTCGCGTTTGTGTTCGCTATCCATATTTCCGTTATCTGCGTTTTAGTTCCCGCCGGAGCCGTATAAACCGCCGTCATCGAATTAGTTAAAGCCGCCTGTGCTAATTTTTTCGCTGTTCTCGCCATGTTATATCATTCCTCCCATGCTTATTGTCATTTTATCTTCGTTATTCATTCCGCCGTCGGTTATGCCGTACCCTGCCAGTGTCGTAGGTTTGCCGCTTATCGCCGCGAAAGGCATATCGGCCCTATAAACGGCATAACCGGCCGCCTCGCTTAACTTTGTATCGTCGATTACGAGATACATCGTTTGAGTATCGAGCTGTCTTACCGTGTCGCCCTGCTGGACGGTTTCAACGGTCAGCGCGTAACGCGCCGTTTGATTCGCCACGTCAACAAGCCGTTTAACCGCTTTAGGCGGCAAAACGCTGTCGGGTAATACGCCCGCCGTAATGTTTGCCGCGTTCGTCGTATCGACGTTTTTTACATTACCGAGTCCCACGCCTTCTTTAGACGGCGGCGGCGTTAATAAAATTCCCTGCTTCATTATCCACGCTCCTTTTTAACTTAAATTTAAACTAATTATTTATTAGATCATGGCCCCCATGCTTATTAACATTTGAAGTTCGTTTAAAGCCGCTGTATTGATTCCGTCTGTTATGCCGAACCCGCTTATAGTAGAAGGTTTGTCGGTTATATTCGTCCATGCGATCGATGACGCGCTTCCGGCGGTATATGGCATATAACCATCGCTTGAATCTAACTGCGTGTCATCAACCACAAAAAATAAATAACCTGTGTCGTTCTCTTTTACGGTGTCGCCATTGACTACCGTTGCCGTAGTTAACAAAAAGCGAGCGGTTTCGTCGGCCACCACAACAAGTTTTTCAATCGCCGCCGCGGGTAATCTATCAAGTGGAATAATCCCGCTCGCTAAATTGCTCGCGTTCGTACAGTCAACATTCGGCACATTACCAAGGCCAACATCGGCTTTGGTTACGCTGTGAGGATTACCCGTAGTCGCCGATATATGGTTCTGGATATTCGCGTTTGCCGCTTCGTATGTTCCACTATGATTATGATCTCCGGCCGCTACCGTACCGGAAGTGCTCCCCACGCTTTTTGTCGCCGAATCGCCGAGCCCAAGATTGCCACGTGCCGTTTCAGCATTATTAAGGTCCGATAAATTGGACGCTATTTTAAGCTGTGCGTCATTCGAAACGCTGTCGAGTCCGACATCTGATTTAGTAACGCCATGCGGATTTCCCGTCACTGCCGTTACGTGCGATTGAATGTTAGCGTTTGCCGGCTCGTAAGTTCCTGAATGATTGTGATTTCCTGCCGCCGCCTGATTCGCGCCCGTACCGATTGTATGATGAAGCGCCGTAGTTGCGCTGTCAGTGTCCGGCGTGCCGTGGCTATCACTTTGATTATGCGTGTGCGAGCTGGCCGCTTTACCTTCAACCTCTTCTTTTAAAGCGACGAAATTAGCTCTTATCACGCTCGGCGCGACCGATAAAACTTCATTGTCCGCCGGTTTATTTGCGTCGTATGCCATTGTTTTTCACCCCGTTTTTATAAATTAATTTTGCGGTTTCGTCGGCCAGTCAGGATTATAAGGATTGCAATTTTCCGGAAAATCGCGCAAAAGTTGACGATATATTTTCCAGACCGCTCTTTGCTCACTCGTTAAAGGCGAATCCGGCATCTGTGTCCAGTCTGTTTCCTTTAAAAGTTCATTGCGTTTATATCTTATACCTGTTAAGCATTCAGCGCGAGTGGGCGCGGGCGGAAGAGTCTCGACAATCTTTAGCGTTTCTCGATTTACTTTTCGTGCCTGCTGATTCGAGACGGCGTCCTGCCATTCTTTTTCCGTAATGGCGATATTCGGCGTCGGGATCTTATCGCCGTGGATCTCGTCGGCGTAAAAGCCGAGGATTTTTCCTGTGTTTTCTTCGTAATGTGTGTAGTATTGCATTGCTCACCATCCTATTGCAATGTAAGATATGTTATCCTGGTTATTATTTGGATTATATAAATAACCGCCATTTAGGACAAAACTGCCACAAGCCGCAGGAGCGTAAGTCGGCGAACTCGCCTGTAATGTTGGTATCACTACCGCTATAGCGTTCGGAAAAGCGATCGGCCAATTTTCCCAAAGAGCCACACCCGCATTAACGCTCACTACGCCCCACTGTATAATTATTCCGTCAGCAAATTTTTTATATCCATTAAACGCGCCTTTTGAATTTGCTTCGCCGGTGTGCGACGTATGGATGGCCGATGCAAAATTAGACGGAGCATTGCCCTGTAAATAGCTCGCATTATTTGCGTTGGAGGCGTATGAAGCGTTTGGGACTACCCCGGTTAATGCTATTGTTAACGAGCGCATACCGGCATTTCCCACTATTGAAATATTAGCGCCTTCGATAAAAGTTATAAAATCCTGTTTGCTTAAAGCGTATATATTCGGGCCGCCAGGGCTTTTATAAATTGTGCCGAAAGCGTTCTGATTAACCTCCGCACCGAGCGCTATGCCGTCAAGTTTGATTTTATCCGTGTTAGACATAAAACCGTTATCAGACGATGACGCCGCGTTGTGAGAATGGACGGCCCCGGCGAATGCCGAGGCGTCGCTACCGTCAAGTTTATCCGCGTTTAAATTAGTGCAAAGCGTGCCGTTATTGATCGGTATATTATTACTGTTATTTCCCGGCGCGCGCCCCTTTAGCGTACCCGCATCAACGATCTGTCCAGTCCGCAAAGCCTCGGTGTTATCTCGTATCACGCCCGGACCGTCGGAGATATAATCATCATCCGCCGGCCGAGCTCCATCATAAGCCATAAATTACCCCCTTGTTTAAATTAATATCCGCGGGCAATCCATAGGATCTGTCCGCCCACATCATTACCGCCTGAATCGAATACTTTTACCGTAAAATTGCTTAAATCTGGCTCACCGTTTAATTCGGCTCTGTTGCCGAGCGTAGTAGCCATGGCAACCACCGAAGGCACCGCGTAAAAAGTATAACCGTAATTAATTGTCGAACCGCCGACGGCAACCGTTTGATTTCCGTTTTTTATCATATCCGGTACGTCAACGTTAAGCTCGAATTGATTAACTTCCGGAGTTTTTCCGGGGCTGTCGGTAGCCAATTCCGCTTTAAATTGAATATATCGAAAAGTAGTTTGGAACGCCACGAACGGCAACCATTCCGGCCAGCCGTAACTTTCCGCCACTGGATCGTAATATGTACTGGTACGATAAAACAATCTTGCCGAAGTGCCGGCCGTAAATAAAACGCTCGTCGTAAAATTAGCGGTTATATTCGCGGTCAAAACTTTACCTACGTCCATTACGCCAGTCGTATAATCGCCTGAATCATAATGCCATGTTGAATCCGAAAAACGTCGTGAAGGATAATCCGCAAAAGTTCCCGCAATATTCGAAAAATCACCGGTTACGCTATCAAGTTTCAAAACATTCGAGCCGCCGATATCCGAAAACTTCGTGGTATCGTATTCGCTGAATTGCCCGCCGAGCGTCGAATATTTGAAAGCCGAAGCGCCGAAAACTGTATCGTTATGCGTTCCCGTCGGATCATCGATCTCGTCATAAGTTAATATTACGTTACGCGGCAATAAGTTAGCGATCACCACGAATGCTTTAGCTTCCGCGTCAGAGTATTTTCCGGCGCGGTTAACGGCTTTTATCATAAAGTGTCGAAGCGTTTCTTTTTCGGCTAAAAACTGATAAGCCGGTAATGTTACGCCCGACACTATGAGCGAGCCAGTATCCCACGTTATGCCCTCTCGTATTTCACAATGCGCGAAATCGACATCGGTGACTTTATTCCATGTCAGCAGGATATTTTCGCCGTTCTGGACGGCTTTAAATCCGGTTACGTTCGAAGGTTCGACCGTAGCCGAATAAAAATATGAAACTTCGTCGCTTTCAAAGAGCGCGGTATTTCTTGCCCTTATCATTAAATGATAAACTTCCGTGTCCGGTATAGCCCAGGTGACGCGCGTTTCTTTTGTTTTGATGATTAACGCCGAATCTTCCCAGCTTACGCCCCAGCGCAATTCGTACTCGAGTAAATCGAGATCAGCGATACCGGTCCATGTTATATTTGCCTTTGTTCTATCAGCGGGATCTGTAACGGCTGTTAAATTAGTCGGCGCGCTCGGATTCATCGAAAATAACGCGCTGAAAGAAGAAGCTGTTACGCTGTATTTTCCCGCTTTGCTTACCGCTTTAATCCACCATTTATAAGTCGATTCAAGGCTTATTGTTACGTCGTAAAAAGTGCCGGCGACATTAGCCGAAACCAAGGTTCCGCCTGCCCATGTTTCACCCTGCCTGATTTCGTAATGGTCTGTATCGCGTTCAGGCGTGGCGTTCCAGGTAAGTCTTACCTTGCTTTTTGTGTCGCTAAACTGAGCGCCTTTGAAGCCGCTAATATTCGACGGTTCGATTGTAAAAGTGCCTGCCACATTTAAGGTTGACGAATAATAACCCGCCACGTTTTTGGCACGAATCATAAAATTATACGAGCCGCTTGCGCTTATAATATGAGTTATGCTCGCTTCTTTCACAATTCCGACGAGCGCTCCGGAGGTCCAATCCTGGCCGAGCCTCACTTCGTATCCGCTAACGTCGGCATCGGCCACGGCATCCCATGATATAACCAACCGCGTGCGATCGTTTAAATCCTGGGTTATTACGCCGTTAACCGGAGCGCTGCTCGAAAAATTAAACTGCCCGTCGGCGCCCGCTTCCGTAACCGAATATTTGCCGCCTATTGTTACGGCTTTTATCCAAAACCGATGAAATCCGCTCGTCGGTAGCGAGTAAACGAAAGATGTAGCCTTTGTATGCTGAATGACAGCGCTATCGAGCCACGAATCGCCGCGGCGCACTTCGTAATATGATAAATCCACTTCGGTTAATGCGTTCCATGAAAGAAGCACTTTCGTACGATCGTAAGGGTCTGCGCTTGCCGTAAAGCCTGTTATATCTGAAGGCTCTACCGTTATACTTACGCTCGCCGTTGCCGGATTAGTTGAAAGATTGCCTGAAGTGTCCACCGAATATACCGTAAAATTATAAGTACGAGTCGCCGAAGCCTGAAAGTTAAATTTAGTGTCCGTGAGATAGTTCGAAACGCTTACGCCGTTTTCTTTTACCAGATAACCCCTTAAATCAACATTGGTTACGCCGGTCCATTCGAGCGTTATCTTTCGCTTATCGTTCGGGTCCTGCGTAATGGTTAAGCCGGTAACGTCGTTCGGCGGCAAGTCTTTTCCTGTTACATAACAGGGCGCGGACAAAACGCCGGGCGAAAGCGTACCTATTTCGTTGAGTGTGCATATTTTTATAACGTATGTTTCAAGGGCCTTTACTCCCGATATTGTTATGGCCGTTTCGTTCGTTTCGCCCCATTTAAGCCAGTTAACGCCATTATCACGGCTATAAAACACATGATAATTTTGTACTTGCCGGTTGCGCGGCGCCGTCCAGGACACATATAAAACCGAAACGATAGTTCCGTCTTTTTGCGCATAGGTTTCCTGTCCGATTTGTATATTTGATACATCGATATAAGGCGTTAAGGCGCTGTAATTTATATCAGGAACGTCCGTCGCCTCATCGTAAACGGCCGCCACATATTCAAGAGCGGTTATACGCCGCGTCATATCGGTTGCACGCGTGATATTAGCTACTCTGAAAGGTTTGGCCTCGACATTAAGCTCGCCCAGCGTATAAACGTCATGCTTCGCCGGCGCCGATGCGAAATCCGTCGTAACCGTTACCGTTGCCGTCGTTGTTTCCTGCGCGAATTGCACGAGCATTTTTTGAACTATGACATCGGTAGCGCTCAGCCTTACCATTATCGAATAATCGGTAGCCGCGGCGAAAGTTATTTCACGATCTAAAGTTAAAATGCGGCCGTTAACATTTATTATGCGCCCGCCGAAGCCCCACTGTGGTACGTCATGTTGAACGAGAATAACGTCGCCTACCTGGCACGCGATCGCGTCAACCCCGGCTTCAAAAGAAACGGTCCGCGTAAGGTATTTATTGAGACGGAGCCTGTATTTCGCTTCTTTATAAGCCTGAGCGAAATCCGTTATGCCGTCGAGAGTTATTTGTGTCGGATGTTTCACCTTTGTTTCGTTGTCGTAGTTTTCACCGTAAACGGTTATAACCTCGCGTTCGTAATTTTTATCTTTATTGTTGAAGGTTACTTCGAGTGAATTTGCCCGGTCTTTCATCGGCAAAAATTCTTCACGGAAAGTATCTTTAATGATATTTCCAACCGTAAAAAGTTGAACCGGATCGCTCGGATTATCACAGATCGCGCCGAAGCGGGTTCCTCTTAAAATAACTTTGCCGCGGCCGCAGTTTTCCATTTCGCGTAATGCTGTCCAGATATCCGTTGCCTTTTCAACGTAATAGTTCACTTTTAAACTTTTTGAATCGCAAAAATCGGCCCAATCACTGAAATCTTGATAGATCATTTTTTCTTTTGGCGCGCCGAAAACTGCCGTTTCATTGACTGAGCTTGTAAAGTTATAAAGTAATTTAGCTCGATGTATCATATCGTAAGCGGCCCACGCTGGATTATCCGCCGCCTTTAATTGATATGCGTTAGCCGTAGGATTAAAAACGCGAACCGTGCTTCTGGTGGCCGTGCATGTAATATTCGGCATCGTCCCGGAAAGCTGGCCGGTAGCGAGCGCCTTTAAACCGATTAAGGCTTTGCCGGGTCTCACAAAATCGTCATATATAATCGATGATAACTGCGTCCAGAATACGCGCGTAATATCGCGAATTGTAGTTCCGCTTCTGTATGTGCATCTTACACGAACGTCGTATTGAGCCATAGCAACATTATCAACGCGATAACTGCGTCTAACGGCCGATGTGCTCGCCGAGCTTATGGTTACGCTCGTCTGCGCGCCTATTGTTACCGTAAAAACATAGCCGACGGTGCAAAAGTACATCGAACTGATATCAAAACCTATTAAATTATTGGAGTAATGCGTTCCGAAAACCGCGTCAGGTTTTGCGCCTGAAACGGAACCGAATACGCTGAATTTTTTCGCATAACTTGAAGGCGCGTTGAGATAGCCTTGCGCTCCGCTTTGCGCTTCGGTGCATGTGATCGTCCACACTTCGGCAACGGCGTTATTACCGGCCGAAATATTATAAATAGGACCCGTTCCAGAATAAGCGGCCCCGTTTTGAGTCATCGAATCTATTTTCAGACCGCCGGTGAAAAAATTCGACCATAAATACTGTACTTCGGGATCGAGGCTCGTTCTTCTATATTCGGCTTCGAGCGTAACGCTTGCGGCCGTCGTACTGCCGTCTTCTTCAACGTGATACAGCCCGTTCGGGAATGTAAATTCTATTTCGAGACCGTTCGCTGAATTGCCGTCTAATTGATGTTCATACCACTGCACGCCGGGTTCTATTTCATAGGATAAAGGCTGATCGGCGTAAGTGTCGGTAAAATTTAAAACATTCGACCTATCGAATCCGGTCTGGTTATTCGTTCCGAGCCGATAGTCATAACTTACATCCATGAAATTAGCGATAGGATTATCGTTAATTCTGATGTTCCCTATGCTATCGATCGGCCCGTCACCAACACACAAAATTAGGTTTAAATATTGCTTTTCGCCGTCTGAGCTTATGTGTTGCGACAAAACAACAAGCGCGGGTTTAACCGTGCCATAAATCAAACCGAGCGAATGACCCTGACCCTGTAAAAGATAGCCAGGGTTCCAGCTATACGCGACGGACTGCTGCGGTATATCCATTTCGGGTTTCGGAGTCATGCGGCTGATAAGCATACCGCCCACCCACATAACAGCGAGTGCCGCGAGATATCCGGCCCAGCTCCAGGCACCGACACCGAGAGCGCCCGCGCCGAAAAAAGCTCCGCCAGACACCATAGAACCTACGCCCATTGAGACAACCGAAAGCGCGATGCCGGCAATAAGCGCCAGAGTATTTTTTCCGCCGCTATTTCCGCCGCCTCTAACCGCTGGCGCCATAGCGATATAAGAACCGGCCTTTACCGGCAGTCCCATATTTTCAACGACATGACCGTTCATGCTAAGCACTATTTCATTATCGTTATTTTCGATGCCGGTATAACCTTCTTTACGGGCGTAATCGGCAACCGTGGCGCCGGGTATATATTCAATTTGTTTAATTTCACGTTCTGAATGATTAAAAGGATTATTGACCTTTATGAAAGTAACTTTAGGTTTCTGGTTTGGATTCTGGTTTATGTTCATTTCTCAAAGCCTCCGGCCCTGGTATATAATAACCCTCGATTATTCTCCGCCACGCGGGCGAGTCAATGCGATCTATATTCACGCCTACTTTTTGCCTGGTATGAATGAAACGGCCCGCGCCGATATAAACGCCCACATGATTACATAAAACGCCGGTATTAAAACGAATAACTACCAGCGCGGGACATGGTATATCTTTGCCGCCGTCGTTATCAATTCGAAGCCATAGCGGCCGTTCATCCGTCATTTTAGAATCTATTCGGCTCGATTCCGTACAGCCGATTTTATAATCCGGAAGGCTCACACCGTGTCTCCGGAAGACCTCGAGCGCGAGCCCCCAGCAATCGAAACCGGTCGTTTTATCACGGCCGCCGTCAACGAATGGAACGCCTATAAGATCGTTTAAATTACAATTACACATATAAACCGCCTGGTATTGAAGGCTCGCCGCCGTAGCGGGCTGAATTGTTGCGTTCACGGCATTGCAAAAGCGTTTTCTGGCACGCCGGATAAGCCGCTTTTGTGGCCGCGCTTACGCCGCACTCGATACCGCCATATTCAAACGGGCAGAAGTTTTTAAGCATTCTTTTTTCAGGCCGCCGGGCCATGAGCGGATAGCCCGCGCCGAGCGAAAAAGTTACCCAGTTCGCGTCGGCGGAGCTGTCAGTTATTTCGAAGGTTTCCTCAAGTTCAGCCGTGGCCGAAGCGAGATTTTTAGAATGAACGACAAAAAGCGTCACCGTTGCGCCCACTCCGCCGTTGCCCTGTTCGAGATAATATTGAATTATCCTGGTCACGTTTGAAACGCGGATTGTGATCGACGGCAATTCGCCTTTACTGTCTTCCGTCACATCGTCTAAATCGAACGGGAACGGCGTCCACGTTTGAGCGCGCCATGTTATTTCGTCGGTATTGCGTACAAGCCGTAAAGTTATCGCCGGAGTCGTTAAAACGATTTCAAGCAAAACCAGAAAAGCGCCGTCAGTGGCAATTTTATTCTTTTCGATAATCGCCGCGGCTGATAAACTTAACATGAGGTTTCACCTTCTTTATTTTTATTTAGTTTAAACTTCGCGAATCGAGATTTGCACCTGATAATAGCCAGAGTCGATAAGTTCGACTGTCGGCGGGGCGGTAAAACGATATTCGCTCGTAACGCTGGTTAACGGATGCGTCCAATTGAACGAAAGCGCGCCACCCGAAGTCGTGGTGACAAAAAAAGTTTCGAGCGACGCCCAATCGGTCGAACTCATGCGAGACCATTTAAGCAAATACCCATTACGGCGGCGCGTAAACCGATTCCGCGTCTGCTCGACGCCGCTTTCAAACTGCGAGCGTATTACGCTGTCTTCAAAAGTGTATTCAAGCGGGTAACGCGGAGCCGCTATCGTTGGAAAATTTGCCATTTGTTACCCCCTCGCTCCGGCCATAACCGTTCTCATGCCGCCGATGTTGCGCGTGTATGCGTCTAAAACAACACCGACGATATAACGCTGACCGTCAAACTTCGTTTCTTGCTTAACCTCGGCTTTAACGCCGAGATTGTTTTGTACATTGACTATTACCGTGGGCGCTGAGTTTGATGCACTTTTAAGCGCATGATTCGGCACGATCGTACCGCTTGCGGACGGCACGAATAACTCCGGGCCGCGCTCGCCGACGATATAAGGCCGGCCAGCATAAACAGGGCCGCCATCGGCTCTAAAACCGAAAAGACTTGTTATCGCGCTTAAAAATCCGCCGCCGGAACTGCTTTCTTGCCCGCCGCCGCCAAGAATGCTCGATATGATTTTTTGAGAAAATGCGTTTGCCAGAGCGCTTGAAATAGCTCTAACGATACCCTGCAAAAAGCTTTTAACATAATCGCCTAAGCTTTTTAATTGCCCGGTCATTGCGTCGAAGAAGAACTCCTGAAAAGAACTTTGCATTGACATTGCGGTTTGACGGCCTACTTCCTGCATATTACGCGCCCAGGTGCCGAAAGAATCGGAAGTTTGTTTTAACCCCGACATAAAACCTTCGAGGCCGCTCAACGGCGTGTTTTGTATGCTTTTTTCCGTTTCGGCAAGCTGTTTTCTTAATTCGTAGCGTTCCGCAAAAGATTTTCGTTCATCGGCAAACTGCTCTTGCAAATATTTTTTCTTGTTTTCCAGTTCTTTTCTGTTCAGCCGGTCGATTTCTTCCTGTGTTTTAAGGTTTAGATCGAGTTCGAGCTGGTTATACTCAATACGCATGTTGTATTTTTCAATCTCAGCCTGGCGTTCTTTATCGTCGCGTTCTTTTTTAGCCTGGCTGATTTTAAGGCCGACTTCGTTTTCGACGGCGATTCGCGCCTGCATATCAGTAACCGGGTCGCCAGTTCCGAGCGCTTTAAGCCGCGCTTCTTTTTCTTTTTCGATACCGGCGACGGCGATCTGGAATTCGGCTTCGGCCTGAGCCTTTTTGTCATCGCGCATTTTCGCCATGATTAAATTCGTATCGTTTCTCATGCCGGTCCAGGCATCACGCCAGGCGCGCTTGATAGGTTCCGTCATTATGTTCTGATATTCGCCGATCTTCGCTTCCAGCGCCGATGTGTCGAGGCCTTCCATTTTGCCTTTCCCGACAAGCTCGCGCTGCATTTTATCGATTTCATCATTTATTTTGGACATGCCGAGCTGATACGACGATCCGGTTTCAGATATGATCTTCTGGTTCAAGTCATTAAAAGCGTCCTGGATGCGATTGGCGAGTTTGAAAGTTTTATTTTCTGCAGCGCTTCCACCATTTTTTTCATTGGGATAAATAAGTGGAGATTTGATATTATTAAAAACTTTTTCACCTTTTTCATTATTTTTACCTGTTTCAGACATACTATCAAGAAATTTCGAAAACGGCGAATTAGCAATTTGTGATTTTTCAATTTCAGTTTTTAATTGTGTTAGATGTCCGCTAACATATTGTTTTCCAAAATTATAGGCTGTTTTAATGACATTACTATCAGGAAGTTTCTGGAATTCATTTGCATAGTCTTTTTTGATATTTTCTTTTTTGCTTTCAGTTGGTCTGGGAATTTCAAGCGGAGTAAATTTTATTCCTATGTATTTGAACATATCTAATCTGCTAAAAGCATCTTGGATTGAATTTACCATTTCGTATATTTTTATTTTTATATGCTCTGTAGTTTTTTCAAAAACCGTATATATATTGGCGCCAAGGTCAATAAAAAAATTTTTAATTCCGTTGTATGCCCACAAACCGATATCATATATTTTTACAAAAGCTTCCGTTACCGAGTCTAAGCTGGCAAGGACAATATTAAACGCGCCAGCCAGAATATTACCATTTCCCCATGCTTGAAGCTCAATTTTAATTTTTTCAAAAAAAGGATAAATAAAGTTAAAAATACCGGCAATTTTTGTTTTAATTGATTCTGGGATCATGTTTTCAAAAGCTTTTTTAAATCCCGATTTTTCCATTATTTCTACAAATTTATCCGACCAATTAACAACTTCATTGAGTATTGATTTTAATCCTGAAAATACAGTTTCACCGGTTTTACCGATAATTTGAGAAAAATTATCTTTAATGTTGCTCATGATGCCATAAAAAGTTTTAGATTGTTTAGCCATCATATCTTTATATCTTGCGCCAAAACCGTCAATTAAAGCGTCAATAACTTTATTTATTTCCATGCCTGAATCTTGAACTTGTTTAATGGACATTTTAAATTTATCTCGAAATATTTCCTCGATTGGAAGCCCAAGATTGGTAAGAGGCCGTGTGTCCTCTATTACAACTTTTCCAGCACCCCGCATCTGCCCAAGCTGCGTTACAATAGTTTTTAGCTCTGGCGCTCCTTTTCCTATGCCTGCTGTTGCATCGCCGATTTTTCTAAGGTCCGGCAATATTTTTTGAGCACTCCAGCCAAAAGCAAGCATAATTCGAGATGTTTCTTCAAGGTCTTCATATTCAAAAGGTGTTATACGTGCCTCGGTTTTTAATTTTCGTATAAAATAATCAGCAGCTTCCGCTGATTTAAAAAAATTAGTAAAACTTATTTTCGATTGTTCCATACGTGCATTAAAACCAATCAAGGCATTACCTAAAGAATCAAAAGATGTCGATAGTCCGGCGATAGCCAGCTGAGCAGTGCCAAAAGCCAAAGCTTGTTTGACTACACTGGAAAATGCACCTGCTAAACCTTTAGCGGATGCCTTAACTTTGTCGAATGCCGAAGATAATGTTTTCTGAAAATTAAGGCCTTTTTTTGCGGTATTATCCAACGATTGATTTAAGGAGTTTAGGCCGGATATTTGAATTTGCTTGTTTTTTTCAGCCAATGCCATTTGGGATTTATACCATTCGTTGACTTTCATCGTAACGCGCGGATCATTATCATCAAGAGACAATGCTTTTATCTTGGCGTCGCGCTCTCGCGCAAGCGCTGTAACGACAATTTTATATTCAGCTTCTGCCAGAGCTTTTTTATCACCTAATATTTTGGCATTAGTGAGCGCGGTTTGATTGACTAAATCTTCATTAGCCTCTTTCATGGCTTGACGCGCTGGTTCAAGCATCAGGCGTGAATATTCGTTGAGCGAAGGCATTACTTTTGAAACATCGATATTTGCGTCTTTGGCTAAAGAAATAAGCAAATTTTTAGTTTTTGAAATTTCTGAATTTAAGTCTTTAAACTTATTTTCAAAGCCTCCAGACGACATTTTTCCTATCGATTTATTTAAGCCTTCAAAAGCATTTTTAAAATCATTAGTAGCTGCCACTGATTCAGACATTGTTTTTAAAGCTGAACCGCCTACATCTTTCAAAGTAGATGAGACCTTTTTAAGAGATGAAGAAGCGTCATCGACTGCTTTGATTACAATTTCTATATTTTGATTTGCCATTTAAACACCTTCTCTCTTTTGGGAATTTGAAATTACCGCCCATTCGACGGCCTGAAGTACCTTTAATTTTTCGTGATCTATCTGTATTTCAAGAATTTCGGCGATCTTAAAAACTGCGTTATAATCCAGACCGATTGTGTCGCCCATAGCGCTTATTTTCCATTGTGTAGCCGAAGCGCGGAGCAATTCATAAACTTCAAAATTGCCTTTATCCAGAACCGGCGGATTATGTTCGCACCCTTCGCATGGCGTTTTTCGTTTTGTCCGGATGAAATGGGGACGGCACATTTTCGAGCAATATTCGGCTCTTTTGGCGTCCGTCTCCATTATCCAGACCTTGGTTAGTTTTTTATTGATTCGGGGCCGTAATACGCGCGTCTGCACGTATCAGCCGCAAGCTCGCTAAGTTGATAAAATTCGAGTTTATCGGTTTCTTCCGCTAAATCACTGTAAATATTGTCGATTATCCAGTCAACCATTTCAACTAACTTAGCCGGATTATCTTTATTTTCTGAATTAACTGCATAATCAAGCCCTGCGTCACGAAAAGCCTTTATTTGAGGGCGCGTCATTGGCCTGACTTCCATCGGGTGATATGATTTTTCTTTTTCCACATTATCATTAACTGTTGTTTCATTTGCGTTTTCATTACTCATTTGTTTTTACACTCCTTAAAAAATAAGGCCCGAATCGCTCCGGGCCTTTAGTTAACGTTCTTTTTTTTGCTATACTTACTTAGACCTGATTAAAAGGGATTAAAACGCTTCGAATATTTCGGCCTGGAACGTGTTCACGCGGTCATTCGAAAAAGACCTGATTTAAAAGGGATTAAAACTAAAACGAAGCTACGTCGTTAACGAGCGTTACAATAGCCGCGCTCGCGCCCGCGTCATCACCGAAATAAGCCCTGTAATTCAGGTCAACCATGACACCGGCTGGACCGCTTATCGCCGGGCTCGAGCAGTCGAATAAAACTTCGTTGAATTTGAAACTTAACGATTTATTCGCGCCCGATGTAAACTTCAATTCAATCGACGTTTCCGTCGCGTTTGCGCCCTTATCGATTAATGAAGTGTCGGTGAATAAGGTTTTAAGCGTACCGCCAAAAGTGAAAACGCCTTCGGGGATGTCGCCGCGCTCGCCGCCGCCCCCGATGACGTACTGGTTGCCGTCTAAATTCGAGCCGAAGTTGATTTCGCCCGAACTTATAATGCCGCTCGATACGCCGGCTTCAAATATTTCAGCCTGAAAAGCGTTTACACGGTCAATAACGACCTCAACGGCGCTGGAGTCGTATTCGGAATCGCTTATCGCTTCTTTCGCACCGATAATGTCCATGCTTGCCACGAGTTCGCCTTCATCGCCGAAAGGTAGTTTAAACGAACCGATTTTGCACCCGTTGTAAAGGAAATATTTGTCGATATCGGTGAAGCCTTTTTCCAATACTAACGACGGCTGGGCGTCAGTTACTTTGAAAACGTGCGAGTATTTATCAACGCCTGCCGTGGCCGTAGCCGCCGCCGCGTGGCACTTCATAAACGACGCGCCGGATATATCCGTGCCCGATGAAGCAGCCGACAAAGCCGACACGCTCGATGCCGCGCCGGTAGTACCTGATGTTATTTTAAAATTTGTAGTTCCGGCTTGCCAGGCAACCGTCGCGAGCGTAAAACCGCCGCTTCCGACGGCTCTGATTTTAGCCTGTATCGCCGCCGCAACGCCCGCCATGTCGGACGCGCCCGAAAGGTCTATACTTGTTATACTCTGTTCGGAGCCGTTAATCGTAACTTTAAACGAGCCGTCGCTTATCGCTGTCCACGTCCCGAGCGTGTCGGTTACGCCCGTTGCACCCGTTAAATAACCGGCTATTCTCTGGTCGGTAGTGTCAGGCGCGCCGAAAATGGCCTTCATCCAGTAACCGATTGAACGGTAACACAACGGTACCGTTAACGCGCCGTCAACTGCGGTTCTGCCTATTGCCGGCTGGATAGGATTGCGGCCGCCGCGAATCGTAGCCGGATCGATAAGATTTCTTGTCTTTTTTAATTCGAACGTATTGAAAGGCATTATTTTGCCAGCCTTCGGGCTCGGATTAGCTTTAAAAGTAGTTTCGTAATCCATCACCAGAGCTGATAATGCACCCTTTGCCTGTGGCATAGTTATTCCCCCTCGTTTTATTATTTATTCATTTATTTTTTTATAAAGTGCGCTTTGACCATTCGATACGAACGGCCTTTTTAGATCCGATTAGCGGCCTCATTGCGTCTAAGTCGCCCATGGTTTCATCGATTTCAACGTATATTATGTCAGCGCCGAGTATTGAGCTTTCTACGGTATGCGCCCATTGAGTAAGAGCGGCATTGAAAGCGTCCTCGAGCGCCGATAGTTTTTGATAACCGTCGGCCGGGTCCTTTTCGTCGGAGCGCTCGTAACAAAAGGCCATTATTTCGACCGTTCCGTCGCCGCCCTTGATTAATTTTTCTTTTGTTTCGCGGTCCCTTGCCAGGAAGATCGCGCCACCTTCCGTAACCTCTTTAATCATGTTATTTGGATTGATTGCGCCGAGTTTTACGGTTACTCCCGTCAGCGCGGGCTGTGCGACTAAAAAATCGCGCAGGCTGATTAATGCGTCGTACCAGACAGCCATGATTAACCCCTCCCCAGCGTTATTTTTCCGATCGACGCGGGCGAAACCGTTGAAACTCCGGTTAGCGTTTCAAGGCTCATTTGCGGTTTCAACTCGTTCAATTCGTCTTTGAAAAGTTTTATTTTTGACGCCCATTTATCGGTAGGTTCCTGTCCCATAAAAGCGGCGTCAGAAGATCCGGCTTTTTGTTTACATTTTTCATAGCAGACGAAAGCTATGAGAAGCCGTTTGACTTTGTAAGGCAACGGATCGGGCACATCGGCAAGCGTTATGCCTACCGATACGCATAAATCCTCAAGAAAAGCGTCGGCCGCGTCTAAATCCGCCTGGATAACTCCTGAACTTACAAGCTCGTCGGTCACATCTGCTAATATTAGCAATGATGTAGGTTCTTCGGGCATTTTAAATCCGTCCTTTCCATCTGCTTAATTCGCCGAGTGCTTTATTAATGTGCCTGTCAAATATGTCATTAATGTTGGCCGTTTCGTTTTCGGCGGCTTTATAGATGAACGGGTCCGGCTTTGTTCCGGGATGCCAGACATGTTTAGCAAAAAAGTTAAATCTACCGTCACCGCTCTGCCAACGCAAGGCCTTTTTCTTAACCGGCGCAATGCCGTGAGGCCGAGTGCCTTCGTGGACAAAAACACCGTAAGAAGTATCAGCCGTTAAACGAAATTTATCACTACTAACCACCCCCGCCGAATTATCAAGCCATACACGACCAACCGGCGGCCATTGACTAACTATTTCATAGTTTATTGAGTCTTCGAGTGCTGTAGTTCTTGACCTGAAACTATGTTCACGGCGCGCTCTACGCTGAACAGCTATTAATGACTGCTTTAATGCCTTTCGCATAGCGTCTTTAGTCGCTTTGGGCGCAGTTTCAAAAGCCGCCAGTAATTCTTTTAAGCGCTTTATTTCAACTTTCAATTGCATATCATCACCGCCAATTAAAAAGGCGAGCCGAGGCCCGCCTTGTTTTAGTTTTATTTCTTTTTTCTGCCTGTGTTTTTTTCTTTTGTTTCCGGTTCTTCCGGATGATTTTCCGCCGGCTTTTCTTTTTCGAAAACTTCCGGTTTTATTTGGTCCGGTTCCGGCGCCGGTTTAGGTTTTATATTTTTATTCGGCTCTAATTCAAGCCGCTGTTTTTCCATTACCCGGCGGGCCTGCTGGAATCCTGTTATATCTCCCATTTAATCCTCCTGAGGCGCTGTTACAGTAATTGTGGTTGTGGCATTCGCGCTGTTAACCGTTCCGTCGTTTACGACCGTATAAATAACCCTGTTAGTCGTATCGATTTCAGAGGTCTCGGCGTTATAAAATTTAATGAGCTGTGCCGCCGCTTTATATTCGGCTATGGTTGCATGTCCTGTCAAAGTAACCGTTATAGCGCCGGGCGTCGCGGTGTCGTTTACAACCGCGAATGTGCCGAGTAGGTCAACCTCGGCCGTTAACAGAACGTCGCTCGTTTTTGCATTCGACAAAAGCATTGTAAGCGATTCCATGTAAGTATCGTCGGGATCTACAATATTACATTCCGTCGATGCTACTGCAATTTCGGTAGAGCCGCCCTCATAAGCGGTTTCATAATCTAAGGTTGCAGGGCCGCCCATGTAAAGCGCGGGCGCGTCATTTACGGCGGTTATAACTACCGAAGTAGTGCAAATATTACTATTATCATTGCCGTTGCTGACATAAATAGTTACCTCGCGAGTCGTCGTGTCGGGATTGTCGGACGAATTGGTATATTTCACGTTCTGCAACATTGTTTTATAAGTCGCAAAACTCGCATTACCGGTTGTGGTCAATGTATAAATACCGGTGCCGCTTGTAACCGCTGGTGTAAAAAGTGAATTTACTCCCGAATAATCGAGACTGTCGCCTGTTTTAGCGTTCGTGATATTAAAAACCGCATATTTTAACTGTGCTGGTGATGTCGCGGTAATGTTAACATCCGTGTCGGCGAGTATTACCGCCGAACCGTTTTCGGTAAAGGTTACTTCATACCCCGTACCGGCGCCGGATGTGTCCAGATCTAAAACCGGAATACGCCGGTCGCGGTTAAAAGATGTTAAATCAACGCTTTTGGCATATAAAAAGCCGAAAAGCGTAAGTCCAACAAATATAGCGATCAGCATTATCGATAATATTTTTTTCATTTCTTTAACTCCTCCGCATTAAAACAGAGCGAGCTCGAAAGCCCGCCCTGTATTTTAGTTTAATCGTTAATTATTGCCGCGACTACGCTTTAAGTTTGTGATAAAACTTAACGATACGCACAGCTTTAGGCTCGTAAACGAGCTGCCATGAAGTACCTGTCGCGAGAACGTCGTTAGTCGGAAATTCTTCTTCGCCAAGGTCGGGCGCAGTCCATTTAACGCCGCGCGGGTGAAGAATCATGGTTTTTCTGTTCACGAGCACGTCTTCGCCTTTCAACGAATCGCGGCCGACTTCCACGGGTACGACGCCTTTATATTTGCCCGTGCCAAGTGCGATAGCGCCCTGACCGAAAATATACGAAACGTATTTACCGGTATCGGGTACGGGGCATTTATCGTTAACTATAACGCGTTTGCCCATGAAAAATTCGAGATCGGGCGATCCGTCCGATGGCTTAACCGTGGCGATAAGGTTCTGTTTCACTAACGACGCGCGGGTCGCGGAGTGTATCATAACGCCGGTAAGCAGTTCCTGTGCGTCGCCCATTAGAGCCAGCGCATCCACGAATGAGTTAGCGGTGAAGCACGCCGCGTCGTTCGATTCGCCGGTGATATCGTGTACTTTATCCGCCATTGTGGCCGCGCCGAAAACGCCCTCGAGTATTTTGAGAAGCGTGAGCTGTAAATCGCGCGCCCAGAAGCCGCCGACGAGTGAAGCTATAGCCGCCATCGGGTCAGCGCCCGCGAGCAGACCGGCCAGATCGTTAGTGGACCATGCTTTGCCGCGTGCGAGCAGTACGGCCACATCGGAGCCGGTAGTGATTTTGCCCGGAGTCAACGCGCGGTCGTCGTGAAGCACTTCAGATTCACCGGTAAGGTCTTTGAAATAGGGCATTGCTATAGTGCGGCCGCCGCCATTCGCCAGCTTGTCGAATTCGGCCGTATTTTCGATAATGCCCGACGCCACGAGGTTCGACTGTTCCATTGTTTTCTGAATGGAATAATCGCTGAATTTTTCGGGGATTATGATATCCGAAATTTTTGTAGTGTCCGCGCGGCATACGCTCGGAAGCACCATAACGAGAATTGAAACTATGGATAAAATAAGAGCTAAAAACATTTTAATTCCTCCTGATTTTAATTTGATTTTTTTTGTTTGTTGTTAAAAGCCTGTTATTGCTTTTCGTTTTTGGCTATTGAGGCTAATTTAGCCGCTTTTTCCGGCTCTTTCTTTTCGAGTATCATTTGCTGTGTGAGGTTGAAACTCTTTTTGGAGTAAGGATTCGGTTCAGAGTTACCGCTGCCGCTCGATGAACCGGCGCCAGGCGGCGTGTTATTTCTTACCGCCCATGGATTGGCGTCAAGCCAGCTTTTTACGCCTTCCTCGAAAGGAAGTTCTTCGTCTCCGTTTTTGAAAATAATCTTTTCGTCATCCGTTACCGCGATTTTTTCCAGAATTAGTTTTGATATTTCTTCCGGTTTAACTGTGTCTTTAAGCGCCGCCATGGCTTTGTTAATTTTTAACTGTTGAATTCTCTTGGCTTCGCTTGCCTGGGCTTTTTCTTCGCTTTCTTTCAGCTTTGCTTCGAGCTTTTTAAGCTGATTTTCGAACTTTGAAACGTCGCTCGGTTTGGTGCCTGATTTCCGTAAAGCGGTTAATTCAGATAACGCGCCGTCAAGGTCGTCATCTTCTTTTAGCTCGAGTGTTTCGACGATTTTTTTGTAACGGGTTTCGAGTTCGCGGGCTTTTTCACCTTCCGTCTTAGCTTTCGTGCGATATCCGGCGGCCTCGTCATTTCTGGCCTTGAATTCTGCCTTTAACACTGTTGCCATTTCGGGACCGTTTTCGATAAGCGGTTTGCCCTCCGCGTCTTTTTTTTCGAGTAAAGCGTAAATTTCCTGTAATGTCATTTGGGTAACTTCCTTTCGCCTTCAAGGCTATTTATAATTTTGCGCGTCAAGCGCGGGTTTTTACTTTATAAATTTAATTAATTCTGGATTATCGCGTATTACCTGAAGCATACCTTTCGCGATCTCGTTAACTAATTTTTCCATCTGATCGTTATCCTGTGGCAATAAATCTTTTATGTCGCGCTCCTGAGCGATAGCGTGAACGATCTCGTGCATAAGCGTTACTTTCTGGTTTGGAAGCGAAACATCGGCGTTTGCAATTTCAATCTCTGATGTAACGTAATCGATCGCGCCGAACACCAACCGGCCGTTAAGGAATACCTTTTCTTTCGATATGATTTTATAATCTACGTTATCAACTTTTACGCTCCCGGGCATAATAGAAAGGAACCCTGAAAGCGCTTCTTTCATTTGTTCCTGGTTAACTGTTTTTTCGTAAAATTCGGGTTTTTGAAATTTCATTATGCTGTTCCTTTCGTTTTAAAATCCGATCGAGCCAGACGAGGATTCGGATCGCTATGTCCTTTCCAATTGTTTAAAATATCCTGCCAGCCATTACCGCGCTTAAAAGCCTCGTTACCTTTATATCCCATAAGCGCGTCGCGTTCGCCTTCGGTTAATGATTTCAAGTATTTTTCGCCGCTTGAATCTATTTTATCGTTTCGTTTCAGGCCATCAAATTCGCCGTCAATGACTTCCGATAAATTACACATGCAATGCGGATGAGCTGGATGCGGCGGCATTTTATCTTTTGGATAAGTACCGCGCCCAAGTCCGTATAAATCTGCATTAGCGTGAAAGTCGCAAATATCATATACCGGATGACGGCTTGATAAATCCCAACGATAGCCAACTACATCCGAATCGTCATAAGTTTGAGCATAAAAACCGTCGCTCCATGCGCGCGATATTTCCGTCCTGGCTATCCGCTCCGAATAATAACGCGCCACTTCGTTTGTAGCAACATAAATCGATTTGTTAATGGCTTTCTGGTTGAGATCTTCGGCGGCTCTTACTAATTGAGAATACGCGGCTTTTAGTGCCTTGGTGGGCGCGCCGTTACCTGCCAGAGCTTCAATGTTTGCTTTAGCCTCGGCGAGTCTTTTTATAAGCTCCGGGTCTTTAACTGTCCGGGCCGCCCGCGCCGCGTCGATCAGTTCGTTAAGATACTTCGGCAATTCACCCGGCTTTAACTTGCCGCCGTAACCATAACCGTCGTAAAGATCGCGCGCGAGTTTAACTACAGTTGCGCCTTCTTTCATACTGGCCTTAATGGTCTGCGTTATTTTTTCTCTTATTATTGGTTTAAAGCCATAAAGCCGAGTCGATAAATTTGTTTTATCACCCGTCCACGGCATAGAATTGAGCTTGCTGATTATATTTATCTTTGCTGTCGGTATTATGATTTTAGCATCGATGCCAAAACCTATCGCGGCCGCTTCAAAAAGTTTTTCGTTTAAAACATCATGATTTTTCTTAAAAAAATCACTTTCTTTTAAAACCGTCGCTACTGCTTTTTCAACCGTTAATTGGCCTTTATTAATAAGGGCAATGACGCGATTAGCGACCTTCATAGCTAACTTTTGATATTCTTTCGAATACCCTGCCGTCAGCCGGCTAATCGCGTTCAAAGTTTGTTTTTTATTCATACTCGCCCTTTAAACTTCTTATTCTTCGCTTTCCGACTCCGTTTCGTCGTCGTTATATACTTTTTCAGCGTTTATTTTATCGATAGCCATTTGCTCGGCCTCTGCCAGTATATCTTTTTTAGTTTTGTCGTCAACGCCGGGAGCATAAGCCGTCAAGACCTTCTGGACGACCACTTTATCAAAAGCCGCTCCAAGTCTTAATGTTTGAGCCTTGAGCGCGTTATCGAGTTCGGCCGTCACGTCGGTTACCGAAAAATCGTTTGGATAGGTGACGGAATAATTGATCGCCTGATTCGTCCAGAAGGAGTATAGCATTACGACTTCCGCTTCGGCGTACTGGCATTGAAACGCAAAATCCGAAAGCGTATTATTAAGGCTTTCGTAATCCCACTGTTTAGCTTTGCCGCTTAACGCTTCTTTAACGCCGGTAACATTACTGGTTCCGGCCATACGATATATTTCCGCGATAAGCATATCAATTTCGGAAATTATCATGTTTGCCGGTTCCGGCGATGGCGCGATAAATGCCGGCGCGAAGTGAGATTTTTCACCATCAAAACCAATCGCGTTGTTTACGCCGATCGTCAGATCGACCGGCTGCGTACTCGGATAGGTAAAAAGTGAAAACGCTTGACCTATTAATATCTCATCGAGCCATGAACAACGGTTGAATAACTGTTTATTAGTTTTTGCAATTGACATAAATTCCGACTGCGGCAATAAATTAGTAGGCACGTCAACGCTCGCCTTGAATTGAACGATCGGAACGCGCCCGATAGGATTATCACCGCGATCTATTATATCGCCGCCGTCGTTTTGCAACTGCCATTCATAGGGCGTCCAGACGCGCGTATTCATTTTAGTTGAATCTTGCTCGTCAGGCTCGATGTATGAGAAATAAAGCAATTTCCCTGTTTTTGTGATGTAATATTCCTTAACCGCCGCCGGATCGATTAAAAAGCAGTAAGGAAACGCGCGTTCTTCTATAACGGCGGCCTTCGTTAGCGGCTGTTCTTTCGGTGTATCGATAGCGATAAAAATACAGCCTTTTAATTTAGCGAGCGTCGCCGCGTATTTTATAAAGCGCTCTAACGGAGTATTGCCGCCGTCAACGTCTTTTAAAAACTGCTGATAAACGGCCTCGTTACTGCCGGTATCACGCACGGCCGCTTTGCGAAAAATAGGATTTACGTGAGCGTTAACAAGCGGTTTTGTGTAGTTCAAATAATAAGCCAATTTTTGGCGCCGCTGGTACTTCGCTAAAACTTCGCGCTCATGCTGTATCAAGTAGCTGGCGTCGTTGAAACCGCCGGAGCCATAAAAAGCATGTTCGAGAAGCGGATAATCGTTTTCGGACGTTGCCGTAACGACTTTAAATGTATTTTCCGGTGGCATGTTTATCAGTCCTTTATGTTAAAAATTAATTATTCCGACCCATGGAAGCGCTCTGTTTGATATATTTGTGAGCGCCTGCGACATAGCATCGACTTGATCGTCGTTAGCGCCATTCGGAAACGACGCACATTCATCGACAAATTCGTTAATCCACGGTTTTACGAGCGGAGCCGGTAAAAATACATTACCGCTTTCACATTCGGGCGTTACCGCTTGTGCTCTGACTACTTTACCGCCTTCGGGTTTGACCTCGATTAACCCGACGATCTTTCTTTTGAGTGTCGATATAACCGCCGGTCCGTTTGCCTTATCCTCGACTAATTTTCTTTTAGCCGCCGGATATCTGGCCGACAGGGAAATGATAGCCTGGACAGATGCCGGAAAGTCCATTCGGGCGCGAACCTGATCGATAAGATAACGGTCCGCGCCGAGTACGCCCCAGACCTGACCGACTACAAAATCCGAATCGCTCGTTTCCTTAAAAGCGAAATCCCACGATTGCAGTATTTCATCGAACTTTGCCGGCAAAACGGTGTAATATTTCCACCAGGTGCGCTTGAATATCTGGCCGTCTTCTGCGGCGGGTTTCTGTTGATATAAAGCCGCCCATAACCGCGAGCCGATAGCCCGCTTGGTATTTTCGTATTCTGACGGCGGAAAGCGTTCGGGCCACAGATATTCGCCGGGCTTGCGTTTTAACGAATCGTTTTGCTCGGCGACGGCGGGCAAGTTTATAACTTCCCATTCTTCGCCGTTGCCTGCTTTAGCTTCGCTTAACAATTTACCGGCGAGATCGTCTTCGTGCCATCTGGTCATTACGATGACAATAGAGCCGCCCGGAGCCAATCGAGTGCGTGCGGTTGATAAGTACCAATCCCACACGTTTTTTCGTATGGTTTCACTTGCGGCATCCTGCCAGTTCTTAAACGCATCGTCTATAATCAAACAGTTCGCGCCACGGCCGGTTATCGGCCCCCCGACGCCCGCGGCCATTAAACCGCCTCGAGCGCCTTCGAGACCCCAGCGGCCCACAGCCGAACTATCACGAGCGATTTCGACATTAAAAAGCGAAGCGTGTTCGCGTAAAGTATTTCTTGCGATGCGCGAAAAATCAAGCGCGAGATCAGCGCTATACGACGATATAATGATTTCTTTTTCAGGATTCCGGCCGAGATACCAGGCAGGAAACTTTTTGGAAACTACTTCAGATTTGCCGTGTCGTGGCGGAAGAAAGACCATGAGCCTTTTTATTTCGCCGCGCTCAACCGCTTCGAGCTTTTGACACAATAAATCCAGATGTTTAGCATCGCGCCATGTGCCGCGCCCATCGTATAGCAAAAAACTTTTAAGACGGCGTTTAGCCTTTTCCCGTGCTATCATCTCCGGAGTTACAAGACTTAATACGGCTTGATATTTCTTCGAGTTTTTCAAGTTCTTCATCGGTCAATCCCGACAAGTCAATATCTGTGTTCTTGACTTCTATCGGGCCTCCGTTCTTGCCTGTTAGTTCGGTTTCACGTTTCTCTCTCCACTTATCAGGTTGGCGGTTTTTGAGCCAGAAGATCTGGGCCGTAGTGTTAGGCAGAGCATATTTTTTTACCGCCATAACAAAACCGTCTTTTGTTAAAACTTCTTCAGTATATTCAAAACCCAGTGCGTTACGGAGCAGGGCACCGACGACCTGGTTGTCAACGACCTCTTTGTTTTCCTTTAGGGCCGTCATCAATGCCGGATAGAGACGTTTCCAGTAAGTGAATGTCGTCTGGCCAATATTTAACTTTTTGCACATTTCAAGCTCGGTAAGACCGTCACGGGCATAGGCTTTTACTCGTTCGAGTATTTCTTCGTTATATTTTCCCTTTCTTCCGGGTTTGCTTTTGATTGTTTTTTTCTTTGTCACGGCTCTCACCGCCTTTCGTTAAAATAATATGAGCGCGTACTGGATTCGCACCAGTGCTGAAACCGTGTGGGTTATACGGCCCGCCTTGCTAACTCGGCCAACGCGCCCGCAAAAGAAAAGCCCCGACATGTACGCCGGGGCCTTCTGTTACGAATGTTCACCATGTGTTCGTTGCATTACTGATCCATGATACTATAATAACACATCCAAACGGCTAAAAAGTCTAAGACTTTTTTTATTTTTCTAAATTATTTTTATTATGTGAAGTTCGGCGGCGACCATACCCGCGAAATTAATAATACCGTCCAGCCAATTATAATACGTTGCTTTGTCGATTCCGATTTCCATGTAAGTAGCTTCAGGCCTTTCTTTTTTTACATATCGCCATTTAATTAAATCAGCCGCAAGCGGGCATGTGCCTTCTGTGAATTTACGCTGTGTCCTTTCGATGACCTTCAGCCAGCGTTCCGGCCATTCTATGAGCTCAGCTTTTTTTTGTCCTGGTGTGATTTCAACTTCAATGGTAACGCTCGGTATATCGGCTAATTGCATGCCGCGCCAGCCGACGGGATCGCCTGTTCTATTGGTAGGGCTCGCGCCTATGTTTTCATGCATGCCGCCGTTAGCTTTGATAATTTTTTCGCGTTCAAGTTCGACGGCTTTCAGTATTTTATCGCGATAAAAGAACCGTTTTTCAATAGTTTTTCGAGTTTCGCGTGAAAGAATTTCCAAAAGTACACAACCCCTTTCTTACTTATAACCTTGTGATAGTTATTTCCAGACGTGGTATCTCATCGTAATATTTAGCCGTGCCGTCGTAGCTGACGATCTGCGAGTCATCGACGAAAACGAGCTTGTTTAAACTGTCCTCGCATAGCCAGATGATATTTTTGATATCGGGACGCGATATAGGTCTGATGATTCCGGACAGCGCGGCGTCTCGTTTTTTAAAAGACCACGAAATCGGTATTTCACGATATTCGATAACGGCCAGGTTGATAGGTCCGGACCATCTCGGCCATTGCCCGTGAAGCGCTTCAAGTGCGGCGGCCTGTATTCGGTGCTTATATTCGGCCGTATTCGGGCGGTCAAAAAACTTTACGAATCTTCCTTGCGAATTGACTCCGGGCCTTTCCTGCGGCTGTGCCTTCCCGTGTACTGTAAACCTGAGCATAACGTTCACCCTTTCGATATTGGCGGAGCCGGACGGGCGCAAACCGTCAAGATGTACACATCCTCGCCTTTAGCTTGCATTACGGCCCCATAGTCTTTATTATCTTTCGTAATTTATTGCCCGAGCTATATCACGCAAATAGGGATTGTCTTTCATTTCGCGTTTAAACTGTTCAAGATCGAGCGAGTCAAAATATAATTTTAGTGTTTGAACGAGGCCATGAGAGTTAATTTGAACTTGCGTCATAAAATCAATCCTCCCTTTTTATTGACCGTTCCGCTTCAAAGTGTCCGTTCGGATAGCGCTTCCGGAGTTTGTCGATATTGGCTTTTGCGATATCCTCGAACGGCATGTCGAGAGCGTAGGAAGCGAGCGAAAGATACCACGCGATATCCCCCAGTTCTTTCGCCAGCTTGTCCTTGTCGAGCTGATGCCCCTGGTATAAATATTTCTTTACGATATCCGCGAACTCGCCGGCCTCGCCGTTGAGCCCGAGCGCCGCGTTCGTCAGACAGTCGCGCCAGTTAAGTTTATCGGTGTTCGCGGTTTTGAGTGCTTCCTGTTGGTATTCTCGAAAATTCATAATTTTAAAGTGCTCCTTTTTAATTATTTTTGCCCGTTTCGGCAGTTGATGTGTCTGCGCTTCGGTGTTGACGCATATATCGACGTGACGCCCACGGACGCTTTTCCCGACGTCGCACGCCAGAAATTTAATATCCGGAAATTCTTTCAGGTAGAAGATCGTTCCCGATTTTATGATCCGTGGGTCGGTTGCGGCGCTCACATAAGAGCCGTCGTATTTTTGCAGAGTGCGGAGCGGCCGGCCGTAGCGATCGTTAGGGCCGCCCTCGATGCGTGCCTGGTGTTTGGATTTATAGCCGCCCGGAAAATAGCCGGTGATTTTTACGTCGAGCGCCCAGGCGGCTGAAAGGTTAAGAAGAAATAGAAGAAGCGTTATTAGCGCCATTGATGCTGTCCGTCTGTGCATCTTTAGTTTCGACCTCCATTCCTTTTACAATTGTACATTTTGTTTTTTTTATTAGTTTCAACTTGTGACCTTTCTCAAGTTCGATTTTGTATTCGGGCTCACCATCTCCGATTTTGCATATGAACATTGGCGAAGTTTTTCTATTCATCGCGGGCCTCCTGTTTTACTTCAATATGTTCAAGAACTTCAAATACAGAATGTCCGCTGCCTTTCCCAAGCTCGCGAGGCTTCAATGCTTTTTCTTGCTCCGGCGTAAGTTCAATTTCAACCACGCGATGCGAAAGTGCCTCATTTGGATTTAAGGCCAACAAAAGATGGCTATTATTGAAAATACATTGTAATTTCATTTCTCCTCCTCGCTTTCTCTGCGCTGGCCGTGAGAACAGAAAGATAATGGACACATATCGCCATGTCCATCCTTGTTGATTGATTTGCGGCACCATTCTTTAAAATCGCACTCCCCGCACCTTACGACGTCTGGCCTCTTTTCCAGCTCGGCTTTGATGCGGGCGATTTCGCGTTGAAAATCTTCATAGTTTTTATCAACCATTGGCATAATAGTGGCTTGATATCTGTTAATTATGTTAAACTGGTCTTGTATTATTTTTTCTTTTTTTTCAATCTCTGCGGCCATGCGCTCGGCGGCTAAAATTATTTGGCGCCGAACTTCAACAAGTTCTTCATCATTGTAAAAATTTGTGCCGATCTCTTCCGCGAAATTCTTTATGATCTCAAGGTTATTGTTCACTAAGCCCTCCCTTCAAATTCCTTAAAACAGAAGTCTCCCGGGTACGTCTGCGCCCGGTAGGCAGGGCATACGCCCCTTTTTCCAGCCTGTATATCGTTGCGCCATTTTCGACATTTATCGCAAGTGGTCACCGGATTTTCGACTACTCGCATAATCCAGTCAACCATTTTTTCTGTGTTTTCTTGTAGGTCTGTCAAAATAAAATCCCCTGTCCTTTCTTTTTATTTCTGTTTTATTGGCATTTCTCACCTCACGCCGATTTCAGGTAGTCATCTACGCCCTTCCTGGCGATTCCCTCTACATAGTTACGTTCGACATATTTAACCCATTCAGCGTAAACTATGTATAAGCGGCGCTCGAGTTTAACGAAAAGTTCTTTGTTTTTGCCTTTCGAGTGCCAGACGCGCAGCGTTTTCTGCGTGTACGGTATGCCGTATTTTTCGAGCAAGTCGTCACGAAAGACGGGTATTAACTTCAAAAGGCCGATATTATTGTTATTTTCCATACTTTTCTCCTTTTTAGAACGGAACGCCGTCGGGATCGTCTGTTGCAGGTTGATAATTTGAATTCTGGCCGGCGTAGGGGTCGGCGGGTCCGGGGTCGTGTGACTGATTATTGTTTTTCGAATCGAGAAAGATAAGGTTAACGGCTACTATTTCAGTAACTTTCTTTTCCTGCCCGTCTTTGCCCTCGTATTTGCGGTTAGTTATCCGGCCTTCGACGTGTATTTTAGAGCCTTTTTTGAGATAATTGCCGGCCACTTCGCCGAGTTTATCCCAGCATATTATTTTGTGCCAGGTCGTGTATTCCTTGCGGTCTTCACCCTTACCGGCGTATTCGGACGTAGCCAGATCGAGCGTTGTAACTGTTCGGCCCGTTTGTGTAGCGGCTACCTTAGGATCGTGGCCGAGACGGCCGAGAAGAAAAACCTTGTTGTAAGAATTAGACATATTTAACCTCCAAAAGTTAAAATTTAATTTAAGGCGTTTTAAGGCCGGTTAGTTTAATTGAACGACTCAAACATCGTTCAAGCGGTTTTAAGTTCGTCAGACGCGAGCGGGTGAATTTCTGAAGCGGAATTTTTATTGTCTTTAATCTTTGAATTCATGTCCATCGAATTTGAAACCTTTTCGATGAGTTTAAAAGTGGCGCTGTTGCCGCCGGTAATTCGCTTAACTGCGTTTTCTTCGGTTTTGCGCTTCGAATAACCGTTATAGTTTTTATAAAAATATGCGCGAGTCGCGGCTACGTTCTCGTCGGTGCAGATGGAAAGCCAGCCGATCGAGGAAACGGCATCGTAAACTGCCGGATTGCTATATTCTTCGAGTTTCGGCGGGTTCATGTAGCCGTGCGAGTGGATGAAGTCGTTAACTTCGTGCCATGCCTCTTCGACCGAAGGCGGAGCGTCAGGATCTGCCGGCATGAATTTTTTGATTTGGTTTAAAATGTCCTGCGGACCGGGTTGGTCCTTGCGCTCGTTGAAGTATTTATAGATCGCTGCCTGGACGGCTTCGAAAGGATACGGATTCAGATATGTCATCCAGGTATCGATCATAAAATCGTAAAGTTCTTCGTCACTCGGAAGGATCACCCGCGGGTTGATGGTTGATATCATAAACAGTATTTTTTTCATTTCGGACCTTTTCATTCTCTTCTTCCTGCCTTTCCTTTTCTTCTTCTTTACGGATCGATTCAAGCATCATGCGTTGGCGTTGGTCGTAAAAATTGCCGGTATTCGGTTTCTGATTATGGAACGGATGATCGGTTTTAATGCGGGGTTTGTTGTCATATGCGCCTTCAAGGATTCGCAGAAATTTTTCTTCGTCGAGAAGCCAGCTGAAGTTACAACGCCCCCAGTTGCCTTCGGTGGTCAGACACAAGAAGTCGCTTTCTCTGGCCTTCTGAAATACGGTTTTCAAATTTTCAATTCCGTGTTTTATGAGAAGGGCGCTAATCTTTCGCCGGCGGTTTTCGTTTTTCAATGCATGAGGTAACCGTCCGTGGGTAATCTCGTTATAGAGATCGAATACTTCGTCGATCTGTTTTGAGGTTAAACGTTTTCTTTCGCCTTGAACCTCACCCCCGGAAAAGTTATCCACATCATCATTGCCGTCGAATCTGCCAAGATTCGACATAGATGATGTGTTACTGTTACTGTTATTGTTATCTGTTACTGTTACTGTTACTGTTACTGGTTTCGAAACGGTTTCGGAACCCTTGGCTAACCCTTTCGTAACGGTTTCGAAACGGTTCCGCAACCCTTCCGCAAGGGTTACAAACTTATCGTCTTTACTGCGTTCTAATATATTTGCAAGGTCGGCCAATAGAAGTGTGTCGGGTAATTCGTTCAAAACTTCTATCGCCGATTTTACCTGATTCGGATTTTCGGGTGCCTGGTATTTAAAAAAGTTTTTGATGAAGATTAACTCAAGGTCAAAATCATACTTGACGCGATTGGCCTTTATCAGCTCTTTGAGCGCCTTTTCAAACCTTTGAGGGGTCCATTGAAGATGATAGCACGCAAAGGCCGAGGGAAGGTGAAAAAGCCCGACAATATTACGTTGTGGCGTGGTTAATATGTATAAAAAAAGTATTCGGGCATCCTCGGTCATTTTTCTGACCATCGGGTCAATCCAAAACTTATCTTCGATTCTCGAATACATGTTATTCCCGCCCTTTTTTTTGTATTTTTCCCCGTTTTATCTGGCTTTTGGAACCCTTCGGCAAGGGTTCCGAAAGGGTTCCGCAACCCTTGTTTAACCCTTTCGTAACGGTTTCGGAAGGGTTCCGCAACGGTTCCGTAACGGTTTCTACCCTATTAAAATCAGGGGTTAACGATTTAATGTTTTCAAGATACACTTTTGTCTGTTCGGTCAAAAATTCTTTTATCAGTTCGTAAAATTCTTTCATAAGGTAAGTCGAAGGCATTTCCTTCAAGAGATTAACAATCCCTTTTAATTGGTTTGCTCCGCCGACAGGATTGTTTTTTAAATGGTCCATAACGAGAACGACTTTTTTATGAGCATCGCGTTTAATAAACCAGTGAGATTCGAGCTCGCTCAAAATTTCATCGCAAACCTTAGGCGTCCAGTTAAGATCGTAGGCCATATATTCGAGCGGCAGAACATAGAAACCGGCTATGTTTGAATGAGGCGAGGTCAAAAGATACATAAAAGCGATAACGCCTTCTTTCGATAACTTACGAAGCCGTTCATCGTGCCAGATATTAGCGTTTATATTCATAGGTTCGCTTCCTTTCTTGAAGCCCGGCGGCAATGTCACCGCCGGGCGTTTTATTACTAAGCCGCTTCGGCTTCCTGTGATTGATCTATTTGAGCTAACGGGTTATTTATAAGCGATAGGTTGTAACTGCGCTTGATTTGAGCATTGCCGCGTACCTTCGACGGGAAGGCGGCCTCGAGTCCGATAAGAATACTTGTGACTGTCGGGAATTCCTCGTCGAGGATCCTGATAAGCGACTGCATATATGGAACATAAACGCTTTCCATGTCATCAACGACGATGAAGTTATAGCCGCTCAGTTTAGCGATCGCGAGCTGAAGCGCGATACCGCAGAGAATCCGTTCGGAGGTCGAGAGCATGCCGGGCGTTTTTCCGTTGATTCTGATGTTGGCCAGATCTCCGCCGGCCGCTTCAATCACGAATCCGAAAGTCTTCGATACTTCGTTAACCATGTCGAAAAGACCTTCGCTGTTTCCAGAGACGATTTTTTCTTTAAGGTCTTTTTCAAGAAACGCAATATAACGATCGTAGCGCTTCGAATTAGCTTCGAGGGTCATTACTTCCTCGGCGAGTGCTTTCGCCTTCGCCTGTGCCTCGCCGCGGCGTTTTATATCGACCATAGCGATATTAATTCCGTCGAGCTGTACGCGCAATTCGTTCATGCCCTTCATGGCTTCCAGATTACGGCGTTCGACTTCGGCCTTTGCGGCGTCATATTTCTCGTTTTGTTCTTCAATCAGGCGGTTAAGTTCATCGAGCTGTTCCTGGCGGGACGCTTTATATTGAGCGAATGCCGCCGTATCTTCCGCGCTGAGTTTTTCCCATTCGGCCCGAAGCGCTGCTGTTTCATTGTTAAGTTTCATAACGTATTCAGCGAGCGCCGGTTCATTGCATGTGATTTTACCCTGACTTAGGGGGCACTTGCCTTCGTGTTTGTTATAAGCGGTTATCGTTGATTTGTGCGCGGTGCCTATGGCCGCAGTTTCGGCGAGCCGGCGGGCGTGTTTCGGTTTAAAATCGCCGAGCTCGATAGTTTTTTTCTTGTCCATAAGTTCGAGCCAGCGGGCCGAGCGCTCCGGAAATTTTTCGGGTTCATAAGCCATTTTCAGCTTAGCTTCGAGTATCTGTTTATCGTTCTCGAGTTTTTCGATCGAACGGTCATTGATGACGGTCCGTTCCTTCATAGCACTGTTTATGATCTCGATTTCGGATTTGGCGCGTTCGAGCTGCTTGTTTACCGTGTGCCTTATCTGCCGGAAGTTTTCGGCCGTGGCTTTTATGTTTGATGCACGCAGGCCTTCGAAGTCTTTAGCTTCTTCACTACTGATTCCATATTTTACGACATCTATCAGCTCGTCTCCGGAGAAATAGTTCATCAGGAGATCTGCCTGTTCTTTGGCCGTGAGTTCGAAAAAGTTTGAGTTGTCGCAGAGCATCTGAATGACGTTGCGTTTGTATCCAAACTCGGCGAGCCCGTCCTTTTCTTTAGTGCGGCCGACCTCGAGCTTAACGCCGTTTAGTCTTAATTTATGCGGCTTCGGTTCGCGCTCGATGCTGTGCGTCAGGCCTTCGAAAGTCGTTATCACGGCCGTTGAGCATTTCGCGCCGTCGGCTAAGCGGATTATTTCTTCAACTTCTTT
The DNA here is from genome assembly GCA_964436235.1 of uncultured bacterium. Classification (GTDB taxonomy): domain Bacteria; phylum Muiribacteriota; class UBA9980; order UBA9980; family UBA9980; genus UBA9980. The sequence goes on from CAYTCW010000008.1 coordinate 35,381, forward strand.
TTTATCAGGCGTAGCGGTGAGCGCGTATCTGATCGCCTGTTTAACGCTCGATTTTCCGCAGTGGTTCGCACCGGTGATGATGTTAATGCCAGGCTGGAATTCAAAACTTTTGTCTTCGTACCCCATGAAATCTTTTACTATGAGTTTATTTATCATTCGATTCACCTTTCTTTTTAAATCCGTCACACTCCGCAACGTTATCGTTTCCAAGGCCACATCCAAAAGTAATATTTTTAGCGGAGCATGTAGGAAATTCTTGAATGCATGCTTCACAAAGATGAGTTTCTTTCATGTATTTTTCCAACGCTTCTTTGTATTTTTCTTCGCCTTCTGGTAAACACCACCCGCTGGGTTCGTCGTCAAATCCGCAGCACTGATGCCAGCCGTATTCTTCCGGTAATGGTTTTTTATTTTTCATTTAACGCTCCTTAAAACGGCGCTTTTTCGCCGGTTGTCGCTGTTGTTTCGGTTTGAGCAGCCGCGGCCGCTTTGGGTTTGTTTTCTGGCGCCGGTTTTTGTTTCATTCCGTCAATTTCATCAACGATTTTTCTAAGATCGCCGTCGTGTTTTATGATGATCGGAGTGAAGTCGGCGGGAGCCAATCGCTTAACCATTATTATAGTTTTAAGCGGGTGACTTTTAGCCAGGAGCGCTTCGATTCGTTCGTTCGTCCATTCGTTCGTTTCGGGTTCGCTTGTTTGGGGTTCGGCCGCGCCTTCGGTTTCGTCTGCCTTCGCGGGGCCTTCGAGCAACGCCGCGGGCTGATTTTCGTCCATAAGCGCGGGAACTTCGAACATATCCGGCGCGATTTCTTTTTTAATTTTTTCATCGGTTTCGAGTTCTTTAGCAAATTCGATTGATTTCGGAGCGTATTTAAGCAGCGCTTTCAAAACCGTCTTTTTCGCCATACCGATAAAATTGTTTACCCAGGCGCATTTATCGCCGCCAACCCATTCGCCTTTATCGGCGTTCCAGAGGTCGGAATATTTCTTAGCGTGCGCGGTGATCTTCGAAACCGGCCAGACCTGAAAGTCGAAACCGCCGTTTTTAGTGTGATATACGGCGTAAATATGAGTAAGTTCGCCGCGGTCTTCCGTTTCACATGGCCTGTGTTCAAGATCGCGTTTAAGACCGAGTTTGTAATAAAAACTGTCGTTCGAATAAACTTCTTCGCAGTAGAGATCGAGATAACTGCCGGAACGATAAGCCAGATCAATAATACCCTGATAACCGAGCTGGAACTGTGCTAACTTTATTTTAATCCATTGGCCGTTTGGCATTTTAATGCTTTTTTTTCTCGGGATAAGATATGCCTGGCCGAGCGGAGTATTAAGTTCAACGCCGAGTTGGGCGCCGGTCATTATTCCCGCCAGAAGGCTGTCGCGTTCACATTCAAGCAACTCCGGATTAATCTTTATGGCCGTGAGAGCGATACGCGCTACGCGGTCCGGGCTGACGTGCTTAGGAACCGCTTTCGAGATCGAGGGGACCATTTCTTTTATGAAATCGTTTATTGTTTTGTTAGGTTTAATCGTCGGAGCGGTTGCCGAAGCGTTTCCCGCCGCCGCCTGTGCCTTATTCATTAACGCCGTGTTATTTCCGTTTACGTTCGCCATATTTATCACTACTCCTTTATTTTTACTGAAAATTTTCTGTAAGGTTTCGCCGGTTCCAGATACGAATCGAAAAGTATTGGATGATCTTCGGCGAATTTTTTCTCGTTGAATTTCGGTTTCGGGTTCACCTGGGACCAGATAACTTCCTGTTTGCCGTCCTGTGATTTAGCGCGTTCGTTTTCACCGAGCCAGGCGCATATTGCAACCTGAATTCTTTCAACGCGCTTATCTGCGTCTTTCGAAACTATCTTCGCGCCTTCGTATTTTTCGACGAGTCCGGCTATATCTTCCGGAAGCACAGCCGAAACGCCGTTCGATGTGGGATAGAGTTTTTTCAGAACGTCCGCGTTAAGCTCGCAATCGGGCATTACCTTATTTTGACAGCAGTACCAGAACTTCTGTTCCGCGTCGATCAGCGCCAGGATAAATTCGTCGTTGCGCGGAATGTATTTGTGGATGAAATGATTACCGTTGATCAGCGCCGCAATATACCAGCCTTCATATCCGGTCACGGCCATGTAGTGCTGACACTGTGCGTAATAAGTGTCGGGGATTTCGTCGTCGTCCCATTCCTGCGCTTTTCTAAGAGATACGTTTTTACACTCGAGACCGCGTCTTTCACCCGCGATTAAGCGGTCAACGTTAGCCAGCATAAAAGAAAACTGCGGATGCTGAAGCAGGGCGTCGCAAGTCTGAATTTTAATTCCCGTAAGCAATTCGAAACGATTCGCGATAACGGGTTCGAGAATATTTCCCCATTCAGCAGGTTCGCCGACGGGCTCGGGTTCGGCCTGTCCGGTTTTTTCAAGCCACAATGCCACGGGGTTTTTATATTTATTAACTCCAAGGATCGTGCCGGCGTCACTGCCGCCGATTCCTTTTTTGCGTTCATCGAGCCATTGCTGATGTGTCATTAGCTTAGTGTCCGCTAAAACTATTGAATTCATATATTTTTTCACTCCTTATTGACTTTTACATGCTTTCGTGTTATATTTCTGGTACGATGTATTTTATTTGGCCGCTCTCTGGCGGCTTTTTTTTATGCGGCAAAAAGTTTTCGTTGGGGTTCTTCCGTACGATGCGCTAATCTAATATGGCTCATTACCGTTTGCTTGCCGTGGTCGTTATAGACAAACGCCGCAACTTCACGGTTGCTATATTGCGATTTAGATAATATCCATTTTCCATAAGGTGTAACGCGCGGATCGCCGTTTTTTAGTTCTTCGCCTTTCAATCCAAGTTTGTTTGATATGCGTCCGATCATGTTGGCTGATATCTCGATTCCTTCTTTTTTGAGTTCCCGTGATATCTGCTCCGCCGTATATTCCGGGCCTTCGATTTGTGGCAACGCGATGATCTTTTGTCCGATCATGATTTCGGTTGCGTGACTGATCATCGATTGAACCGATTCAGGAGCGAGGCACGATCTAAATTTCTCCGCCGTTTCCATGAGAAATTTTGCCTGTCTGGTAATTGCGTTCTTCAGGCGAGCGTCAGCGTTTTTGTTTTTAATTTCGGATTCTAACCTGTCCTGCGGAGATTTCGAAGCGTGACCGAGTTGGCCGGCGGCGTATGCCTGGACGAGATGAGCGACGGCGACTTTGTATTGGACGGCGCGCGGTTGTCTGGACTCCATAACGATTAATTGAAAACCGATAGGGTCGTAAACTTTCGTGTCGTAGCGCTTGTTGTCAGTAGCCCTCAGTTTGACGGTAACTGAAAACTCACTAATATGCTGATTTCTTTCAAGTATATTATCAATGGCTTTTTGCGAATCTGCGTATCCCAGCCACTCGCCGATTGCCTTTCTGGTAAAATAAGGTTTGCCATTAATTTCTACCGATTCCGATAACTGAATTTCCTGATACTCAAAAGGGACTAAATTAGTCGTTTGATTTTTCATTACGTTCACCATTCCTTTTTATTTAATTTCCGTTAGCGGTTCGAACTCCGCCAGATAAGCATCGATGTCCTTGAGATTTTTTTGATATTCCTCTTTAGATTTTGCATTTGCCGCTATTTCGTATATTTGAAGCCAACCCATCACGCGCGTAATTAATACGATTTTATTTTTACCATCTTTGATCGTATTAAAAGGCGACGACTCTAATTCACGAAGGTCATCGTTAATTTTGTGTTTTATCATTTCTGCGGTACCTTGCAATTCTTGAATTACTGGTTTGTAGTTCAATTAAATTTCACCATCCTTAAAATTAAAATTTATTCCATCCTGTAAACTTATGCCCGACGATTACGGGCCGAGTCTTCGGGTCGATTTTCGGTTTCATGGCTCACCTTCCTTTTTAATTGGTATTTTGCTATGCTTATCAAAAACTATCTGTGAGGGTTGATTATGGATGAAACTACCAAATTACTTATCACCGTTACGATTCCGTCTTTAATTTCGTGTTCCATTACTTTAATTACTCTGTTTTTAAAGAGCAAATGGGATGAAAAAAACCTCCATTTATCTTTTAAATCGAAATACAAAGAAATCGTTCTCAAACAGCAAATCGAATATTACGAAAAGTTTATGCTTGCAAGTTGGATTTTGTTTGTTAAAATATCCGAATTCTTATACGATACTCATGAAGACGTTAATGAATTAATAGCGCATCATAAAACTCTTGTAACGTCTGTTACGATGCACCAACATATTTTTCCCGAAACAGTAAAAAACAAAATGATCGACTACCAAAATGCAATTCAAAAAGCATTAGATTTTTCAGTTGCGTGCAAAAGACCTATAGAATTAGATAAAATTGAAGCGCTTCTGAATGTATTAGACGAGTCAAGAACGCGAGTTATAGATTCGATAAAATCGAGTTTATTTGTCGAGTGATTTATTATAAATAAGTTGATAAATTTTTTCGCCTTTTTCATTGGTTAATATTGCCGTTTTGCTTTGCAATGGTTGCAGAAGAAAAAATGAAAGTATTGTAGAGAACGTTGTAACAAACAAAACAATAATGAAATTTTCTAAATTAAAAAAAGACGAAGAATTTATTTTCGGTTCATGTTTGTTTCGGTTTTTTAAAGCGTTTTTAAGCATGACTTTTACCAAGAGATGATAAGGTTCGTGTCCCGGCCATAGTGGTTCGTCTTCGTTTATTTCACTCATTTCTTTTCGGCCTCCTTCCCAATCTTACCTTTCTTTTTTATTGACTTATCCCTTAAATCTTGATATAATTAAGTCATAGGTCGCGAACGTTTAAACGTATCGCGGCTTTTTATTTTTTAAGTTCAGCCGGCCAGATTTTGTTTTCCGGCTCCTTGAGAATTTTGGCGATCATCGGCCTTACGTTGCGGCCTGGATATATGCCGTTAGCGATTTTATGTATCCAGTTCATACTCAGGCCGGTTTGCCGGGCGATTTCCTTAATGGTTATGTCTTTTTCAAGCAGGAGCTTGTAAAAGGCGATGTTTTTTTTCACGGTGTCACCTCGCTTTGGGTTTATTATGATGGTGGTTATTTAGTTTTCAATGACGCTATGCGGTTGTTAAAATGTTTTATTGTTACTATGTTTTAATTTTAAACTATTCGTTTAAAAAAGTCAAGAGTTTTTAAACGAAAAATTGAAATTATGTTAAATTTTTCTGAAATACTCGAAAAGATAAAAGAAATCAAAGGATTCAAGAGTGATAGTGATATTGCCTTGGCTTTGAATATGTCACCGCAAGCTCTATTTAACTATAGAAAACGCGGCACCATTCCAGCAGAACAAATTTTAACGTTTTGTTTAAACGAGGATATTTCATCTGACTGGCTTCTTCTTGGCCGCGCCTCCACGCCGCCATCGCCCGCCGTTGACCGTATAACCCGCTGGCTTAAAGAGCACCCGGACGATGCCGAGGCTATCCTTAAGATCATCGAGGGCCGCGAAGCCATGGAGCGGTTGAAAAAGGGTTAAAGTTGTGATAGAATATAACTGAGGTGATAGTTATGACGTTTGCATCCATCGTTGACGAGACCAGTAAATTGAAGCTTGACGATCTTGAAGTTCTCATCGACATTCTGAAGAACCGCGCCCGCGAGAAACGCCGCGAGCAGATTTACCGCGCCGCTCTTAAAGGCAGAGCCGATAGGAAAGCCGGTAAGAAGTTTAAGACGCTTGACGACCTGAAGAAGATATAATGCCGAAAATTTCTGCTTACGACTCATTTTCACGTTGCTTTAAGAAGTTTCTGGCTCAGCATCCGAACCTTAAAAAGAAGATTCTTGAAAGGCTCGAACTGCTCCGGGATAACCCTTATGCGCCCGCGCTTCGTTTTCATAAGTTGACCGGCCGCCTTGAAGATTTTTACGCAATTACGATTGATTACGATACTCGAATAGTCATTGACCCTGATTTTGATAACGATACTTTTTATCTGGTTGATATAGGCTCTAATGACGAAGTTTATTGATTTCTGTTATTCTTCGTAATTTAATCCGTAATTGTTACGCAGCACATTTCGAGTGAATTCCCCGCCGATGACATCGCGGAGTGCGTATATAAGTTCCGGCGTTAATGTTGGAAGCGGCGGAGCCATTGAAGGAAATTCCTCGGCCTGATTTTCAAGATCTTCGAATGCTTTCTGGATTACTTCGCTTTCTTCTTGTTGATGATAAACTTCTTCATCGGCCTTAGTCAGGGCTAATTTTCCGTATTTTTCGAAAAACGGCGTCGGATCGTACATACCGGCCGGGCATTTGCCCGCCACTTTTTCTTTTTGAACGGGTTTTATTTTGTGCTCCCAGGCGAAGTAATAAAGAGTTTTATATTTTTTCCCCGTTATTTTGCTGATCTCTTTTAAAGTCATTAATTCTTCCATTAAATGTTCACCTTCCTTTTCGGTTATCCGATCCGTTTTGATATTTTCTTGAATGCGTCCACTAATTTCAGCTTGTCCCGGTCGATCATCGCCTGTTCGATTACCTTCAACCACATTCCCATTTCTTCCCTGCTCATTCTGTAATTCCTCCTTTTTGCGTTTGCCGATTTGTTTAAGATGATAAAGCCTGATGTTTAAACTCATGCGGGCGGCCTTCCTTTATTTGATTAATTTTGCTATTATTCGGGTTGGAAAAATAAATTTTTAAAGATGTCTGCCGCATTTTTCGCAGTATCGTAAATGATCTGCAGATATTTTTTTTTCTTCATCGTTAGCTTCATAACCGCAAGTCGAGCATTGATATTTCAATGGTACTTTTTTAGTTATAGGGCTTTCGAATTTTTCACCGCAGTATAAGCAATATCGCGGTATTTCGTTTGAATTATACATTAAATACGGGGCTGAACATTTACTACATATTAAATTACCCATTCCTATTCTCTCCTTTCGTTTAATGCTTCACCGTTGCCGTAGGTTCGTTTTCGCTTAACCATAAAAGGTCATAAGATACCTTGAGTGCTTTGGCTATTCTTTCGCGGATTTCATAACCGGGCGCATGGCCGTTAACCACCGTGCTCAGGTGGTTCGGCGAGACGTTCGCCATTTTCGCCAGTTCGGCCATGCTGATGTTACGATCGATGAGAATTTTCTTAAGAATCTTGTTCACGGGTCACCTCCTTAAAGCGGGCCGCGCCGTATAACCTTTCGAAGCATGTTTCGCACTATGGCTACTGGATCTAATCGGTTATAAAGCGCGGCTTTATTTATTTGACATTGCTATTTAATTGTGTTATAATATGTTTAATTATTGTTTTTCTTTTCTAAAAGCGTACTTTCTTTTTTTCACGACGTACATTTTTATTATTGGTAGTTTGCGATTGGCCCTCGTTGAGGGTTTTTCGCGTTTTTATTTTAATTAAAGGTGATGAAAGTATGAGTAAAAAAGGGTTAAAACAATATTCTTTTTGTCTGGAATGCGGACAAAGCTATTATCTGGTTGATTATGACGCTAAATTTTGCGGTTCTTGCGGTAAATCACTTTCTACTCATTGCCCGAATCAAAAATGTGGCCGTGAAATTATTGTACCTGACAAGCATTGTGTTTATTGTGGCTATAGAATGATTAAAGATACAGCAAAATGTACGACGTTTAGAGCCGATTTCGTTTAAGTTATGTTTTTAATTCTAAATCGCATAAACTGATGTAGGGTTCTTTTGCAATTATTGCGTCGCGAAGTTTAAAAGCTGCCGATTTTAAATTTTCGGCTGAAGGAAATATAACTATATGAGTTTCTTTGCCGTCGTTAATTAACATTCTATATTGCGGTTCGGAATCAGCTTTTAAACATTCGCAATTAATTGAAATCATTTTAGCGATAGTGGCTCGACCATTGTGATCGTTGAATGAAATATACATAAAAAAACCTCCTTGGTGTGGGAAGAAGTTACTCGATCCGGTCGAGGTCAAGAAGAGCTGAAGAAAAACGATAACCCATTATTTGCGGGCCGGACGTGGCCGAAAAACCAGAATAAGAAAGAAACTCGGCAATTTTAACGAAGGCCTTTTGAGCAAGTTCGCTGTTGGCGAAGTCTAAAGAGTAGGTATCTTTGCTCGTAGAAAGCATAATGCTTGATTTGTCGATCCAAAACTGATAGATGTTGTTAACGTTGAAAATGGTTTCTTTAAATTTGATAAATTTCATGGTTACCTCCTGTATTGAATTTAAGGGCGAACGGCCGGATTCGAACCAGCATGTCGTCGGAGTGGTATTCCTTCGTGTTGGCTCTACCGATTGAGCTACGTTCGCCGGGGTTAAATTATTAAGAAAGAAGGGATATTAATGGTAAGTGCTGTAGATTTCGCACAAAATCATAAAAATTCTGAAGATATTAAACTTGCGATATGTCCGAGTTGTGATAAAGGTGTTTATCCGTTAGATTCTCAATACAAATTTTGTGGCTATTGCGGAAAAGAATTATCATTAAAATGCCCTAAAGAAACTTGCGGTCAACCTCATTATAATCCCAAACACTATTATTGTGTAAATTGTGGCACGAAGGTTAGAGCAATTTAGGCTAACGGAACCTGGTCAAACCAAACGTAATTTTTAAACATCGAGAGGAAGGCCGCAATCGCAGTTCTTTTTTTCACTGTTAGTAATCGTCAGCCGTTCATATGTCCTGCCGCAATGTTTGCATTTGATTTGCGTTTGAACGCGAATATAAAAAGTTAAAGTTTGTAAAAACTCGGTAAGGGCTTTTAAAAACGCGTGCATGATTCACCTCCTTCGTTTGGTGGTGGTTGTTATTGAAAGTATTTAGTTTTCAAAGGTCGCAAAGTGCGGCTGGGGTTAATCGGTTTTTGATTAAGTTAGTTGTTAATTCGTGAAGCTCTTATGTTTATTATAACAAGTTTATGGAATAAAGTCAATACTTTTTGAAATAATTTAAAAAGTTTTAGGAATATTATGCGCAAAATCATTGAAATAATTGAGATTTTGAGAGAAAACAAATCTTTAAAATCTGAAACACAAGTTGCAAAAATATTGGGCATGACTCAGCAGGCGTTAGCGCATCATAAGTTAAGAGGTTCTTATCCTTATGAGCAATTAGCCGCTTTCTGCGAGCGGGAGGGCGTTTCGCTGGACTGGCTCCTACTCGGCCGCGAGCCAGAGAAGCCCGCCGCCGAATCCGACCTCGAGCGCCGGATCACGGAGCTTGAAAAAATAATTAAAAAGAAGTAGAATAATAATAAAGAGGCTTAATAATGCCGAGAAAAATTAGAGAGTTAATAACCGATCTGGAACGGGCCGGTTTCGTAAACCACGGCGGGAAAGGCAGCCACCGTAAATTTGTTTATCAAAAAACAAAAACGATTGTAATTATTTCAGGAAATAACGGTGACGATGCTAAAATATATCAAGAGAAAAAAGTTAAAGAGGCTATTGAGGAGGCAACTAAATGAAATTGTGCGACAAATATATTAAAATAGTCGAATGGTCCGACGAAGACAACTGTTATATAGGCACATGCCCTGAGCTGTTTTACGGCGGCTGTCACGGCGACGATCCTAAAGCTGTTTTCGCCGAGCTGTGCGAAATTATCGAAGAAGTCGCTGAAATTTATGAAAAAAACGGCAATCTGCTTCCAAAGCCCATGACCAGCGATAACATAATTAATATTCTGAAAAAGGCCGCCTGAGAAGTATTGCACAATGGCCTCGCGTAATTTATAACATAGACCTGATTTAAAAGGGATTAAGACATATTAAGTTGTCAACGAAACGCAACGGCTGTGCTATGGCTAAAGCGTGTTAAGTAGTTTAACGGGTTGTTAAGTTGTTAATTTTATTGTAACAAATTTTCGTCTATAAGTCAAGACAAAAAGTTGTTATTTTTAAAAATATTTTTATTTATGCGTAAAATAGTTGAAATCATTGAGATAATAAGACAACATAAAAATTTAAAAAGCGAAGCGCAAGTCGCGGCGGCTATTAACATGAGCCAGCAAGCGTTAAACAAGCATAAAATTCGCGGTAGCTATCCCTATGACCAGTTAATAGCCTTTTGCGAAGACGAAAGTTTATCATTCGATTGGCTCGTAATTGGCCGTGAACCGGCCGATAAAGAAAAAGAGATCGACGAGCTGCGGAAGCTTTTAAAGTCGGTCGAGAAAAAATTGAAATAGTAATGGAGTAAAAATGCTGAAGTGGTTAACGATATTGCTTTCGGCCATTTTCTTAATATTTGGTCCTGCATGCGCCGCGGCTGAAATAGATAGCAAACTTTCGAAAGTTGAAAAATATTTTTTTAATTATGGTATAGATCTGTCAAAACTAACAACCGAAGAGGTTAAGACCTTATTTGAAGTACCAAAACAGTTCGGCAAAGCCGAAACCGGCGAACTTAATATTAATGACGCAAAGCAATTCGAAGCCAATCTCAACGCTCTTCACGAATATCTATCTAAAGGATCTAAAATAGAATTTCATTTTAAAGAATTGGAATTCAATTCCTGGTTAAATTATAGAGGGTTAATATTAATCGATAAACAAAAAGAAATTAAATATATAAAATTTGAATTTGAACCGTCGGTAATAAAAATGTTGATCGCACTTAAAATCAGGGATATTAATGTTTATTGCTTGTTGGTGGCCAGTCCTCAAATAAATAGCGAAACCGAAACATTAGATTTAAACTGTAAATATTACATTGGAAATTATGAAATTTCTAATAGCGACGGTCTTTTTTATAAACTCTTAAATTATCAATCAAAAATTTCTTTGAATAATTTGAAATTCGGCAATAACGCTTTTCAATTATTGAAAATGGCAATGTTAAAAGAAAAACTTGTAATAGAAATTAAAGAAAAATAACGGAGGAACCATGTTAAAACGTTTATTAATAATAGTTTTGGGTGTATTTTTATTTATAGGAACCGCATCGGCGGCAGAAACTCAAGAAGTAAATACCGTTTTACCGATTACGACAGAAATTGAATTATACGACGTAAAGGCCATAATGAGTAAAGGTTCATACAGCACACCAACGCCGGGCGTAAGTTTTAAACTTAAAAATAACGGAAAAGATACAATAGAAGACGTTGAAGTGGTAATATTTTTTAAAGACAAAGACGGCAAAATAATTCACGAAGAAAGCTATAATCCGCTAAGAAAAATCTTTACAACTCCGCAAAAACTTTTAAAGCCTGGATATATATGGCAAATCGAAAGAGAAAAGTTTTACCTGGCGCCGAGCGTACCTACCGAATGGAAAGAAGGCGCAGTAGAGGGAAAAATAATAAACATAGTCAAGAAAAAATAAAACAGGCACGGAGGCGCAAGTTAAATATGCTTTTTACACATTGCAATCAAACCGAGAACGGGCTTGACATTTTCAAGTTAGTTGTGCTATAATGTTAATGAAAATAAAGACGAGGAGGCCATTATGACGCATACAAGAACTTTTTATTTATTTAACGAGCCTTCTTTTTTCAGTGGAATGTCTCGCACCATGGATATTGGCGGAACCTTTAATTCTTATAATAATTCTAAAACACCTGAAGAAGCAGATATACGCGCCTTACAACTCGATTGGCTCTGCGTAGGCGACGATCTCGTTTATGCCATCAATAAAGGTAAAGAATCGGAATGACTAACAAAAGCCCTATTTTGAAAGACAAAAACAAACCACATTTAATTCAGCAACAATCTGCTTTTTATCACGGGCCGATTCCGCCCCCTGAAATTTTACAGCGATTTGAGCTTATTCAACCCGGATTCGCCGATCGTATTTTAAAAATGGCAGAAACCCAGGCGGCTCATCGTCAACACCTTGAAAAATCTGTTATAGAATCGGACATTTCGCTGGCGCATAAAGGGTCTCTTTTTGGTTTTTTAATCGGCCTTGCAGGTATGGTTACCGCCGCATATTTTGCTCATCTCGGCCACCCCGGCTACGCCACTTTATTTGGTGGCACTACTTTAGGCGGTCTAATCAGTATTTTTGTTTATGGTAAAAAAATGCAAAAACAGCAACTTGAACAAAAACAAGCCGAAGCAGTCGTGCCTTCAAAGATTAATCAATAAAAAAATATAAAATTGTCAACGATTGAAATCACACAGCCCCGAGTTCGAACGCGGGGAGTAGAGCCAACAATTTTATTAATTCACGGCTGGCGCTTTTTCTTTTACTCCAACGAAGGAAGCGAGCCGATTCATGTTCATTGCCAGAAAGGCGACATGGAATGTAAATACTGGTTGAACGTCGATTTTATTGACATCGAGGAAGATTATTCGTATAATATGGGGCCGAAGGACAAACGCGATGTAAGAAAGATCATATTTGCATATTTCGAATTTATAGAAACTCAATGGAATAAATTTCAGGAGGAACGCCGCCATGAATAAACGCCATGAAATTACTGACTTGAAAATTGAAAACGAAAGCCTGATAATCACGATAGACGGCCAAACCAGAGAGTTTAAACTTGAAGATGTTTCGAAAAGGCTTGCTGGCGCATCCACCGTTGAACGCTCAAACGTCGTTATATCGCCTTCCGGTTACGGTCTTCACTGGCCGCTGATCGACGAAGATATTTCAATCGACGCACTGCTCGGAATTTCTCATAAGTCTAAACTCAATAAGGCCGCCTGATGTGTTCGAGCGCGGGGAGTAAAGAAATCCATGCTCGTCAGCAACTACTAAAGAAAATAGGAGTCGTACAAATGTCGAAATGCCAATATTTACAAATAAATAGTGAATTCAGTATATGCGAAATTCTCTCTCGACTCCCACTCGGATTGGGAGCTGCAGATGAATGTTTTTATAATGATCGTAAACTCTATGACGGCATGAATAATTGTGAATTAAGAAAAAAGGGATATAAGTGTACGGCCGAAGAAGCAGAAAATTTTCTAAACAACATTGAAAAAAATAATAAAAAAACAGATTAAAATAAGCGGAGACAAGTAATGAGTGGATGGGAACAAATTTATAATGATAACTCAAATCTATTTAATGATTGTAACAAAGTATCATTTGGGTTTATATTAAAAACTAAAACGGGAGATAGCATTTCGATAAAACTTGTAAAAGATAATAAACGTTTTTTCGCCTTCTCAAGCCATTATCCTAAAGCACCGGATTCAGGAAAAGAATATAAACCAGGCATAAACTTTGGTAGTACTGCTGATGAAGCATTTGAAAATTTACTAAAGGCTTGGAGGCTTTATTGTATTTCAGACGATCCCACAAAAATAAAATGGATTGAAAATAATTCGTTTGATTTTTTATGAATAGCGCGATCGGCAGACACGAGGGAGGCGGGGAAGCGGCGGGAACTTGACAATGATCGTAAATAGTAATATAGTCTGGCGGTATCGCATATAATCGAAGGCAATAATAAAATTTCGAAAGAATAAATTATGTTAATTGAAGAAAAAGTTTTTTTTAAAAATATAATGACGCTTTAATTTATATACATAAAATTTCCCCTTGACAAACGCTACTACTAAATATATAATTAAATATATTTTATATTCAAGGAGGCGCCATGCCCAGAACTCCCAGCCCTTTACGATATCCGGGCGGCAAAACAGTTTACGCATCGATGATATCAGAAATAATCCAGGAAAATAATTTATCGGGCTGTTCCTATGCAGAGCCTTTTGCGGGTGGGGCCGGCGCTGCCATTACGCTATTGTTAAACAATCAAGTCAAAGATATTTGGTTAAATGATTTCGACTATTCCATTTATGCTTTTTGGTATTCGATTTTAAAAAGAACAGATGAATTTATTCAAAAAATTATTTTTACCCCTATTACAATCAGTGAATGGAAAAAGCAAAAAGCAATATATACCAATAAAAGCGTTAAAAAAGATATACTTTCAATTGGCTTTGCAACTTTTTATCTTAACCGATGCAATCGAGCCGGAATTTTATTGGCCAACCCCATTGGTGGCATTAACCAAACCGGTAAAGATCAAATTGACGCCAGATTTAAAAAAGAAGTATTAATTTCTAAAATCAAAAAAATTGCACAGCAAAAAAGTCGGATACATTTATTTAATCTCGACGCGATTGATTTTATTGACGTTATTAAAAAAGAAACATCAAAAATCATGGTCTATTTTGACCCTCCTTATTATAAAAAGGGAGAATTATTATATTTAAATTTTTATCGTCACAACGATCATAAAAAACTTTCAAAAAAAATCATTAATTCTAAATTAACGTGGTTACTTTCTTATGATGACCATCCCGAAATAGTTGATCTGTATAACAAATTTCCGGTTTACAAAAGAAGATTACATTACTCAGTGTCTAATTCATCTTGGGCTCAAGAATTAATAATTAGCAACCTAAATATTCCCAAAAATTTAAGAGGTCAAAATGCCAGTTAACGAAGGAATAAAAGTTACAAAAATTAAAATTGATAAATTTCGCAGATTCGAAAATATTGAATTTGAAATAGGCAAAAATATCACTCTAATTTCAGGTCAAAATGGTACTTCAAAATCTACATTATTGGGCATGCTCGCTCAACCTTTTTCGTTTGGAGTAATTCAAGGCGAAAAAGCACGCAAACCCGACAATTCAAAATATACAAGTAATTATCACGGTATTAATTTGGCCGAAAAAATTGATTTAGCGGAAAAACCTTTTGCATATGATTGTGAAGATGTTTTTCGCTTATCGACTACTCACGATTCGATTCAAAAAAACTATGTTTACAAACTATACTTATCAGGTAATTGTATCGAACCCGACATTATAAAAAATGGACTTTTAATCCGGACTCAAGCGCGACCCAAAAAACGCAATGAAAAAGTTGCACGTATTCGATTTGTAACCAGTCCTGGTTCAAAATCAAGTAGCGGAGCCGGAGAAGGCAATTTCCCGCATCCTGTAATTTATTTTGGGTTAAATCGTCATTGGCCAATGGCGCTTTTAAAAAAAGTTACAGTGGAGCTTCATCAAGGAATGGACAAACAAGATGAAGAATGGTTTACTGAAAAATATAAAGATATTTTACTCCTAAATCAAGAGCAACATCGGCTTGAACAAATAAAAACCGATTTTGGAGCAAAAAAAAATTTGCTTAGTGCTGCCGGTTGCGATTATGATGGTGAAAGTTTATCTGCTGGGCAAGATAACCTTGGTCAAATTTTAGCCGCCGTTCTTTCTTTCAAGCGCCTTAAGAAAGATTTGGGACAAAAATATCAAGGTGGGCTAATTTTAATTGACGAAATCGATTCGACGTTACATGCTTGGGCCCAAATTCGTTTATTTGAATTATTATCCGAAGTTTCTAAAGAGTATCAATTGCAAATTGTCGCTACAACACACTCGATGTTTTTGCTTAAACATGCTTTTCAGTCAAGTTTAAGAAAAGATGTGAAAGTAATATATTTAAAAAGAGAAGATAACGGCATTGTTGATAGTGGTTTTAGTTCGTTTGAAGAAATAGAAAATAACTTAACGGTTCAGTTCAAACCCAAAATCCCCAAAACCGTTTCAAAGATTTCATATATTTTTGAAGATAACATAACAAAAGAAATGTTTTTTGGAATTATCGGCAATTCGCTTAACAAATATTTTAAACTTCATACGTTAAAATCTATAAGTGCCTGTACGTTAGCGAGTATTGCATACCTTAAAGTACCAGAGTTCAAAAATGTTTTAATGGTTGTCGATGGAGATGTAAGATCTAAAATGCCTAAAAACATTGAAAATTTAATTATCTTGCCTGGAAATCATAGACCAGAAACGCTATTATATCTTTGTCTTAGAGACTTAAAAGATTCAGATCAATTTTGGAAGAATTCTAATTTTACCGGCTATTCAAAACAAGCTGTTATTGGCACATATCAATCACAGCTTGATAAGGCGGATTTAGATTCTGATGTGGATAAACCCAAATTTAAAGCTTGGTATGATAAACATAGAAAATGTTGGGGAATTAAAAGTAACATCGCTTTTCAAAAATGGGCCGAAATCAATAAAAACGAATGTAAACAATTTTGTAAATCGTTTTTTGAAATTCTCAATAAAATATTACATGGTCGCATTTCAAAAGCCGAATACGATAAAATTTTTAAAAAATATTCATAAAAATGGGTTTCCCCTTCTCAGCGTGGCTTTTTTTATTTACTCACCCTCCCCGCAGTAATCTCGCAGTATTCCGGACTCAACTCCGCGGCGAGCCACGGCCGACCGAGATACTCGGCAACCTCTGCGACAGTCCCAGAGCCGCAGAAGGCGTCGAATACAATCGACTCCGGCCCGGAATACCCCTTGATTATGGTCTCGATGAGCCCGACCGGCTTCTGCGTCGGGTGAGCCGTGCGCTCCGCCCGCGGCATCGAAGACTTGTTCGGAAAGTAAAGACCGACACCGGCCAGCGCGTTCCTTTGTTCTCAGTGGCTATTTTGTTTTTCGGCGTGCAATGCTGTTGTGCCTGGTACTGAGTAAGCTTCGCCTGGCTCGCGCCGGACTTAACCTTCACATGATACGGCGCGCCGGCCGTCATGATGTCCTTGCGGTTAAACGGCAGAAGGCTCACGCGCTTGAGTTCCTGCTTATGGAAGGCGTATATTATTTCGTGCTTCGAAGCCGGCTTAACGGCGCCGAACGCCGGGACGAAATTCGGCTTAACCCATATATATTCGAACTTCCTTTTAAACCCTGCTCTTAATGCCTCGTGCGCCATCTCGACCGTGCCGACCAGGAAGAACCAGCCGTTATCTTTTAATATGCGTTTAAACTCGACGAAGATCGCTCGGAAGTCAAGATCTGTCTTATCGAAGTCGAGGTTAGTGGTCAGCCAGGGTGGATCTGTCACGATCAGGCTGATCGTCTTATCTGGGATTGCCTTCATGAGCTCTATGCAGTCGGCGTTATAGAGCTCGCCGAGCTGGGTTTTAAAATACGGGGTAAATTTTGAACGTACACTTTCGAACATTTGAATTTTCCTTTCTTTTAATTGATTTTAACCTTTAAGTCTGATTTCGTTTACTTTCATTTGACTTCTATATTTAAATGTGTTAATATATAATCGAGAGTAGAAAGTATAATCAAATTAGTGTTTTAAGGTATAAGGAGAGAAAACTATGCTTGAAACTGAATTTAATTATTTTAAAGCTCATCAAGATGAACTGGTAAAAAAATATAATAATAAAATTTTAATTATTCGCGGGAACGAAGTTGTAGGAACTTTTAATAATAATAAAGAAGCCTATAATTTTGGAACCCAAAATTTTGGTTTGGGTAATTTCATGCTCCAAAAATGCATCCCAGGACCTGAAGCATATACTGTAACTATTTCTTCCAATGTGGTGAAATTTTAATGATTGTTCCGCCAAGAGTTCATGCATTTAGATTAGAATACCCAGGCTTAACTAATAGAATTATTACTGATCTTCATATTTTTCAGGCTTTCGATCCTGACGATCATCCTAAAGGCCCACCAACACCACCAATAAAAGTAAAAGCATTGTGGGATACTGGCGCTACAAGTAGCGTAATTACAAAAGAGACCGCCCAAAAATTGTGTCTTATTCCTATTAACACCGTTAACGTCAATCATGCTGGTGGTACAAGCCCAGCTAATGCTTATATGGTTAATGTTTATTTGCCTAACAATGTTGGAGTTCCAATGCTTCAAGTCATAGAGTGCCCAGGAACTGACGATTCCTTTGGCGCCATTATAGGCATGGATATTATTTGTCGTGGAGATTTTTCAATAACAAACACTGAAGGTAAAACGTGTGTAAATTTTTGCTTGCCTGCGATGCATAATTACAATTTTGTTAATGAGTTGAAAGAAATTGGTACGCTAAAACCAGAGGCCCATCCTAAAATTGGTCGTAACGATCTTTGCCCATGTGGCAAATTAAATTCTGAAGGACGACGTTTGAAATATAAACGTTGTTGTGGAAAAACGAATATGTAATTGTCAAAGCATCGCAACCAAGCAAGTAAAAAGAAAAACCGCCGCGAATCTCTTAATTGAGATCAGCGGCGGTTTCGTTTGAAACGGAGACTGACTTTTTCTGTGTGGCCATGTCTGCCATGGCTATTTTTATTTTTTAATACCTTTTCCAGAGTATATAAAATATATGATTATCATATATTCGTTATATATAGTTTCAAGTCTGTTTTTGACCATCTTATGTGGTGGCCTATTTTGCGAGTTGGCCACTCGTTTTATTCTTTTGTTTCTACATCCAGATAAATATTACTTCCGATAGGGTAATCAATATTTGGAATACTGCAGATAAGACCGTCGGGAAATTTTATCCTTGTAATTCGGCCGCGTCGTTCTATAACCTGAGCGATGTATTTTTTTTTCATATTTTCACCTTTAACCTTTTGTGTTTTTCTTTTCTATGGCCTCGCGTCGCGACCGCCGGCCTTTCTGTTTCTCGAAAATATTTTCGAACTTTATACGCCTATTATAACATGCTAAAAAAATTAAGTCAAGCTGTGGATAACTTTTGAAAACAGTATTAGTTATTATCACTTTCAGGCTTTAACCTCTGTGTTAATCGGCCTAAAAAATCTTAAGAAAAAATTCCGCCTACAGACAAGCGGAATATAAAAATATTAGCTTTCGATGAAATTCGAACGCCCCTGTTTTTAACATGGCCGTCGGTGTGGCCAAACTTATTTTTCGGTTGAACTATGCGAGTTTAATTATTTTGGGATCGTTTTCATCATATTTGTCGGATAAAATTTTATCGACTACCGCCGCGCCGTTTCGGACGGTTTGAGGAAATAAATGCGCATAACGTTGCGTCGTCTTGAAATCTTTGTGCGTCAAAAGACGCTGTAGCGTATATTGATCGACCTCGCCGCTCGATGCGAGCATCGATGCGAACTGATGGCGCAGATCGTGGCAGCGGAACTTTACCGGAATGCCGACGGCTACTTTGATAGATGCCCAGCGACGACCTATGTTATTCTTTCGCTGGCCATCATCTCCCGGAAAAACGATCTCATTATCCGTTTTTTTGTTTTGGTGCTGGCGTTGAAGTGCTTGAAATGCGCCCTCATTAAGATAAATAAACTGGTCCTTGCCGCCTTTAGGATCACGCAGGCGAATTATACGGTCGTTAAAATTAACATCGGCAAAGTCGAGCTTCAGCGCTTCGCCTAAGCGGCAGCCGGTGAAGATCAAGAACGTCAAAAGGTTGGCTGTGGTCCGATGCTGGTATATTTCAAGGTATTTCAGCAGCTCTTGAATTTTTTCGATCGGCAGTACGTTCAAAACTTCGTTATTGATTTTCGGTTTTTTGACCTTATGACATGGATTTTCGCCGGCGTAGATTCCAAGGCGGTGAGCATAATTGAACAGCAGACCCAGCTGATCGACGATATTTTTAATAGCCTTCGGGCTGTATGGCTGATGATAGCGCGTTTCGGTGCCCTTCAGCTCGATCATCATTTTTTCGATATGGAAGGGCGCTATAGCCTTTAGCGGCTTACTTCCGAACCTGTCGCGCAGGGTTTTATTGTAGCGCGTTTCTTCGCGGCGCCAGGCTTTGCCATGTGCCTTGTAGCCCTTCAGGTATTCTTCCCAGACTTCGTTCAGGGTAGGGTCTGTCTGGCGTGAGTCTTTATAGGTACCCTCAATGAGCTTCGTTTTTATTTTGGCTTCGAGCTCGCGGACAAGCGTTATATTTCCGGTAACAATTTTTGATACGGATTTTCTATTATACATAACCTGGACCCGAAAGTCTTTATTTTTGATATCCATGACTTTTTCGCATCTCGGACATTTTTTAGCGTCGAGATCGAAAGCGATACGGCATTTTCGGCAATATAAACGAATAGACATTTACCTTCCTCACATTGCGTTAAATTTGCGTTAAATTCTCGCCGGGCATCAATGGATTTTTATGTCCGTCAATTTAACTCAAAAGTATTATAAAACAAAAATAAATAGAAGTCAATGGCAATCCGTTATAATGCGTTTAACTCAAATTTAACGGGTTCAAGTCCCGCTCTCCGCATAATATAAAACTCCTGAAATCGCAAGGTTTCGGGAGTTTTATATTATTACTGACGTATAATTAACGTATAATCGCCGCCATTGCGAATATCTCGATGTTGCCGATATCCGGAGCGAACGCCAAAAGTATAAACAGGACAAAAAAAGCGGCTGTTATCGAATGTTATAGAACTAAATTATAATATCCGCGAAAACTTTGTTTAATTTCCGGCCCAGGCCGCGTTTTCCAGATTATATCGCGTTCCTGAGTGATAGCGTGAACGATCTCGTGCATAAGCGTTACTTTCTGGTTTGGAAGCGAAACATCGGCGTTTGCAATTTCAATCTCTGATGTAACGTAATCGAT